>JAGQQE010000068.1 GCA_020426345.1 Planctomycetaceae bacterium
GTTGTCCCCGGAAGCAAGTGATCGCATTACCGGTCTGGCCGATCAACTCAACCAGATCCAGGGTGTTGCCGCGGAAAAAACTCGCCATCTCGTCAATCTGCTCGAGAAGGCTCCATCGAGTCGAAACACGCGTGCAGGGATGCTTCGCTTGTTTGAGGGAATCCTGATCGGACAGGATGAAACAACCACTGCCATCGTGCTGGAGCTTCTGCCGGAATCTGAGGCGATGGCCACCCGAAGTCAAACGATCGATCAGATCCGCAGAGTGGCAGGCGACTTCGACGCCAAAGCGGCTGTTGCCGGAGAACCCGTGCAGATCTTTGATATGTTTGACCTGGTGGAGAAGGACGGACATACGCTTTATCTGTTCACAGTTCTTGTTTTGTCGTGTGTCCTGCTGATTATCTTTCGCGGCTTTCGCTGGGTCTTCGCACCCATCGGAATTGTTGTGTCGTCGGTGATCTTAACACGCGCAGCCCTTGTCCTCTCTGGCGCGAAGTTAAGCATGGTCAGCAGTATGCTGAATTCCCTGGTGACCGTGATTTCCATAGCAACAACGATGCATGTGATCGTTCATTTTCGTGAACACCGCCGCGTCCTGGATGTGCGTCGCGCGGCGGTTGCAACACTGGAAGAACTCAGGAGCCCCGTCTTCTGGGCTCTGACAACGACAGCCGTGGGATTTGGTTCACTTCTGATTTCCGACATCGTGCCTGTCCGCAGTTTTTCAGTGATGATGATCAGTGGTACGACAATGGTTTTTGTCTGCACATTTGCATCCGTTCCGGCAATGATGGCCTCAGGAAGACATGTGGAAACCCCGGGACGCGCTCCTCTTGAACATCGCCTTGACCAGGTACTGAACCGATTGGCGCACATGGTTGACAGACACCCGCTGTGGGCAGCGATGACCTGTCTTGTTCTGGTTCTGGCGACGGCTCCCGGACTGACTCGCCTCACGGTTGAAACAGATTTCAGTAAGAATTTTCGCGAATCATCGTCGATCGTTCAGTCACTGAAATTCGTCGAATCGAATCTTGGCGGCGCTGGCACGTGGGAAGTTGCATTCGATGTCCCCACAGAACTTTCCACAGATTTTCTGAAGTCCGTCCGTTCGCTGACGGACAAGCTGCACGAATTACGTCAGGCTGGAATTGATGTTTCCGTGTTATCGTTGAGCGATGCGATTGATTTGCCTCCTCGACTGGGCAACGAAGTCACAAGACTGAAGAGGCTCAGGAGTCGCCAGTCTGATCTGGTCGCCGCCTTCTACAACGAAACCGCCGGTCGAATGCGGATTCTGCTGCGATCAGTAGAGCAGCAGTCGGCTGAAGAAAAGCTGAAACAGATTGATCAGGTTCGTGCGGTCATTCGCAGGCACTTCGCCGAACTGAGCGAGAACAGCTTCGCGGACAGCAACAACGCCGGGGCTGGTGCAGACGGTGCAAAAGCATCTTCCGAAATTAACCATTTTGGCGGCCACACAGAGGCCACCGCGTCCGGCCTGTTCGTACTGCTGGCACGCATTATCGAAAGTCTGCTGGCCGATCAGCTAAAGAGCTTTCTGGTGGCATCGTTTGGAATTCTGATCAGCATGACCATCGCTTTCCGGAGTCTTCGCATCGGACTGATCAGTATTCTGCCCAATGCATTCCCCGTAGTCATCGTGATTGGAACTCTCGGGATGCTTGGTATTCCGATCAACATCGGGACAGCGATGATTGCAAGCGTTTCAATGGGATTAACTGTCGACAGCACGATTCACTACATCGCCGCTTTCGAACGTGCCCGCCGTGAGAATTCAATTCAGCAGTCATTGCAGATTGCACACGCTGGGGCCGGTCGGGCACTTGTGCTTGCGTATCTGGCGTTGATGCTCGGTTTCCTCGTTCTGACAGTTTCCTCTTTCATTCCTCTGATCTATTTTGGGGCGTTGCTGAGTCTTTCGATGGCTGGCGGAATGGTCGGTGACCTGGTATTGCTGCCACTTTTGCTGCGGTGGACAACGCCGGCAAGCAGGAAACATTCGGTCTCAACGACTGGAGAACAGGAACTCCACCCGGAAGAAAGTCAAAATTGATCCGGTTCAAACCGTGGACCAGGCATTGCGCGACTTCCGTCTGCTGACAGAATCGCCTTGAATACCGCACATTGCGTTATTCACACATTGCGTTATTCAATTGACTTGTCCGTTTGATTCAAGCGTCCCCTTGATTCCTCTCAGATGTCCACTTCCGATCAATCGCTGCTGGATCGCCGTCATCGCCGGATTGCAGAACTGGCAACTCCGCTGCCCGGAAGCATGCCGTATGCGAATGTTCGTCCCCTGAATGTGCCCGGACGATTTGCCGGAAGCATGCTGCTCGATTTTCTTGATAGCTGGCACCCGCACGTCGGTCGAGAGGAGTGGCTGAAACGTATTCTCGAGGGCCGAATTGTCCCCGCATCATCGAAAACGCAGAACACCGGGGGCACGCAACAGCCATCTGCGGGACATCCAGTTTCTCCGGACCGCAGGGTGAACGCAGGCGAACAATTCGATCATCTTCTGCCGAATACGGTCGAACCCGCCGTCAATGCGGACATTCAGATCCTCCACGAGGATAAGGATTTGATTGTGATCGGTAAGCCCGCTCCTCTTCCGATGCATCCCGGGGGACGTTTTAATCGCAATACACTTCAGTATTTCATCAACACGGTCTACGCACCGGAAAGCCCCTTGATGGTGCACCGTCTGGATGCGAATACGTCGGGAGTTCTGGTGATGTGCCGTCACCAGTCCAGCGTTCAGTTCATCCAGCCTCAGTTTGAGAATCGCACCATCGACAAGTGCTATGTAGCGCGAGTCCATGGCCAGCCAGTGGAGGATGCATTCGAATGCGCACGACCACTGCAGAAGAATCCCGAAACTGGAGCAGTTCGGCCGATTGCTTCAGACGGCAAAGGGGCCGCTGCGCTGACTCAGTTCCACGTAATTTCTCGCCTCAAAGACGGTACTTCACTGATTCGGGCGGTGCCCCGTACCGGAAGAACGAATCAGATTCGAGCCCATCTGTGGGCACTGAGCCTGCCAATCGTTGGCGATCCGGCATATCTTCCGCAGGCCAGACTTGGCACGAATCGCACTTTGTGGCCAACGGAGGCGGCAATGTGCCTGCATGCTCATTCGATTACTTTTACAAACCTAAACGGCCGTCGGCAGACGTTCACATCGGCTCTACCAGAGTGGGCCATGCCCGGCGAGTGATTCTGAAGAATGTCCAGAAAACGATCCAAGACTAAGCCAGACTCCCAAGGCTTAACCGATAAGAAGTCAGTGAATCAGGAAGGTGCAGAGGGTGACCAGCAGAGCTCAACAGAATCTGCGGAAAACGTGGACGCACAAAAGAATGTGTCAGAACATTCGACTTCTCAGGCTGTTCCACAGTCGCCTGAACCAACGCAGGGCGATGGCCAGCCACCGGGACAACCCGAATCAACCATAACGCCAATCAGGCCGCTCATGGAAGAATCGATGCCTGAGGCAACCTCCGATCAGAAATCCCCTGCCAAGGATGATTCCAACATCAAAGCTGACGCACACGACGACAACGCACACATTGCCGACCAGGATCGACCGACAGAAACCACCCCGGATACGGCGACACCCGCCGACGTTTGCGGCCCAGCCGCAGATCCTCAAAGAGAAACGGGGGCGACGTCATCGGAGGACTCTGCTGAACATGGGGTAAAATCTTCGAATCCCCGACAGGACAAACCACCGGCGGCTCAGAGTGATCGAGCTTCCTGGAACGAACTGCCTTCCTCCACCGGCGAAACACTTTTGTTCCTCTGTGTTGCAGCGTTGATGGCTGCATCCGTCTTTCGGGCAACTCCACTTCAAAGCGCGAATGATCGTTCCAGGTGGGCCACGGTCTGGTCGCTCGTTGAACGCGGCACCTACCAAATCGATGAGATTGATCAGCATAAACGCTTCTCAACCATCGACAAGGTGAGACACCGAACCAACGAGACAGAGCCGTGGCATTTTTACTCTTCAAAACCCCCATTGCTTTCCACCATGGTCGCTGGCCTCTACTGGCTCGAACGTGTGACTTTGGGATTCGGCCTGTTTGGCAATACCGATTTTGTCATTCGCTTACTGCTGTCCTTTGTGAATCTGCTGCCGATGCTGTTAGCTCTGGCTTCATTCATGCAGTCTCTTCGCCTTTTGAAGTTTTCGGAGCATTCCCGTCTGTTTATGCTCGCGGTCATCGGCCTGGGTTCGATGCTGAATCCATACGTGACAACGCTGAACAATCATACGCCTGCGGCGGTGTGCGTGGTCTTCTGCCTGAGCGCCATGATTCGGATGCAGGTCGATCGCATCGCGAAACGAAGATGCGGATCCGACGACTTTATCATCCTCGGCATCAACGCTGCATTCGCCAGTTGCTTTGAACTGCCGTCGGCCCTGTTTGGCGTGTTGTGTTTTCTGTTCGCGATGAAGAAATCCTACAGTCGAACATTGTCTCATTTCGTTCCAGCAGCCGTGATACCACTCGCAGCCTTTTTTATCACCAACTGGATTTGTACCGGAGGCCTTAAGCCGTTTTACATGTATTACGGCACTGAGAAATACGTCTACGTCCACGAAGGGATCGCAAGTTACTGGAGCCAGCCTCGTGGCATGGACGCCAATAACGAATCATGGCCGGTTTACTTGTTTCACTGCGTTCTCGGTCATCATGGAATTGTGTCGCTTTCTCCTATCCTGTTGCTCATTATCCCCGGCTGGTTTGTTGGTGTTCGTGAGCCCGTCAAAGCTCAGGCAATGTCCGGCGACCAACTGGTGGAGTGGCAATGGCGCGTTCTGTCTCCCGTGTTTCGACAGGGACTATTCCTGACGGTAGTGACATTAGGCTTCTACCTGTCGCGGACCCAGAATTACAACTACGGTGGCAATACCGCAGCGCTGCGCTGGGTGCTCTGGCTGACTCCATTCTGGTGGTTCGCGATCCTTCCGGGCGTAACGCATGCAATTGACACCCGGAAGAAGCTGACACTCCTGTATCTGCTCCTGTTCTGCTCCATCATCAGTTCGCAGTGGTCCATCGATCGTCCATGGCGTCCCTCGTGGCTGTTTCATTCGATGGAAGACCTCGGACTGGTGAATTACCAGACTCAGGGCTGAAATACGGGGGTTATTCTCGCTGATATGGTCGTTAGAACGGAGCGGTTCCCTGAGGTACCAATAAGGGACCACCTTTTCATGACCAGAACTGTCCCGTTGAAAGCGGGCCGGCTTCGTGATCCCTGTGTGACTCTGGCCCCCGAGCGGTTCTGGTCCATGCGCACTGCGATCAAACGGACCGGATCTCTTGCGGCCAGATCATCACACGTTCGGAACCAGCGATCGAGGTGCAACTTGTTACTCGCCCTGAGCAATCGGTTGCAAACCAAACCAATCCAGAGTGTTCGCATCGCACTTCTTCGCGGGAATGCACCGTCCATCAATCCGACGCTGCCAATTCAGGTCCCCACTGTTCCAACGGGCTGGCTGCATCCCTGATTTTTAAGTTTACTTATATTGGTTTGCGCCCCCTTGTCGTCAAATGTCCACAACACGGAATCCAGGAACTTTACGACCGCCAGTTTCGATTTCTGTATCTGACGTCGCCACAGATTTCACGTCATCACGAAATGTCGGTGTTAATCTCTCACCGTCTGCTGAGTTGTGATGCGCCAGTCACGGCGGAGAATTGAATTGATGCGGCTGATCCTTCCGGCCATCGCAAATCAGCGGCTACGTCAGGCCTATTATCTTGTCCAACTCGAGGTCGGTTATGGAGACGGCGACAGCATCTCCTTCGGTTACCCACAGCGATTCCGCATCCACGGTCGAAAAGCCCCGTTGCATTCTGCTTGCAGGAAGCGCGCGTGGCGGGACATCATGGGCCCACAAGGTGATTGATTCCCATCCTTCGGTGCATGGATGTCACGAACCTTTTCACCAGCTGGCAGCTAAAGAACAACATCGCAGTTTGTTTACCAGGATTAAGGCAGGGCAGGGTGATGAAACGGACGCTGCTTCGCTGATGAGCCTTCTTGCAAGTCCCGGCCTGCTGACTCAGAAGCCGCCATTTTTTCCTAAGGATCATTTGATAGCCCCGGCATGGATGCGATCTCTGGCGTGGGCTGCGGCGCGCACATTCGCTCCGGCCGAATCTGTTTACAATCTGCTGTCGAAAGGCAAGCTGGGCAGCGGACAGTGCGTAGTGGTCAAGAACCGACCATACCCTCAACTTGAAAGAATTCTTGAGGTGCTGGACGCGGATGTATTGATGCTGCTGCGACACCCCTGCGCTGTCGTGAATTCGTGGCTGCGAGGAATTCAGATGGGCGTGATGGATGCCAACAGCATCGATCCTGCTTACACATGGAAGGCCTATTCTGAGTACATTACCCAGCTTGGTTATGCAGAAAGCGAGATCAGGGACATGCCTGCCGCCGGACTCCTGGCGGTCCAGTGGCTTGTGGATACGATGCTGATCAATCAGTATCGTCAGAATCCGTGTATGTCCACGCACACAGTGGTTTACGAAGATCTGGTTAAGAATCCGGAATCCGAGTGGAAGCGTGTGTTCGAATGGCTTCGCTTGCCATTTTCAGCATCGGTCGTTCGATTCCTGAATGAATCATCACAGCCGGGATTCGACATCAGAAAACTATTGGGCAGCCGGTACACGTACTTTTCCGTTCAGCGGGCCAACACCTCGCCGGTCGATAGCTGGAAGTCGAAGATGGATCCGGCAAATCTGAAGCTGGTGATGGATATTGTCTCACCACAATTCCCGATTGAACTCTACTGGCCCGGCGAATCCACGTGACTGTCAGGCGTCTGGTTTCTTCCCTTCATGAAGATGCCTTCTCTTTTTGCGGGCTCTGCGGCCCCAACAGGTGTCTCGGGAATCGGGATACGATCGGCTGGCCTTTCCGGCACCTCAGACATACGAAATCCCGGAGGCAGGGACGTCGAAGGCGCTGCTGAAACTGCATGGTCGGGTGATATGGGCGAAGGATCATACCCGTCGGTGTCGACGCTGTCGTGGAGTTTTTGGATCGCAGCCACGTATGCATCGGCCTCCCCCAGTTGAAGAACGACCTGCAGCAATTCCTCGGCACTTGCGTTCTGCTGACGAACGCTTTGAAAGGCGCTGACGAGCAACAGCCGATCCACAGACAGCGGCTTTTGATCGAGCCATTGAAACAATCGTTCTGCGTGAGCCGGAATGACGTCTCCAAACTCCGAGCCGTAAAGTTCGTCAGACTTCACACCTCCACGCGTTGGGTCTCCCTGGATCAGCAAACCAGTCTTCAGCCAGCCAACCGCCTTTTCAAACTGCTGCCGTGCGACCAATACCATGGCAAGGCGAATGTAGGGGGCCTGTCTGCCCGGAGCCGTTTGTACAGCCGTCCGATAGAACACCTCTGCCGAAGCGTATTCTCCAGAGCGGAAGGATTGATCTCCAGTTGCCTGATACCGAATGCTCTGAATTCTGTCGGCAGCCGTAACCTGTTTTTGCATCAGTGGCGCGGCAGGGAACTCATTAACCACAGGGGTCTCATCAGTTGACGACGGAATGCGAGGCTCGGGTCCATGTAGTGGAACCGCATTCGGAAGTGGAGCAAACTGTTCGTCTGGCAGCATTTCAGGAACAGGAGTTACTCGCATTTTCGGTGGAAGCCCATTGAAGTCGGTCCCTGCGGCCATGTTGTTCGGGGCCACTGTCGCGGGGTTGGGGGTGACAGTGTAACTGGCAGTTGAGCGACCGAATGGGTTCACTCCATTGATCGGGACCGGATAGGAAACTTGCGGCCCGAGTACTCCATATGGAGACGTGTAGTAGGGTGTGATGGCTCCAGGCAGCGGAATCAGCAACGGGCCGAAATATGTGGCAGCGGAGTAGGTCGAGCCGAGATATCCCCACCCGTTGACGTTGTAGCTGTAGTACCCATTGAGTCCCGTCAGACCGTCATAGCCGGTCCAGGAGCCGTAGCTTGGCCAGGAGCCGTAGTTGGGCCAGTAACCGTGAGTATTCGCAATGCCCGGCGCGAATCCGTAACGATTCGCGAGCCGGTGATCGCGTGCGTCGAAATAAATATCGCTGGTATGGTGGTGTCTGGATGCGGTGTGCGGATCGCGGACGGCTGCATTCCACCCGGCCGTCGAATGTGCACCGCCGTACTGACGATTTCGACTATACAGATCACTTCCCGATGGAAGATTTCGATACGGAATGCCGGTTCCGATTGCGTTTCTCTGGACCGAACCAGAACGGTGGTGCTGCGCGCGTGACGACTCACAGAGTCCGGACACGGCCAACATCGCGCAAAGGATCAAGCGGTGAGGGACGACGGGGATTCTGGACAAGACCTGCATCGAATCGCTCCTTGGAACTGGGTGGTTTCTGCATCATGGCTGTTTCGACGCGGAGGATCAATCATTTATCCTCGCCCAACGAAATAAGCCCGCCGGAACGCTGCGTTCCGACGGGCTGCATTTCACAGGAAAGCAATCCGCATTGTGCCCAACATTGTGCCTAACTGTCCGTTGAAAAAACCGGGACTGGCACGCGGGACGGCTGTAAACCGTCGTGTTTTAAGGTCTGCTGCTCGAGCCAGTCCCTTTTTTCAACTGGCTGCTAAAGTGGTTTTACCCAGATGTTGCGAAAACGCAGCGGATCGCCATGATTCTGCAGAAAAATCGGGCCTTCTTCAGCACCTTCACCACGAACCGGGCCGCCAGGAGTTCCGCCTGGAATCTCCCGGTCGGTATGAATTGCGACGCCATTGTGCTTTACGGTTGCGCGGGCGTTGCTGATCTTCTTGCCTTCTGCATCAAACTTTGCCGCGTGGAACTCGATGTCATAGGTTTGCCAGGCCAATGGCGGCAAGCACATATTCAAATCCGGCTTGCTGGCTTTGTAGATCCCTCCACATTCATTGTCCTCACCGGTCAACCCAAATGAGTCAAGAATCTGGACTTCGTAGCGTCCCTGAAGGTAACAGCCACTGTTGCTCCTGGCCTGACCTCGTGCATTCGGCATGAACGCCAGCCGAAACTCCAGATGCAGTTGAAAATCCTGAAACTTATCTTTGCTGGTGACTCCCTCCATCAGCAGGTTGTCTTCGGACAGACGTCCGTTTTCAAACTGATCAGCCGTCGTTCCATCAAATAGAACCACGGCACCTTCAGGTGGTTTTGCGCCAAGAGTGGGGGATTTGCGCTCAATCTTCTGCAGCTCACCCATCAGGTTATTGTCGGCATCGTAAATCGTCAGGTTTCCGTCCTTGATCTCTCCGCGTCCATGTTCGCCTGTCAGAGTGGCTGTCTCTCCTGTCATTTCCCCTTTTCCTCGCAGGACGCCTTCGCCATTCCACCCATCACCGGGCAAACCGCCAAACCAGGCAGCAAACGCCAGTTCGTTCCTGCCCTGTGCCATCACCTGCACACCAAGCTTCATCGGGCCGTCCTGCGTCTTGACTTCGCCGGAATACTCACCCTGAATTGCAAATGGCTTGCCAGCCGATTCAGCATCAAGATACGCCTTCTTGATCGCATCAGCATCGTCTGCGAAGGCACAGGCTGGCTGCACCAGGCAAGTGACCGTCAGCAGCGACAGACAAATCAGACTTTGAGTCAAAGAGTTCTTCATATACATATTCCTTTAAGATTCCGCCGGAATTTCAGTGAGAGATTGGTCAGTTGGTGGGAATGTCACGAATTATTTGGCGACGGATTCCCATCGCGACTTCATGAATTCCAGGCCCTTCTGAGCGAGATGCTGCTCCGTTGGGAACATCCGGCGCCAGATTCGCGTGGCTGCGGCAAGTTCCGGCAATGCCAGTCCGAATGCTTCAATCATGAACCAACCGTCATAGTTGATTTCCTTCAAAGCGCGGAACGTCTCGTCCCAGTTCACTCCGCCTTCGCCGGGAGTCGAACGGTCATTTTCGGAAATGTGTACGTGAACCATCTGGTCAACACACGATTTCAACGCCCCGGTTATGCTCTTCTCTTCGATATTCGCGTGGAATGAATCGTACATCATCTTCAGGTTGGAATGGCCCACTTCGCGTGTGAAGCGAGCTGCATCTTCAGCGCAGTTCAGAAAATAGCACTCAAACCGATTCAGGTACTCCACAACAAGCGTGACGTTGTTCGCTTTAGCGTGGTCAGCAGCCTGAGACAGAATATCTTTCGCGCGGTTCCATTCGTCTTCGGTTCGACCGGCACCGCTGAATTCACCGAGGGCAGAATGGATTGGGCCACACAGGTGGGTGCCTCCGGCCGCAGCGACCGCATCGATGGCTTTCTTCAGTCGATCCAGACCGGCGGCCCTGATCGCGGCGTCGGGGGAAATGGGATTTTCCTCGGCAGTACAGACCGTCACAGCCGTGGCTTCCAGCCCGAGACGCTGGAGCTCAGCTCCGACCTTCGCGGCGTTCTGCAAATCGAAGTCGAACATCGGCAGCTCGACTCCGTCGTATCCCCAGCTTTTGATGTCTGCCAGCAGTCCGAAGTGATCTTCGGTAACTCCGGACGTCCAAAGCAGAAGGTTCATACCATATTTCATCTGTCAAATTCCTCTCGATTGATTGTTTCATCAGCAGCCTGGTGATCAACAGCGGCTGAACCCTGAATGCCCACGAGTCGTCGGGCGGTTTCTACCGTCGACAACAACAGTTCGCCATGTTCGCGAACCAGCATTCTGGCATCCCGGATGGCAGCTGTATGTTCATCCTCCAGCGCAGGCAGTGTGACTCGCCGAAGAACCTGATTCAAGCGAGCAGCTAATCCAGCGTCGGAGAGATAGTCGTAAAGAAACTGCACCTCTCGAAACCGGTCAATGAACCAGGCAAGTTTTGCTGTGGACTGAGTCGCTACCAAATTCACGACTCGTTGCACTTCTTCGGCGACAACATTACTCATCGAACAGTAGTATCGCTTCAGCACACCCGGGTGGTTCTCCGCGATAAATGCGTCCAGCAGAAGTTCAGTCACAATATGCCCCAGAAACCCCGGACGATGATCAAACGGATCAGGCATCGTTCTTCTGAACAGACTCCCAAGTTCGGACTCCAGCATCATGAACGTGGGGCAACGATGAAACACGTCGTCATCCGCCAGGTGTTGAAGCATGCCGGATATCAGACGGCCGTCCGACGGATGGACCGTTGCCATGTGTCGACTGAGCGATCGGCTGCGAACCCGAACGCGTCGGTCCACCACGGACAGCCAGTCCGGAACGGCCGTGCCTGCCATGAACAGCGGGTCATCAAGGAATCGATATCCGTGGGCGAGGTAGTTCATAACGGACGTTAGGCCGAAAGTTCACGGAGATCAATCAGCACCGTCAGTCCGATTCACATGTACCGATTATGGCGACATTGCTGATCATGCATCTGCCTTCCGGGAGTCGGTGATGCCTTACAGCATCATTTGATCGCGCCCGGGGGCAACAAACCTGCAGTACTGCAACGCTGTGTGAGCCTAATGAGAAAGAAATTCACATCGTTTCGCTTTTTCATCTACTGTTGAATTCCAGGAACTAGAGTTGGGCTAACTGTCCGTTGAAGAATCGGGACAAGCCCGCTGGACGGCTGAAAACACTCGTGTTTTAAGCTCTTCTGGTCAATCCAGTCCCGTTTTTCAGCAGGCTGCTAACCTGGCGTCAGCCGCACTCAAATCGAATTCAAATCCGACTCTCTGGACGCATTTGAATCATTGCCGTGCCCCGGCATTCCCTGAACGTGAATCCCTTGAGACAATGACGAATCCCGCGATACTCGAACGACAAATCGATCATGTCGACCACGGTGCCGACGCGCCGAGGCGGGCGGGACTGAATGTGCTGACGGTGAATGTCGAAGACTACTATCAGGCAGCCGTCTTCCACAGGTTTATCCAGGCAAAGAACTGGTACCGCTTCGATTCACGACTTCAGGCGAATGTTGAAGAGCTCCTTCAGCTTCTGGAGTTGCATAAAACACAGGCGACATTCTTTGTGCTGGGCTGGATCGCGGAAATGTACCCGGAACTGGTCCGCCGAATCAGCGATCTGGGCCACGAGGTCGCAAGCCGGGGGTACCTGCACCAGCGGATCACGCAGCTCAGTCGGCGGGATCGTCTGAATGATCTGATCCGCTCCAGAAAGATTCTGGAAGACACAACGGGCAGGGCCGTTAACGGATATCGACAGGCAGATGGCTGGTTTCGTCAGGGGGACCTGTGGGTTCTGGAGGACGTCATCGAAGCAGGGTATCTTTACGACTCCAGTTTGATGCCGCGCCGCCGTGACTCAGGTGGCGATCCGGATCCACGCACAATTCACCTTCGCAGTGCTCCTTCCGGGCAGCTGTTTGAAGTTCCACCTTCCACTCTTCCGTTTGCCGGTAGCTGGCTGCCAATTGCGGGCGGCAATTACCAGCGTCAGTTTCCGCACGCACTCATGCAGGGAGCAGTGCGCCGCTGGATGGAAGCAGAACGATCGCCCTACGTGATGTATCTCCAGACGTGGGAGATTGATTCAGAACAGCCTGAAATGAGTGCCGTCGGGCGATTCGGACGCATTCGGCATTATCGAAATCTGGGCAAGTATCGCTGGCTGCTGCCGGAGTACCTGACGCAATGGAAGTTCACTTCCATTCAAAATCACAGCTCAAATCCCAACAGCCCCCTCGCTCAACTGGAGCAGTTTGGGAAACAAAGATCAAAGCCCATCGAAACGCCGGCAGAAAATCGCTCTGACATCTGTCCCTCTTCCGAAACCGGGCAGGCGAACGCTGTACAGAGTGTTGCACCTGACGCCACATCCAGAGTCGCATGCACCCTTGTCATCCCGTGCTACAACGAAGAATCGTCCCTTCCCTATTTGTCCCGGACACTGGATCATCTTCGGAACGATCTGTCGTCAAAGTATGACCTGAAAATTCTGTTCGTCGACGACTGCAGTACAGATACCACACTGGAACTTCTGAACACGTTGTTCGGCAGCGATCCTGATATTCGAGTCCTGCACCATGAAACGAACAAGGGCGTCTCAGCTGCAATCCTGACGGGTCTTGCGGCATCCGAAACGGAAATCGTCGGTTCGATGGACTGCGATTGTTCATACGATCCCCACGAGCTGCAGAACATGCTTCCGCTGCTGAAGGATGACGTCGCTCTCGTCACCGCATCGCCCTATCACCGGGATGGTGGTGTTCGAAACGTTCCGGCGTGGCGGTTGACCTTGTCCCACGGACTATCGGTACTTTACCGCCTGCTGCTTCGCAGGAAGCTGGCGACATGGACCAGCTGTTTTCGAATCTATCGGCGCAGCCTCATCCTGGATTTGCCGCTGACAGAAAACGGTTTCCTGGGAACAGCAGAGATGGCCGCGGAGCTCACTCTGCGCAACCGAAACATCGTTGAGCATCCTGCCGTGCTGGAAGTCCGACTCTTCGGTGCCTCCAAGATGAAAACACTTCGCACAATTTGCAGCCATCTCAAACTACTCAAACGCGTGACGATCCGCCGGCTCCTTTCAGGGAGTTCAAAGGATCAGTGAACCAAACGGACTGACGTAACTCGTTGTGCGAATTGACCCTTCGATGCGCCCAACAACTGAAACCTCAAAACTTCACAACTTCAAACGGCAAAGAGGCACCAACCTCCGTTCTCCAGTGATCGACGAAAGTGAGCATTAATCCATGACCAACCGAATCAGTTTGCCATCAGATCAGGACGCAACAGGTCGTACGTTTGGACCGGAAGAGCTGAAGGCACTTCAGGAGTGTCTTGACTCCGGCACACTCACCAGCACAAAAGGCAATTTTGTCAAGAGTCTTGAGGCAGATTTTGCTCGGCGTCTTGGTGCCAAATTCGCATACGCATGCTCCAGCGGGACAGCCGCTGTTCATTGTGCAATAGCCGCTATTAACCCCGAACCTGGCGATGAGATTATTACAACCTCAATCACAGATATGGGGGCTTTGACACCTATTCTCTATCAGGGTGCGATTCCTGTTTTCGCGGATGTCGATCCGGAATCCTACAACGTCACTGCCAGTTCGATTGAAAAGTGCCTGAGCCCGCGAACTCGTGCCATCATCGTGACGCACCTGTTCGGCAATCCCTGTGAAATGAACGCCATCATGGAGCTGGCAAATCGTCACAACATTCCCGTGATCGAAGACTGCGCACAGGCGTTTCTTTCGACCTACGAAGATCGATACGTCGGGACCATCGGTGCAATCGGTTGTTTCAGTCTCCAGCAGGGTAAGCATATTACAACCGGCGAAGGCGGCATCGTCACGACAGATGATGAAGAACTTGCCCGTCGCATGTACCTGTACATCAACAAGGCGTGGGGTTACGGCGATGCAAAACCGGATCACTACTTCGTAGCGTTGAACTACCGAATGAGTGAACTGCAGGGGGCCGTCGCCTTTGCGCAGCTGAAGAAGCTGGACGGAGTTGTCGAATCTCGCGTGCGGCTGGCAGAAGCACTCACCGCAGAACTCGCAGGTGTGGCCGGGATTTCTACACCAGCCATCACACCAAACAGTGTTCATACGTTCTGGAAATACTGTCTGCGTGTCGATGACCAGGTCATCCCGGGCGGAACAGTGGCTCTGGGAGCAGCGCTGCGAGACAGCGGAATTCTCTGTGCACCACGATATATCCAGAAGCCTGCCTTCTGCTGTCAGGTCATTAAAGATCAGTGCACATTTGGCAACAGCCGATGGCCATTCACACTGGCTCGACCTGAAGCGGTTGACTACAGCCGGGAACACTTCGAGGGCACCTGGAATGCTCTGGAACATGTTCTTGTGCTGCCATGGAATGAAAAATACACGGACGAACATGTTCAGTATCTTGCCAGCAATATTCGTGAAGCGGTGGCTTCACTGGTTGGTCAGTCTGAACCGCAGGTCTCACGTTAATTGCACCGCTGAAGCGATCGTTCCCGGTTGCCGGGGGCGATCGGCTGATAACGGATACTGAAATGATGACGGATACCTGTGTGTGCAGTGGAACTGCAGAGGGGCACACAGGGTCCGTCAATCATTCCGATGCTTTCCCAACGTCTGGCGAAGTCGGCCTCAACTTCAATCTGTTTTGCCTTGCACTGACCGCACCTGCCAGGGGACTTCCGGCACGTGCCTCTGCATTCTGGAGACCATTTTCGTGATTGCTCAAACACAACCAAGCTTTGTCATTGTTGGCGCTGGCGGAATTTCAAAAGCATACGCTCAGGCATTTTCGCAGTCGTTACCGGGGCGGCTCGTCGGAGTTGCGGATATTCGACGTGAAGCAGCAGAAGAAGTTGCAGCGATGGCCGGCGTTCAGGCGTTTGACGATGTCGACGCCATGATTCATGCCCTGGAACCAGATGCGGCGGTCGTCTGCACACCCCCATCAACGCATCCGGATGTCTGCATCAAACTGATGGAGAAGGGAGTGCATGTTCTTTGCGAAAAGCCACTTGCGGTCAGTTCGCAGGAGGCTGTCCGTATGGTTGAAGCCGCAGAACGATGCCACGTCGTTTTCACGATGGGGTCTAAGTTTCGTTTTGTCGCAGATGTCCAGAAGGCACGCGAAATCATCGAAGCGGGCGAGCTGGGCGAAGTCATACTTTTCGAAAATACCTTCGCCGGCTTTGTGGATATGTCGAAACGCTGGAACAGCAATCCGGCCATCAGCGGCGGCGGAGTGATGATCGATAACGGAACCCATTCGGTCGATATTCTTCGATTTCTGCTGGGCGGGATCACGGAACTTCAGGTTGTTGAAGGACGAAGAATTCAGCAACTGGACGTTGAGGACACCGTGCATCTGTTCGCTCGCACTGAAGGCGGGGCCATGGGCAGTATCGACCTTTCGTGGAGCATGAACAAAGTACAGCCACACTTTATCAGTATTTACGGCAGCAAGGGCACGCTGTTCATTGGCTGGAAAGAATCGAAGTACAAGACGGCATCTGCAGAGGACTGGACGGTGTTTGGAAATGGCTACGACAAAGTCGCCTCATTTGCCAACCAGTTGAAGAACTTCTCCGGCGCAATCCGGGGAACAGAAGAACTGATCATCACGCCAACAGACGCAATCGCTTCTGTTCGAGTGATCGAAACGGCCTACGCCGCACTGCAGTCTGAAAAATGGCACGAAGTTGCAACAGCGACACCATTCCGCCGACAGAGTTCCGTCGGTCAGGTTGTCAGTCACTAAACATCTTCCACAAAAATCGATCATCGAGCGGAACTGGAGGATTCGCAACCCGACATCCTCTGGTCGCTCAATGAAACACGCGGAGTTCAGATCTCCCATCGATTTGTGAAAGAGTTGAAAGCTGTCTGGTTTCGATCAACGAGGCCGCAGAGCGATGCGGCCTCGGTTTTAGCTGGATTCATCACGGAACGCTCATGAGTAATCGCATTCATCCGACCGCAATTATCGAAAATAACGTCGTGCTGGGTGACGGCACTTCTGTCTGGGATAACGCACACATCCGCCACGACGCGGTGCTGGGCGAACAATGTATCGTGGGCGGGAAGTCGCTGATCGCCTATGAGGTCCGGATTGGCAATCGAGTGAAGATCAATTCGAACGTTTACATCTGCAATGGAGTGACCATCGAAGACGGAGTGATGATCAGCGCCGGGACGATTTTCACAAACGATCGCTTTCCACGGGCCACGACTCCCGATCTGAAAGATCTGCGATCTTCGGATCCGGATGAACACACACTGGAAACAATTGTTCGAGAGGGCGCGACCATCGGGGCAGGTTGTCTGATTGGCTGCAATCTTGAGATTGGTCGGTTTGCCATGGTTGGGATGGGCGCTGTTGTCACTCGCAGTATTCCGGATTTTTGCCTGGCGATTGGCAGTCCGGCTCGCGTCATCGGAGCCGTTTGTCGCTGCGGAGAACCGGTTCACCGATATCAGCCAGGCTCAGAAGAACTGACTGTCGAAGCGATTTGCCAATGTGGTTTGAGCTACACCATCTGTGGTCAATCGGTGACGGAAAACAATCCACCTGGCTGCCACAAAATGGAACACCTGTCGGTTGCTGACACTCTTTGAAGCTGCCCTGCGTTGACTGGAAGCCTGCAGGCTCGCCTGCTGCAACAAAAAGGAAACAACAATGCCGTTAACAACGAATGATTCGACCGACCAACAAGAACACTGGGCTGTCCTTGGCGGCGGCATTCTCGGCATGACGACAGCCCTGCGTCTCGCGCAGCAGGGGCATCGTGTGACGCTGCTCGAATCTCGCCAGAGGCTCGGCGGGCTTGCCGACGCCTGGCAAATCGGAGACGTCACGTGGGATCGTCATTATCACGTCACTCTGATGTCAGATCTGCATACTCGTTCGCTGCTCGAAGAGCTGAACCTCTACGATCAGATGGAATGGGTTGAAACAAAGACTGGTTTCTACACCGATGGCAAACTGCATTCGATGTCGAATTCACTTGAGTTTCTGAAATTTCCTCCGCTGCGTCTCATCGACAAACTGCGACTCGGTGCAACAATCTTCTATGCATCCCGAGTCAGGAACTGGAAGAAGCTCGAACAGATTCCCGTTGGAAAATGGCTGCAGAAGCTCTCCGGCGAACGAACATTTCAGAAAATCTGGCTGCCGTTGCTCCGAAGTAAGCTTGGCGATTGCTGGCGGCAGACTTCAGCCGCATTCATCTGGGCAACCATTGCACGAATGTATGCCGCGCGACGAACAGGATTAAAGAAGGAAATGTTCGGCTATGTGCGGGGTGGATACGCGAGCGTCAACAATGAACTGGCACAGAAGCTGATCGATCTTGGCGTCGAGATTCGATGCAACAATGCAGTCCGTATGATCTCCCCCTATCAGGACGCGCGAGTTCGCGTCCATCTGGCCGACGAATCGCTCGTCTTCGACAGAGTTGTTTCAACGCTGCCGTCGCCCGTGATGGGACGGATCTGCCCGGAACTAACGAATCGCGAAAAGGAACGATTCGAAGGTGTCCAGTATCACGGAATCATTTGTGCTTCTGTCCTGCTTAACAAGCCACTGTCACCGTATTACGTGACCAATATCACAGACGAGGGATTGCCGTTTACGGCGGTCATTGAAATGACTTCGCTCGTGAAGAAAAAGCACATGAATGGCTATACGCTCGTTTATCTGCCGCGTTACGTCAGACCAGATGACGAGGGTTTCCGGAAAATCGATGCCGAACTGGAAGATGAATTCATCTCAGGACTCCAGAAGATGCATCCAACACTTTCTATGGCGGATGTGGCAGCGTTCAAGGTTTCAAGAGTGCCGCACGTATTCGCCTTGCCAACGCTCGGCTATTCAGAACGCCTGCCGCCAACTCAGACGAGTATTCCGAATCTCATGGCTGTTAGTTCGGCGAATATCGTGAATGGCACACTGAACGTAAATGAAACGATCAAACTTGCCAACGAGTTCGCCGCCGAATTCGGAGCCAGTCCGCGAGTGACGGTCGAACATGAATCGCTGGATCCGAAAGCCACAAACCAACCATTCCAGATCGGTGTGGCCGACTAGCAGGTCACTGAAAGCAGGTCATCCGGAAAGGCTTCCCGATCCGTCAGAGCAATTCGTGTTCGAAGGCCTGATGCAATATCGATGGCCCGCGAAAGCGTTGGGTTGCCTTGCAACTGTTTTTCAAAGGGCTGTAAGTGCCCGTCGTTTCGTTGAGAGGGAAAGATGAACGCTCAGAAACCCATTGCCAGCCTGTCACTCGACCTGGACAACAAGTGGTCGTACATGAAGACTCACGGCGATGCAGGCTGGGATCAGTACCCCACATACCTGCCACTGGTGGTGCCTCGATTTCTGCAAGTGCTCAACGAACTTGAGCTGAAAATGACCGTTTTTGTCGTTGGACAGGACGCGGCCCGCGACGAGAATTTCGAAGCTTTGGCCTCGATCTCCGCCGAAGGTCATGAAATCGGCAACCATTCTTTCAATCATGAACCGTGGCTGCATCTCTACTCAGAGCAACAATTAGTCACAGAGCTTGCACGCACCGAAGAGCACCTGGAACGTGTCACCGGACAGCGAACCGTTGGATTTCGTGGCCCCGGTTTTAGTTTTTGCGAACTGCTGCTGAAGACACTGATCCGGCGAGGTTACGAATACGACTGTTCAACATTTCCGACATACCTCGGGCCTCTCGCCCGCATGTATTACTTCATGACCGCCAGACTCAGCAAGGAACAGCAGGAAGATCGGAAGCAATTGTTCGGCAGGTTCAGTGAAGGCTTCCGTCCCCTGAAACCGTTCGTGTGGAATTTCCCCGAAGGCCAAATGGTCGAAATTCCCGTCACGACAATGCCGCTGTTCAAAGTCCCGATTCACGCAAGCTATATCCTTTACCTGGCCAGATTCTCGCCGCTGATTGCCCGGACCTACTGGCACATGGCACTGAACATGTGCCGGATGGCTGGCATTGGCCCCTCTCTGCTTCTGCATCCTCTCGACTTTATGGGCTGCGACGACGATTCAGATTTGTCGTTCTTCCCTGCGATGGATAAACCCGCCGAACCCAAGGTGCAGATGACTCGATGGATGATCGCGGAAATGAAGAAGCACTTCACAGTTGTCCCGATGAAAGAGCACGCAGCAGCAATTCAACCTCCGATGGGTGAAGTGCAGCGAACGCAGAAGGCCGGAGGCGTGGCGGCTGAACTGGATCGCGAACATCAGGCTGTCTGAAGTAACCGCCTATCCTGTTTTCGCCCACGGGCTCCGAACAATGAACGATTCAACGAAAGCTCAGTCAAACTGGCGAAACGGCATCACAACTCTGATTGTGATTGCCTTGCTGCCGCTTGGTCTGCACGTTCTGACTCAACAACCTGTTGAACCAGTCTTCGGTGGCGACTCCAATCGCCACGTAATGACCTCCGTCTTCTTTCGGGACTTTCTGACAGACGCTGATTTCACCGACCCCAAAGGCTACGCAGAACGATACTACGAACAATACCCGGCGCTCGGCCTGTTAATCTGGCCGCCGCTGTTTCATGGTGTCTGTGGTGTCATGATGTGCTTCCTGGGCACATCTGTGTCCGTCGCGCGATTACTGGTCGCATTGAGCCTGGTGAGTTCGGCGTGGTGCGTCTACCGATTCACTCACCGAATCGCCGACAAACAGCTCGCAATGCTGACGACAATCGTGTTTGCCACGATGCCGATCATCTTTCAATACGGCCGAGACGTGATGCTTGAGATGCCCGCTATGGCACTCATTTTGTTATCAGTGGACCAGTTCGATCTCTGGTCGATGACCCACCGTCCCCGAAACCTGTACCTTGCAGCTTTGTCAGCCTCCCTCGCGGCATTGACTCGATTCGACGCCGCTGTTCTTTTGCCTTTCTACGCCACAGTGCTGGTGTTTCGTGGTGGCTGGACCAGCCTGCTGAATCGACATACGGTCATCGCAGTTTCTGCATCCTTGTGCATCACTGGCCCGGTCTATCTGCTGATCGCCAAAGAGATGGGCAAGCTTCATGTGCAGCAGGCAACAGAATCCGTGGGCGGTTCCATTGACGGATCGGTCAATGGATTCATGGCATTCAAGAACCTCTGGTTTTATCCGTCATCGATGGGGGAACAAACGGGCTGGATTGTTTCGGCAGTCGCGGTGCTCGGGCTCATTCTTGTACTCCGCGCTTCCGACAAGAAAAAGTATGCCACTCTGCTTGGTCTGGTGATTGCAACGTACATCACCTTCACTCCGCTTGCTGAACAGCGTGCTCGCCACGGAATTTACTGGCTTCCTTCTGTCGCTTTTTTTGCGGCCTTCGCGACGGATGCAGTCGCTCGTTTTCTTTCCAGAACGCGTGGCTGGAGTCCGCTGTTGACCACCGCTGGCGCTTACGCGGCACTGCTGAGCACAACGGCAACGGCAGCGATGTATGAGCCAACCTACCGAGTCGTCGGATATCGGGAGGCTGCGGAATTTGTTCTGGAACATACAGAACCAGGCGACGCGGTGTTCTTTGATGGATGGTGGGATGGAAATTTCACTTACTTCATGAGGCATCTGGATCCGACACGGTCGCGCAGGGTCCTGCGCGGGGATCGCATTCTCTACGACTTCACGTGCATCCCCACCACCAACTTCGAATCATTCGCCGAGTCTGACAGCGAGATGCTCAAGCTGATCACAGATGCGGCACCCAGATATGTGGTGCTTGAGTACCCTCAGTTCTACATGCACATCGAAAAGGCTGAACAGCTCCGAAGACTTGTTCATTCTTGCCCAGCGCAGTTCGAGCCCGTGACGACGGTCAGTGTCGATTGTTCCATCAGGCAGTTCTGTCAGTTCGAACTTCAGATCTTTCGGTTTCATCCTGCCCCTGCAGGCCCGCTTC
>JAGQQE010000689.1 GCA_020426345.1 Planctomycetaceae bacterium
TCTCCTCCCCCGAAAGATTCCTGCTCAGGAAATTCTCATGAACCGGCTGCTTCAGGAACTCGATTGCCGCCTCATGGATGCAACTGTGCGTCCAAACCTGGTCGGTCTGCGACGGTTTCTTGTCGAATTCTGGTTCTTCGGGATCAAGGAAGCGCGAGCCTGCCTTTTCGTCGTGCTGTTCTTTGCTGCGGTTTTCGGTGTTCCACGAGAGGGAGTTCTGGGAATTGCACGTTACGACCTGCTGTTTCTGATCGCTCTGTCGATCCAGTTCTGGATGCTGCGGGCAAAGCTGGAAACGTGGGATGAGGTGAAGGCAATCACACTTTTCCACTTGATCGGTCTTGGCCTTGAGGTCTTTAAGACGTCAAGCCCCATCCGTTCATGGAGCTATCCTGACGCTGGTTACTTCAAATTCATGGGAGTGCCCCTGTTTTCCGGGTTCATGTACGCAGGTGTCGGCAGCTACCTCATTCAGGCCTGGAGGCTGTTCGACATTCGAATTCGCCATCACCCCCCTTACTGGATGGCCACCGCCGTCGCAGCGCTGATCTATCTGAATTTCTTCACTCACCATTTCATTCCTGACTATCGTTGGCAGATCGCCTTCTTCGCTATGGGACTCTACGCGCGGGCCACCTGCATTTTCCGCCCCCTTGATCGCGACCGCAAGATGCCGTTGCTACTGTCATTCGTGCTGATCGGATTCTTTGTCTGGCTTGCCGAAAACATCAGCACCTTCTTCAGCATCTGGTTGTATCCCAATCAGTTGGGCGGCTGGGCGGCCGTACACGTCGGAAAATGGACGTCATGGTCGCTGCTGGTCATTATGACTTTCACAATTGTCGCCCATCTAAAACACATCAAAGAATCCATCAACGTGCCCGATTGACAGATATCCGCGGCGATGCCCCGGTGATCCTCCGACGAGCTCATCATCAGCCGCGGCGAATCCACCATCCTGAATCTGGAATCGCAACAGATGCGGACAGCACACCTGTTGTGTTGCAGCCGGTGGGAGGACCGATGATTTGCGGGTTGCCGGCACGTGGTCCCGACGAATCCCGAACGAACAGCGAATCAACAGCAGACACCATCATTCACGTCGAACGGAAACAACGACGATTTCATCCGGCCCGATTCGTCGATCGCTTGAACGTAAACCAGGCGTCCAGTCGTTCGATCG
>JAGQQE010000690.1 GCA_020426345.1 Planctomycetaceae bacterium
TACCTTGAGGACGGTGCTGCAGGCTTGATGATCCCTCATGTCAGCTGCCCTGAAAAAGCCAGAGCTCTGGTTGATGCGGTCAAATTCCCACCGATTGGTGACCGCGGTCAGGATGGAGCCGGACTGGATGCCGATTACCACGTCGACTTCCCCGCCGACTATCCTGAGAAAGTCAACGCAGAAACATTCCTGGTTGTACAGATCGAGACTCCTCAGGCCGTCGAGAACGTGGATGCCATTGCCGCGACCAACGGAGTGGATGGTTTGTTTGTCGGGCCTGGTGACCTGGGTTTGAGACTCAAGCGGGTCCCCACAAATCTGACGCTCGAGGCAGGCATTGCAGCGACCGCAACAGCCTGCAAAAAACATAACAAGGCATGGGGAATGCCTGTCAGCTCCAAAGCGGATCTGCAGATTCGCCGGCAGCAGGGCGCACAGATCCTCTCGAATAGCGGTGATTTCATGGCGATCATGAAGACGCTGGAGAATTCGGTCAGGGACTTTGACGACTAGGGTGGGGGGACGATAAAGCCCGGTATGAGGTAGATCGGACTTTGCCTTTCCGGGGCCCCGGGACTTCGATTGAACTTCCATCCTTCCATTCAAAGGACATTGCTGTAAATTGGTCGGGCTTCATGAAACCCACTGACATGTATTGGGGAATTGAATCTGATGATCGTCCAAATCCTGTTGACCCGACTGCGTCCGTTTCTGATGACGGCCTGCTTTTTGGCGATCGCCGCATCGTCCGCACCTGCGGATCAGAAGCTGGTCATTATCGCTGGAAAGCCATCGCACCCGCCGCGGATGCATGAATTCAACGCAGGCGTACAATTGCTGACTTCGTGCCTGAAGAACGTTCCTGGACTCAGGGTTGAATTCGTCCTGAATGGATGGCCAAGAGACGAGTCTATCTTTGCCGACGCCGACGCGGTGGTCTTTTACATGGACGGCGGAGGTAAGCATGAAGTCGTTCAGGAGAACGGTCGCCGTCTGAAATTGATCGACGAATGGGTAAAAAGAGGTGTCGGAATTGGTTGTATGCACTACGGAGTGGAGGTGGTTCCCGATCAGGCCGGGCAGGAAATGAAACGATGGATTGGCG
>JAGQQE010000691.1 GCA_020426345.1 Planctomycetaceae bacterium
TTGGCGGGACTCCCACAGAAACCAACTTTCCACCTTCTACGGAGAGGACCTCCGAAGATTCTGGCTCCCCACCACTTCTTGGATTGAACCAAGCTACGCGGAATTGTCCGTCGGCTGAAGATAAATCAAGCTGTGTCGTGCCACCGTGCGGAAGATAGATTAAGTAGATCTCGTTGGCTTTCGCAAAGCAATATTTTGAATTGTCATGATCTGCGTTTCCAACAAGCTCATCTGCGTTGAGCATTTCCCAAAACGGAATCTGATTCAGCGAAAAGAACTCGAGCGCGATCCGACAGTAGTCCCAGCTGCGATCGCGACTGCGCCAGTCCTCGCAGACAAGATCGTTTTCCGCATACTGATAACCAAAGTAGTACTCGACACCAGCTCCGCCGCCCATCAGCGTTCCCCATAGCGTTTGTTGGCGGACTTCATGCTCGGTATAAGTCAACTTGCCGGTGCGATCGCGACCGTCATACCCCTTGTACCCCAGGTCAGGGCATTGCCCATGAGCGGCAGATCCCGATTCATCAAAGGCGACCACCCACGGTTTACCGGCTTGCAATGCCGCATTTACCCATTTGATCACTTGCCAGTGCGTATCTTGAATACCACTATTCTGCAGAGAAACTCCCGTCAGATTGGACTTATTGCCTAGCAGTGGTTGATACACCTGATCCTGTTGATCGGGAAACGTATGAACAACAATAGGATGATCGTAGGGATCTAAATCCGCGATGAAATTGATCATCGCCTGTTGCTGCGGCGTCGTTTGCGTGTTCTCTTCACCCAGGTTCCAGTTCAAGGCCAAGTTATGTCCAAAACGGGCGATCAATTCGCGACAGTACAAACGTCGCTGCACACCGAGATTGCCTCCATCGAGGCATTCAGGAATCATCGCCGCTTTACCCTTGGCTCCCTGAACGTGATCGTCGTTCTCCGTCTCCTGCAGTTTGAAATGCAGGTACATCCCCTTGGCTGTACCGTGATCAAAAACCACTCCCCATTGGTCGAGTTTGCTGCAGTCGTAGTGCAGTTTATCTTCGCGTTGAACGAACGGCCAAACATTGTCCCCATCGCCGCCCGCGTTGTAGAAAAAAAAAAAAAA
>JAGQQE010000692.1 GCA_020426345.1 Planctomycetaceae bacterium
ATCTGTCGATGCAGCCACTTGATATCCCATCCCTGCTTCACAAAATGAAACGCCAGGTACTCCAGAAGTTGCGGATGGCTCGGCGGATCGCCCTGTGATCCAAAATCACTTTCAGTCGAAACTAAACCCTTGCCAAAGTGGCGTGCCCAGATTCGATTCACCATCACTCGTGCCACCAGTCCCTCGGAACGGCTCAGCATTGCGTTTGCCAGATCGATTCGGCCGCTTCCATGTTCAAATCCGTTTGCCGAACCTGACGGGTTAAAGATGCTCAGGTAGCGACGTGGGACAATTTCGCCGGTGTTGGCGGGATTTCCACGATGAAACACCGGCAGATCCCTGGCCTGGCTCTCCGCATACGTCAGTTTTGTTGCATCCGGCCCATCCGCAACGACAAATACACTGGCATCCTTAACGGTATGTGCGAAAGGCATTTCGACATGTGGATTCGCCGCCTTGAATTCAGCAATCTGTTTTGCCAGCGCTTCTGCCTGTGAGCTGTCCTTCTCTTTGACACTCTTCAACTGATCCTGCAACTGGATCAGTTTCTTCCTCGCGGAGATGACACCACGAGACTCCTCTGCGGGCAATAGAGGCTGTTCGTGTAACTGGGTACTGGCGAAAACGCCTGCCAGAGCGTAATAGTCCTGAGTCGAAACAGGGTCAAATTTATGGTCGTGGCATCTGGCACACGCAACCGTCAGCCCCAGAAACGTCCGACTGACAGCGTCGATTCGTTCATCCCATTCGTCAGCCACAATCTGTTCGATCACTGTGGGAGCCAATCGCAACTCCTTCCAGTATGTTGGGCTGAGCCCCAGAAATCCCAGTGCAGCGAAATCGTCGGGCGGGGTATCCGGGAGTTGATCCGCCGCAAGCTGAAGCTTCACAAACCGGTCGTAGCGCATATTGGTGTTGAACGCGTTGATGACCCAGTCACGATACAACCAGCCGCGATCGGTCGGATTCTGCCAGTCCGGTGTGAAATCTGTATACCGCGCCAGATCAAGCCACATTCGAGCCCAGCGTTCACCGTAATGAGGCGACGCTAGTAGCTCCTCTACGAGTGTTTCGAAGGCGTTCTGGTCATCCGATTCCA
>JAGQQE010000693.1 GCA_020426345.1 Planctomycetaceae bacterium
TCGCCCTGATCGTGACGATGGTTTTCGGCTTGTCCGAGCGGCGAACGGGTTCGACTGAGTCGACCCGTTGAATGTCCCGTTGGCTGATCCGCTATGGGGACACTTTTGGCGTCAGCCAATGGACAGTGTGATCTTGCTTGTGAAGTGATTGGGGGTTGGCGACATTTCCGTCGCCCTCAGACACCGAATTCTGACTCGATGAATTTTGTGTTGCCACCTGATGCCGGTCCTCAGCCTCGCAGAGTTTGCTCTTCGCTGCAACCAGACGCTCATGCGCCCCGGCTGGCTCGAGACGAATTCGTCAGCCGGTCAGATTTACGGATCAGTCGTGCAACTGCAGCACACCGGGAAGATTTCTTTCCGCAGCGATCACGTCCAGAACTTGCAGGTGCGGCTTCGTGGCTTGGACGTTTTCGCGGCGAATGATGTCAGCAAGGCGTGTGCTGGTTTCTCGACGGGCGGCGGCTTGAATCCAACGCTGACGTTCTTCCAAAGTTGCACTCCCCCACTCCTGCAATAGTCGCTGCTGGTGTTCACTGCGTTCTTTTCTTCGTGTCGCCATAACGACGTCCTCAGAATTCTGCTGACGTTGCTTGAGCCGTTGCTGCTGTCGGCGTTCGCGTTGTTTTTCTCGCACGACCATTTCTGATGGTCGCGGCCAGTTGCCTTCGATGGCTCGTCGCAACATACCCGCCGGGTTTTCAGACGGCTTTCGAGAAGTCAGCCATTCAATCTGCTGGCGAATGATTTCAGCGGCTTGTTGTTCGGCCAACTGATCCGCAGTTCGCCGATCGATCCCCTGCTGTATCAACAGTTCGATAACGTGCTTGGTTTTCTGTTTTGAATTTGTTTTCGCATCAACAGTCTGTTGTTTGTCAGTGTCTTTTGAATCTGTCTTTTTATTGCGGGCCGTTTTGAACCGATCCCCTGCTGGTGATTCTGAACCGATGCTGCTGGTCTTTTTGAACCGATCTGATTCTGCAAACTGAGCTGATGGTTTTTTTGAACCGATGGTCAGATCTTGCTCTGTTTCAAGCCATCGAACGGCGTACTCAGCGGCCT
>JAGQQE010000694.1 GCA_020426345.1 Planctomycetaceae bacterium
TGGGCTACAACATCGAGTACTCAAGTGAGAAACCAGATATACCGGAAACGACCTTTCGTGCGGTATCGGGAATTGACACGCTGGATTCGCTCGGAGGTGTCTTTGCGACGGATGGAACCATTCGTGATCTGCTGCTCGGATCGCCTCTGCATCGCGCGGGACTGGGTCCCGGAATGACGGTCATTGGAATCAACGAACATCGGTTCAGCGCCAACCGACTGAAAGATGCCCTCAGTCTGACGTCATTAATCGGAAAGTTGACTCTACTTGTCTCAAGTGGCGACTCGTTCGAACACCATACCGTCATCTATGACGGCGGACCGCGATACATGCGAATTACAAGAGATGCCAACCAGCAGGATTTACTTGAAGAAATCCTCAAGCCGCGTCCGTAATGATCATCGTTCGGCGCGTTCCAGGCTGACACAGTCGAAATGTACGACTGGGAATCACTCAAGGGGACACTTTACTCTTCCTGTTGCCCTGGGTCTGCCTTGAGGTCACAGTGAGGATTCCAGGCCGAGCGATGTAGCCGTGTTCGTCTGCCATCGCGTTTCACTGAAGTGAGTGCCGCGGGAAAGACTGTGTCCAACGACATGGGCAATCATTCTTAGCTGCCACAGCAGGTGGACATGGTTTGTCATCAGACAAACACCATTCAGCCGCATCCGCGCCTCATAAGTGAGCCTCCCGCATCAGACTCACAAACGCTGCGAATTCATCATCTCTATGAAACACGTCGCTGCGACGATTGCCCCGGTTCTGCACATTTTAACCAACCGACCTCGTGATGCTCTTGATGTACGTGGCATTCCCTAACTCAAATCGACGGAAGCCACCGTGTAAGAAACAGCATGTCCCATTTAATGATTTCGCACGTAGTGATTTCCGCTGCAACCGTCTTATGCGTGAATCAGAATTCCAAGTCGTTCCGGTAGGGGGTTCGGATCAATCTCGGCGACATCGAGTGATTGTTGGCGGGCCGTCGCGGCAGCAAGACCTGCGACCTGCCCCGTTGTC
>JAGQQE010000695.1 GCA_020426345.1 Planctomycetaceae bacterium
ACACCCGAAAACGTATTCATTTTTCCGACGGCCGTCACCCATTCTTCAGCAAAGTATCAAGAACAGAAGCATGCAGTATCCCCGGATTTCAACCTTCAAAACCGCCGAAGAATTCCAGAACCGCCTGAACGAGCTTCAACTGGACCTGCCATTCGTCACACAGTTGGATTCGACGGGAAATGGACCGGCAACTCGACCCATCCAAAGTCGAGCAGGAAACATTGGCAATCGTTACTGTATCCTTCCTATGGAAGGATGGGATGGGACGACAGACGGAAGGCCCACCGACCTGACACGTCGTCGCTGGAAGAATTTCGGGCTCAGCGGAGCAAAGTTGATCTGGGGAGGCGAAGCGGTCGCGGTGCGTCAGGATGGTCGCGCCAATCCAAATCAATTGCTTTTGAATACCTCGACGCTGGCAGATATCGCCGGGCTTCGGGAACTTCTTGTATCTACTCATCGCGAATCATTCGGTAACGACAAGGACCTGCTGATCGGGCTGCAGCTCACCCATTCCGGGCGTTACGCCAAACCTGACAGCAAGACACAATTGAAGCCGCGGATTGCATACAGACACCCGGTGCTCGACGCCAGACTCGGAATCACAACAGATACCCCAATCCTGTCTGATGATGAATTGAAGCGGCTTATTGATGATTTCGTGGCGGCGTGTGCGCTCGCTCAAAAAGCCGGATTCTCGTGGGTCGACGTTAAGCACTGTCATGGATACCTCGGCCACGAACTTCTGAGTGGCTTTGATCGCCCCGGAGAATTTGGCGGTTCGTTCGAAAACAGAACACGATTTCTTCGCGATATCGTAGCGGGGATTCGTGCCAATGCGCCCGGTCTGCACATCGGAGTTCGTGTCAGCGTCTTTGACTTTGTTCCCTTTCAGCCATCGGCAACTCACGATCGGGTGGGCGTACCATCCACGACAGAAGCCTACCATTGCGCTTTTGGTGGAGATGGTTCGGGAACCGGAATTG
>JAGQQE010000696.1 GCA_020426345.1 Planctomycetaceae bacterium
TGTATCGACGGCGGGCAACACCCAGTGTCGATGAAGGCGGATCTGCGGGATTCTGAATCAGCAGCCATGCCACTTCCAGTGCTTCGGTCAGGTCCTGGGCTGCCAGATTTGAATCAAAGGTATCGGCATTTGTGCGAACCTGCCGAATGTTATGCATCACACGCAGGCCGGCAGCAGCCAACCGGTGCAGCCCTTCGGCACGGCATTCGTGAATACATCGCAGCAAACGCGACTGCAGGACACTCCCTGCGGCTCTCAACCCGGCTGCCAGGATATCGCTGCATTGTTTCATCATATCCCGTGCAGCAAACGACTGTGATTCGGAGAGACTTTCCGCCTCAGGCGGCCCCTCCAACGAATCCGTGGATACCTCTTTCACAATGCCGAATTCAGGTTCCTGCGAAGCGTTTTCCACATCCGGAACGTCTACGGTATCACTTATCCTCAGAAGGCTGAGCGACGCAAGGACATGGAAACAACGGGGGCCCAGCAGGCAGGTGCATTCCACGTCATCCAGTGATTGGATCAACTGCGACTTCAGTTGAACCTTTTCTTCCCCGGCTGCAACGAACCAGATGTCATCGGTCCTCGTCCAGGCAAAGTCATTGGCGGCCTCCGGGTTGGCGTCGATTCGCTTCTGCAGCCGTGACGGAGCAGCCGCGATGAACTCGGCGAGTATTCCGGGCAAAATAGAAGGGCGATCAGTCATCGTATCTTTTCTCCCACCCACCTGGCGAGCTCAGTGGGACTGAGTGCCGCGACCGGCATTCCACACGAAACAATTTGTGCGGCAATGCCGGTGTGATACCGCGGTTTTCCTTCGTCGGACAATGCGGCAAGTCCCAGTGGTATCGCCCCGGTATCAACCAAAGCTCGCACTTCGTTGAGCAATGCTCCGACTGAACCACCTTCTTCGAAGTCGGTCACCAACAGAACCAACGTCCGTTTTGGCACACGTATCT
>JAGQQE010000697.1 GCA_020426345.1 Planctomycetaceae bacterium
GTTTGGCGGGATCTCCAAACCACCAGCTGCGATGATCCTTTAATTCAGTCCAGCGCTCGTTGCTGTCGTCATAGGGCAGCCAGAATGCTTTGGGGTCACCGACATGAATGCTGATCGGCATAGCCAGCTCTCCACAACGCTGCCAGACCGGATCCAGCTTCGGATCATCGATGCGGATGAGCTTCCCGCTGCCGTCTTTCAGGAAAAGCCCCAGACGTTTGTATTCTTTCAGTCCCGCAGCGCCCAGCCGATGACCCTCTTCAATCTGGCGTACTGCCCGGTCACTCCAGTCTGCATCATCCCAGCCAGCGTAATCCAGAATCATGTGATGCATGAAGCGACCGGGATATAACGATTCACAACGTTCACGTGCCTTCTGAAACCCCGATGGTTGATTGTCGTTGGATGTGACCGTTCCGGCTCCCAGAATGACGCCGACTCCCACACCCGCGCGGTCCAGAATTCTGATGGCGCGCTCCAATCGCTCCGGCGAATCTTCAATGTGCTGATGCAGATCGACAATCCGAAGCTCCCTCCGCCATACGTCGGGCGACATGGCGGCTTCGAGCGGATGAACTTGTTGCGGAGACGCGACCTGAGCATGAACCTCAGAAGCAACAATCCCTGTCAGCAAAAAAGGCAGGATCACAATCCGTAAGCATTGACCAACAGGGAATTGCATGTGTTCGTCCTTCAAATTCAACAAGCGCTGCAAACGAGATCGTTCACCAGACCGCGGACCGTATATTCGCTGCCTCGTCATGTTAACCATTTCGACCGTCATACAAAACGAGAGCTCGTCGGTCGTTCCAGTCTACCATTCAGAGCATCCGGGGCTCTATTCCTTTCAGGTCCGTTCGAACCACGTCGACAACATCCAGGCTATCTGAACGTGACTCGTCGAGCAATGAACGTCCGGAAACTTCATCGATGTTCGTACAGACTTGCGACGTGCCGTG
>JAGQQE010000698.1 GCA_020426345.1 Planctomycetaceae bacterium
CACACCGGTCCCTGGAACAAGTGTGCCGCGAATTGTCTCGCACTTGGTGTCAATTGTCCCCAGTTGTGATGGCATTTCGCCTGTCCTGCACCAGACCTCAGTACGAAAGAGCTTCCTTTGGATTATCGTTCAGGCAACCAGAAGGCGTGGAATGACCTGGCTGATAGTGGCAGTCAGTTTGCCAAAGTTGCGTCGGATGCCGAATGTCGAGACCCGATGAAGGTTCTGGATGGTCGCGGATGGCTCCCTGCCAGCGTGGCCGGTCTGAACGTACTTTGCCTGGCGTCGGGGGGCGGTTGGCAGTCGATTCTGTATGCGGTGGCTGGAGCGAATGTCACGGTTGTGGACATCAGTGATTCCATGCTTCGACTGGATGAACGGGAGGCGAAGAAACGGGGCGTCCGGGTTCAGCTGGTTCAGGGATCCATGGATGACCTGAACTGTCTGGCTGACCAGTGCTTCGACATTGTGCATCAACCGGTCAGTACCTGCTATGTCCCCGACGTGAAAGCCGTGTATACTGAGGTCGCCCGGGTTCTGAGGGACAACGGAACCTACATCAGCCAGCACAAGCAGCCAGTCAGCCTGCAGATCAGTCATCGTAATGAACGGCAGCAGTTTGTGATTGGCGTCGAATACTACCACGACGGTCCGATTCCGCGGCAACGCGACGAGAGCTATCGTGAGACCGGGGCGACTGAATATCTGCATCGACTGGAAGATCTGATTGGCGGACTCTGCCGTTCAGGGTTTGTCGTCGAGGACTTTCGCGAACCCAAACGTGCGAATTATCAGGTCGATGTTTCCCATTTCGGGTATCGTGGCCGCTTTGTTCCCCCGTATCTGCGTTTGAAGGCTCGACGTTTACCCCGTGAGATCAGTGCCACTGGAAAAGAAGACGCCCCGGCAATCTGGATCCCGGGGCGGTGATGCGACT
>JAGQQE010000069.1 GCA_020426345.1 Planctomycetaceae bacterium
ATGGAAATGTCGAAAGACTTTGATTTGCCTGCAGAGTTCATCCATGGGAGTTTCGTCCCTGAGGGCGCGCAATCAATGGTCGAAGGCGCAAATCAGAGTGACGTGATGTGGTTGTACACGGACGCTGATGATGCTTATGCAGAAATGGGCTTGACCATTCGAGACTTCGACGTTGTTTACGCATTTCCATGGCCAGGAGAAGAGGATCTGATCGCAGATCTGTTCGAAGCCTATGCTTCTGCCGGTGCGTTGTTATTAACCTACGGACATCTGGATGGAGTCCGTGTTCGGCGGAAGGTTGCTGTTTAGCTGTCCGTTGAAAAACCGGGACAGGCACGCCAGAAGAATGGAAACGTCGTGTATTCAGCTCTCCTGCTCGAGCCAGTCCCGATTTTCAACAGGCTGTTTAGCCTTGTGCCCGATTTCTTCCGCAAGATGAAATTCACCGAAATCCGGCAAGATTTCCAACTGCCCGTTTCGACCCCGAATTCGCATTGTCTGCCAGCGATTGCACAGACAACATAGACGACGCTGATTCCCTCTCCCGTCGCGTGGGTGTTTCTGCGATTTCTGAATCGCCGCATCAGTCATTCAGGACTGATGATTTCGCACGCATGCAGTATTCTCTTCAAGAAAGGGTGTGCCATGGATTTGTCTCCCGTTTCTGCGCTCCAGATCATGACCCGCAATCTGGCAACAACCACCCCCAATGTTCACGTGCTGAATGCCGTGGACAAGCTGATCGCTCAACGTGTTTCCGGTTTGCCTGTTGTGACCGAGACTCATGTTCTGATAGGACGTTTCACGGAACAATCTGCAATTGCCGCTCTGGATTTAGCGGGACTCAGCGACAAACCGTCTTCTTTGAATAGTCGAAGTTGCCTGAACCTGTTGATTGCTGCGGACGTCATGAAACCCCCGTCTCTGGTACTCCACAGCCATTCCGACGTGATGTCGTGTACCGACCAGTTGATACGCAAGGGAGTATCGGGAGCTCCGGTAATGGCTTCTGATGGTACTGTGCTGGGCGTCTTCTCCGAAAAATCCGCAATGCAGGTGTTTATTCGACTGTGCTGGGAACAATCGCCATGCGCAGCGGTGACTGCATGGATGGATGACGAGCCCGGACGAATGATCAATGAGCAAACGACATTGCCCGAGATTCTCGAACGTTTTCATCAGACCTCTTTTCGGCGTCTGCTTGTGACTCGCCAGGGACGTTTGATAGGCGAAATTACGAGGCGAGATGCGCTGTCTGCCGCAGTCACGGCCATCAGAACTCCGCTAGTCGAATCACAGGACAGGGCGGACATGAATGGCCTTGCATACAAGGCAACCGTATCCTTCTGGATGCAGCATGAAGTTCCGGTTGTTTCGCCAGCGTTGAACGTCTTGTCCATCGCGCAGAACTTTATCGAATCGTCAGTCCGGCAATTGCCGGTTGTGGACGATGGATCCCTGCTGGGACAAATCAGTCGAAGCGATCTGCTGAGGGCCGTGCAGAGATTCTTTCCTGTTCCACAGCCTGCTGCTGCTCGCCCACAACCGCTTTACCTGAGCGCTGTGGCTCCGGGAAGAGAATTCGTTACCACGTGAGGTTCCGTTAATCAACTGTGATCAGTGTTCAGGAATGTGGCTCGGGCCGTCCATTGAATCTTGAAACGCTTCGATGTTTCGTCGAAGCGTTTTTTTGCGTACCCTGTTTCGCGCTCAGATCGTGTTCTTGTTAGGGCTGTTATATGTTCGTGCGTTGCCTGATTGTCTTGCTTTACTGCCTGGGGGAGTCTGTGTGCCCTGGCGAAGATCATCAAATTGATGTTACCGAGGTATCTGCTGATGTTCTGATTGTTGGCGGAACCGAATCTGGATGTGCGGCGGCGGTGCAGGCAGCCAGAATGGGAGTAAAGTCTATTGTACTGGTCAATGATACGTCCTGGCTTGGCGGACAGTTTTCGTCGGAGGCCCTGGTTGCAATCGACGAGAACCGGGGACCGGCCGGCTACGATCACACGGTTCCCTTTCCGCGGAACGGTTCGTTTCTGGAGATCATTGACCTCATCGAGCAGCTGAATAACCGCAAGTACGGAGCATCTCGCCCGGGGAATACACGCGTGATTACGACCTGTCGACCCGCGGATGCCGCCGAAGTTTTTCAGGAATGGCTGCAGCCCTATGTAGCGTCTGGTCAGCTTAAAATCGTCGACAACCAGTTTCCGATTGCTGCATTCAGAACAGGGGATCGGTTGAATGGAATGATGTTTGAACCGGCCATGGTTACTGATAATGACAACGGAGATCAGGTGAAGAGCAAGCTTATTGTTCGAGCTGCAATTACCATTGATGCCTCTGACTGGGGCGACGCGATCAAACTGGCTGGCGCGGATTATGAATTCGGGCCCGATTTGCATGACAAGTATGGAGAACCGCTCGCTCCGATCGATCGCAGCTCGTACCCCGTCACGGATATGAATCCAGTGACATACAATTTAGTGATCCATGAAACAGATCGATACGAGCCCATTCCTGCTCCTGAAAACTATAATCCGGAAAACTACCGACATCACAACTGGCCGCGGGATCCATTGTGGTTGTATGAAAGCCGACGGATCATCGATCACTACAATCTCCCGGATGTCACGCACCCGGATGTTCTCCTGCTGTGTTTTCCGGCGATCGACTACCCGCTGGACGTTCTGCCTGCTGGTGTGGCCGCTGCTTTGGAGGCAACAGAGCAGGGGGCTTCCGCAAAGAATATTGTTCAGCTCAGTCGCACCCAGCGGGAGATTATATTTCGTGATGCAAAACTATACTCGCTGGGATTCCTGCACTACCTGCAGACAGAAGTTCACTCCGCGATGCCGGATCAGGAACACAGTTTTCGTCGGTTTGAACTTACAGACGAATTCAAGACCTCAGATCGACTGCCACCAAAGCCATATATCCGCGAATCACTGCGACTGCGAGCCATGTACATGATGCGACAGCAGGACACAATGGGGTATCGGGGGAATGCCAGAAGGTATTCGCAGGTGATGTATCATGACGCGTTGGGGGCATGGCAGTTCGAATATGACTTCCATCCGACACGGCGAGTGTTTCTGGACGACGATAACCCGACCGGTCCCTGGAAATGCGATTTTCGTCCCGGCCGAACATGGGGACCGCCCTACAGTGGACTTAGTACTTTTCCGCTGCGCAGCTTGATCCCGGCGAAGCTGGATGGGCTTCTGGGATGTCAGAAGAACCTGGGATACAGCAGCATCGTCAGTTCGGCGCTGCGTCTGCATGACCAGAGCATGGCGATCGGTACTGCGGCTGGGGCAACTGCCGCATTCTGCATCAGACATCAGATGGATGCCCGGGCCATTCCGGGGAATCGTGAGCGACTCGTGGGGCTTCAGCGTTCACTGGTTGAAGAGTGTGATGAATCTTGTCGGCATATCCTGTGGCCATTTCCTGATTTAAAGCCTGATCACGCTGCCTTTGTTGCCGCCAATCTACTGGCTGTAACGGGCAGTCTTCCGCTTGACCCGCGTCGGCCGGAGCTGAATCCTGATGTGCCAGCCACGATCGACTGGTGCAATGAAGTAAAGCAAATCTCCCTGGCTCAGCGCAATACCGTGGGGGACATCGATATCCCGTTGATTGAAGGTATGACACGTGGCGAGTTTCTCATCAAATGGTGGAAGGCCATTGAATCTTTGTCGATGAAATCTTTTCACAGCAGGTCAGGTAAAGTCACGTCTCCTGCCGACTCAGATGGAGACGGTATTGATGACATTGAAGATGCTCTTCCGTTCGATCCCGCTCCAAACAGCTGGTCCCATATTTCGGTCCCTGCGGATCGGGATGGTGTGCCGGATTCGTTGGCTGGTAAGCCGGTTGACGGAGTCATTCGGTTCAATTTTGCCGGGCCGGGTGTGACTGATATTGATGGCTTCCGGAAGGAAAGCGGTCGCAAATTTGAAACGGAATCTGGTTTTGGATGGCGGCGAGACATTTCTTCAAATCACCGAAAGCGTGAGCAGATCAGCGGCGATTATCGTGATACATTTCTGTTTACACGTAGTCATGATACCTGGGACTTCGCTGCCAGAAATACCCGATGGAGGGTTACGGTTTGCGTCGGCGATTCCGGCCATGAACAATCAGGTCAGAATGTGACGGTGGAAGGTCAGCCTCTGGTCCGGAATGAGACAACAGCCGCCGGAGAATGGCTCGAACGTTCCATGATCGTGTCTGTGAGCGACGGCATGCTCACACTGGAGATTGGATTAGCGGGCTCGACAACGAACACCTGTCTGAACTGGATCGAGATTGTACCTGTGGACGAGCCATGAGAATGGTGTGAACCCGGCCCGGTGGTCTCACAACGATGTCTTCAGCCTTGAACCGTTTTGTTTGTTTATGGCGATCTTAGCTTAGCTGTCCGTTGAAAATTGGGACAGGCACGCTGGACGGCGGTAAACCGTCGTATCTTAAGGTCCCTTGTTCGAGCCAGTCCCGTTTTCAACGGACAGTTTAGAGTTCATGGACCTGAATTCTGTTTGCTGAGGGAACTTTGCTGCTGTTTGCGTACATTTCCAGCAGTCTTTTGAATAGCCTATAAAGACCAGCACATTCGTTTCTGCAGTGTTCAGGCAGGAGCGCTGAAACTGACGTTCATTGACCGAGTCAAATATCTGCCCATCCTTGAAAGTTGTGATCCCATGACTGTATCGAATACCCCATCACGTCGTCGCTTCCTGCAGAATGTTGCTGCTCTGGGAGCTGCGGCCGTTTTATGCCCGAATTCCAGTCGTGCCACCGGTTATCTGTCGCCGAATGACCGGCCCGTATTTGCCACCATTGGACTTCGAAATCAGGGTTGGGCAATTACGAGCAAATCTTTTCAGTTTGCAGACTTTGCCGCGTTGGCGGATGTCGATGCGAATGTGTTGGGAGCCAATGTTGAAAAGACGGAGAAAAGGCAAACAAAGAAACCGGACGCCTACAGCGACTATCGAAAGGTTCTGGATCGTCAGGATATCGATGCCGTTATGATTGCGACGCCCGATCACTGGCACACCAAGATCGCTGTGGAAGCGATGCTGGCCGGCAAGGATGTTTATTGTGAAAAGCCGCTTACGCTGACAATCGCTGAAGGCAAACTCATTGAAAAGATGGTGAAACAGACCGGGCGAGTGTTTCAGGTCGGAACGATGCAGAGAACAGAATCGGAACAGCGATTTCTGCAGGCCGTGGCGCTGGTTAAGGCAGGACGCATTGGCAAAGTAAAACGCGTCACCTGCGGTATTAACGGAATGGAGTCTTCGCCGGTGATTCCGGTGACAGCTGTACCGGAAGGGCTCGACTGGGAATCCTGGCTTGGTCCGGCTCCCAAAGTTGATTATCGAGCCTTACCGCAGCTTCGCGAAGGATATGGGGGTGGCGTGCCCCTGTTCAGCAATTGTCACTACGCATTTCGTAATTGGCACGAGTACAGTGGCGGTAAGTTGACTGATTGGGGTGCTCACCACGTCGATATTGCCTGCTGGGCATTAGGTGCGACTGAGACCGGGCCAAGCCGCATCACACCGCTGGAGTTCAACCTGCCTGTTGAATACAAGGATGGTTTTCCGGTAGTTGATGATCAGTATAATGCCGCCACAAGCTTTCGAATCAAAGTCGACATGCCTGACGATGTCGAAATGATCATCACGAGTGAAGGCGATAACGGCATCCTCTTCGAAGGCACAGAAGGCCGCTTCTTTGTCAATCGTGGCAAGATTGTTGGTGCGCCGGTTGAGGCGCTCAAGTCGAATCCATTGCCTGCCGGAGCGATTGAAGAAGTTTACGGTGGCCCGGTGAGTGCAAATCACACCGCGAATTTCATCGAAGGTATGCGGTCCCGGAAACAGCCGATTTCTGATGTGTGGTCTCACAACCGGATGCTGGAGATTTGTCACCTGAGCAACATCGCCATGCGATTGAATCGTTCTCTCGCCTGGGACCCCGTTCATCGCGAAGTCATTGGTGACGATCAGGCAAATTCATTCCTTGCGAGAGAGAATCGAAAAGGATACGAGATCAACATGTAGCGATCCTTCTCAGGGTGAATTCAGGGAAGATCACCGACCTGAATTCACCTGTCTGAGATCTGGTTTGCTCATTTCACGATCACCCAGGAATTCGCAGGCCCTGTATGCATCAATCGATCGGCTGTTTGTTCGTCCTGTCCATCTTCGGAGCATGCATGTCGGCCGCTCCATCGGAGGAGTGGCCATGTTGGCGCGGTCCGCGTGGAGATGGCACATCAATTGAAACAGACGTTCCTGTCGAATGGAACGGTCAGACTGGCCACAATATTGCCTGGAAAACAGAATTGCCGGCTCACGGACATTCGTCCCCAATTGTTTTTGGGCAATTTGTCTTCGTCACAGGCTGCATTGAAGAAACTCAGCAGCGTGTGTTGATGTGTTTTCAGCGTTCAGACGGCAAGCTACTGTGGCAGAGTGTCGTCACGACTTCCACACTGGAAAAGCGACACAAGCTCAACAGCTATGCTTCGGGGACACCCGCGACAGATGGCAAACATGTTTACGCCACATTTCTCGTGACCGATGGTCGTGAGGTCCCAGCTCCTAATGTTGGTTCGCCACGTCCGGTAACACCCGGTGAAATTCTGGTCGCAGCCTTTGATTTCGAGGGTAAGGCCCTCTGGAGTGTGTCCCCCGGCGGTTTTACAAGCGTCCATGGGTTCTGTAGTTCGCCGGTAATCTATGGCAATCTTTTGATCATCAATGGCGATCACGATGGCGATTCGTATGTTGCCGCTCTGGATCGTTCGAACGGAGAAGTTGTTTGGAAGACTCCGCGTGAGCACAAAACGCGTAGTTACTGTACGCCGATCATTCGCACGATCGAAGGTCGCGACCAGATGGTTCTGACGGGTAGTAAACGTGTTGTCAGTATGGATCCACGGTCAGGCGCACTGAACTGGCTGATAGAAGGGCCAACGGAGCAGTTCGTTTCATCGATGGTCTACGATGGAGAGAAGTTCTATCTGACGGCTGGGTTTCCGACTCATCATGTGATGGCGGTGCGTCCATCAGGGCAGGGCGACGTCACATCTTCGCATGTGGCATGGCATAGTGAAGCGGCCAAATGCTATGTGCCCTCACCAGTGCTGCAGGGACGTTACCTGTTTGTGGCAGATGATCGTGGTACAGTCAATTGTTTCGATAAGGAATCCGGCGATCGAATCTGGCAGGATCGACTGGGCAACCACTACAGCGCGTCACTGGTGACGGCCGGCGGACTCGTGTATTTCACCGCCGATGACGGCACCACTGCAGTCGTGAAGCCGGGAGACAAACTTGATGTGCTGCATCGTAATCCACTGGGAGAGTTTACCTATGCTTCCCCGGCCATTTCCGATGGGCAGATTTTCTTTCGGGGCGACCGGTACCTGACTGCCGTTGGCAAATGAATCTCACCCGGATTGAATGCAGAGGGCGGCAATTGGCACGTCCAATAGCAGCGAAGACGGGAAATGCCTGACCATGTGTTGTCAGGCATTGCACCCCTCACAGATAGTTTGTTCCGGCATCAGTTTGCTTGAAGCCTGCGATCCTTGAACCAGAGCGCGGTCTTTGTGAGTCCATCGGCCACAGGTACGGCAGGGCCGAGTAATTCGACCAGTCGATCAGCGTTCAGCAGACTTCGTTCCACGTCACCCGGACGCCGATCTGCCGGCGCCATTTCGATGTCCGAGCCGATGACACTTTGAAGACGTTCAGCCAGCTGACGCGTGGTGGTTTCCTGTCCGGTGCCGACATTCAGAATTGCGTCAGGGATCCGCCCTTCGAACGCAGCGATGTTGGCGTTCACAACATCGTCTACGTAAACATAGTCACGTACGCAGCCATCGTCGCCCGTGGTTTTTCGAGCATTGATTCGGATCGATTCGTTGGCCAGCATGCGATTGCAGAATATGGCGACCACTCCTGCTTCGCCATGTGGGTCTTGTCGTGGTCCGTAGACATTGGCGTAACGAAGAACAGTGTAGTTCAGGCCGTGTTCGAACTTGAAACAGGCGAGGTATTTTTCGACTGCGAATTTACTGCAAGCGTAGGGGCTGACGGGCATTGGAATGGTGTCAACCCCCGCGGAAGTGCCATCGGGGACCTCACCGTAAATCGCGCCACCTGTGCTGGCAAAGACCAGCCGTTCCACTTTGTGGTTCACGCATGCCTGCATGATGTTGATTGAACCAATGATATTCACCTGGGCGTCCATCTGTGGTTCGCGCACACTAATGGCTACGCTTGCCTGTGCTGCCTGATGTGTCACGATGGTGGGTTTGAACTGGTCAAACGCATTCTGAACGCCTGAAGGATCGCAGATGTCTGTTTCGAAGAATGTGGCAGCAGCAGGAATGTTCTCGCGTCGTCCGGACACAAGGTTATCGAGAACAGCGACTTCCCATCCCTTTTCCAGCGCGCGATCCGCAATGTTACTTCCGATAAATCCAGCACCACCAGTAATCAGTAACCGCATCTGCCTTGGTCTTTCAATTGACGGATGATCTACAATGACTTTGACGAGGCCCTTTTGGCAGGCTCAGAAGTAACCCGCGCACACTAGAAAGTGTGACAAACATCGACATGTTCCCTGACGAATATGCCGGAATAAGCAGTATTCTGAAGGGAACGCAATACAGAATGACGATTGTTCGGACAGGCGCCAATTCCTCAACAGCCGCGGCGGAAGAATTCACAGGAGTGATCCATCCCATGGAGCCACTGACTTTTACTCCCATCCTGAAACGCATCCGCTGGGGAGGGTCTCGCCTTGGCACACTGCTGAAGAAGCCGGTGGGGACAGAATCCGATTACGCCGAAAGCTGGGAGATTGCGGATCATGCGGATGGGCAGAGTTACGTCTGCAGCGGCGATTATTCCGGCATGGCACTCACCGAATTAATCTCACAACAGCCAGAGGAACTTTTTGGCCGACATGCCGGGGTGAGTCAGTTTCCACTGCTGATGAAATTTCTGGATGCGAACGACTGGCTGTCGTTGCAGGTTCATCCCGATGACGTACTTGCCAGGCAATTCAATGCGCGGGAAAACGGAAAAACAGAGGCCTGGGTTATCATCGACGCAGCGCAGGACAGCAGAATTTGTGCGGGATTAAAGCCGGGGGTTGATGCCAGGCAGCTCCGTCGGGCTGTGGAATCAGGCCATGTGGAATCCTGCCTTCATATTTACCCGGTCAAGCCCGGCGATTGTATTTACGTACCAGCCGGCACTGTCCACGCGCTCGGGCCGGGCATCGTGCTGGCGGAAATTCAGCAACAAAGCAACCTGACGTTTCGCTTGCACGATTGGGGACGGGTGGGGGCGGATGGAAAACCACGGCCCCTTCATCTGGACGAATCACTGGCGTGCACAGACTTTAATCGGGGGCCGGTTGACCCGGTCAAGCCTGTTCAGCTTGCAGGGACGACTCATGTTTTTGAAGAACTCGTCCGATGCCCCTATTTCGTTATCCGGCGGCATCAGTCGGCGAATCCGTTTGCGGTTCGGTGCGACAACCGCTTTCGGGTGGTCATGGTGCTGGAGGGGAAGGGGGTTTTGCAGACGACCAGAACGGAATTACTGCTGAACCCGGGGCAGACAGTGTTGTTGCCCGCCTCCTGTGCGTCGGTTGAAATTCTGCCGGAAACGCCAATCACAGTTCTTGAAGTGCTCCAGCCATAGCGTGGAACCGTATCTGACAGTCCAGAATTGTTGGTGACCAACTTGCTTAGCCTGCGGCACTGGTTGATTCTGCATCGATTCCAGCCTACGCTGCCCAGAATTCACGGATGGCCGTTTGAATCGCAGTCTTCGCCCGTTTTTCCCCTCGGTCGTTCGTCAGCAGGTTATCAATGATCCTCAGTGGCAGTGAAATCAGAGCGCAGCTGGGCAGAAATATCAGCATTGAGCCCTTCAGCGACGATCAGCTGAATCCCAACAGTTACAACCTGCGTCTGCACGATGAATTGCTGGTGTACGAGGAAATTGTGCTCGACATGAAGCGGCCGAATCGCTTCCGGCGAATTCATATTCCCCCCGAAGGATTGATTCTGCAGCCAAATCAGCTGTATCTGGGTCGAACCATCGAGTACACCGAGACCCGCAATTTGGTGCCCATGCTGGAGGGACGATCGTCAATTGGTCGTCTCGGTCTGTTTGTGCATGTGACTGCAGGTTTTGGAGACGTTGGGTTTTGCGGATACTGGACACTGGAAATGTTCGCGATTCAGCCGGTCCGGATCTATCCCGGCGTTCAGGTTTGTCAGGTGTTCTATCACACTCTCGAAGGCGACGTGACCGAATACAAGAGTGGCAAGTATCAGAACAACTCTGATATCCAGCCCAGTTTGCTTTATCGGGAACTGACCGCAAGAGACGACCGCCAGAAGAAGCTGTTCGATAGTGGTTCGAATGAAGAATTGCCGGGTTAAGCTTCAGCGACCGACCGGATCATGACGCAGAACGCGTACCCGTTGACTGTTTCTTTTACGGTGGAGCCGTATCTTTCCGGGGTACGAATCGACTCGTTTCTCAGTAAGCATCTTCGCAATTACACCACCTGGCGATTGCATCAGATGGTTGCTGCCGGCCTGGCGACGATCAATGAATTGCCCGCTGAGCCCATTGCCCGGGTTTTTGCTGACCAGGTGATTGGAATTCGGCTGGTGGAACCCCCGGATAAGCTGCTTTCACCGTATTCCTGTGAATTGAAGGTTGTGTATGAGGATCCCTGGATTGTCGTTATCGATAAACAAGCCGGATTAGTCGCTCATCCGGTTGGCGATTTTCAGGAAGGGACGTTGTCGAATGCGCTGCAGTTGTACCTCGATCGCCAAACTCCTCTGCCGGGACTCCTGCGTCCGGGAGTTGTTCATCGGCTGGACCGAATGACAAGCGGCCTGATTGTGACTGCGAAGGAGCATCTGTCTCACAGGCTGTTATCGATCGATTTCCAGCAGGGCCGGATGTCCAAATCTTATCTCGCGATCGTTGAAGGGAATCCGAGTTTCGAATCTCGATTGGTTGATCTTCCAATCGGGCAGAGACCGGGCTCAAACAGCGTGCTGATGTCCGCTCGTCCAGGAGCCCGGGCTGCACGGCCCGCTCGAACAAAGGTGACAGTCCTCCAACGGTATTCTGCGCATGCCCTCGTGGAATGTGTTTTATACACAGGCCGCAATCATCAGATTCGTGTTCATCTGAGTGAGATTGGTCATCCGATTTGCGGAGACGAATACTACGCCGCGTTTGGTGCCATAAAAGAAGCTCCACGATTCGATGGCGATGAACCTGCAGAGCAGCGTCACTCACTGCATGCTGCCAAGCTCGCTTTTCTGCACCCGATCCTGCATCAGTGGATGGAATTCCAGACGCAGCCACCCTGTGATTTCTGGGAAACGGCCGACCTCTAGCCTGGCAGCCTGTTGAAAAATGGGACTGGCTCGAGCAGGAGATACCAGAACACGATGGTTTACAGCCATCCTGCGTGTGCCTGTCCCGATTCTTCAACGGACAGCCAGAGAGCTCTCAGGTTGGTCCCCGAAGTGCCAATGTCCCAATGTCCTCATTGATGCCGCGTCTGCCAGTTTGCAGAATTGGGTTTGCAGGTTTCGCAGGGCCCGTTGAAGGCGTTGTACTACGAAGTGAAACAGAGTTTCAGTATGCTTCAGGCATCTGATGATGCTTCTCCTGCTGGAATCGCAAATGAACACGTCTCTCCGGGTCTTGTTGTGCACACTTGATGCGATTCTGCTGGTCGGCTCAGATCAATTGCCGTCATCGGCAGAAGACTGGCCTGTCTGGCAGCACGACATTCGCCGGACAGGGGCAACCGGAGATCAGCCGGACCTGGAGACGCTCCAGCTTCGCTGGTCCTGGCGTTCGGCATCTCCACCTCAAACCGCGTGGCATGGCCCGGCGAAGTATGACGCATATGCATACCACCGAAACCTCCCGTCGATGCGGAATTATGATTCGGTCTTTCAGGTGATTTCAGTGGGAGATCGGGTCTGGTTCGGTTCGTCGGTGGACGATACGTTGTATTGTCTGAATGCAGACGATGGAACTGAACACTGGGCTGTGACGACCGGTGGCCCAGTGCGTCTTGCGGCAACCTGGTCGAACGGTCGCGTGTACTTCGGATCAGACGATGGACACGCTCGATGTGTCGATGCTGCGACAGGCGAATTGTTGTGGAAACTGAAACCATCACCGAGCAGCGATCTCATTCTGAACAACGGTCGATTCATTCCATTGCATCCGTGTCGCACTGGTGTTGTCGTCGAAGGAGGCACTGCCTGGTTTGGCTGTTCCATGCTTCCCTGGGAAGCATCATTCCTGTGCGCTGTTGATGCGGAATCCGGGCAGCAGAGTTCGGAGGATCACTACGTTCGCGAATTGCCCGGTCTCACTATCGAAGGCGCTCCTGCGGTTTCTTCTTCGGCATTAATTCTACCGCAGGGACGAGTCGCGCCGCGAGTCTTTTCAAAAGAAACCGGTGAGGACCTTGGTGAGATGCAGAAAAGTGGAGGAGGCTCCATTGTTGTCGTATCACTGGATGAAACGGTGTTTCACGGTCCGGGTACGGATTCTCGCAAAGGTGGATTTCGCCAATCCAGTGAGCAGACTCGCGAAATGGTTGCGGGGTTGGGTCGTGGAAATGCCATCGTTGTGGATGGTTCGACATCGTGGATGCTGACCGACGACGAAATCGTCTGTTCTCGACTGACCGACCAGAAAGTACTCTGGCGTGCCTCTTGTGACTGCCCATTCGCCATGATCAAAGCGGGCGATGTTCTGTTCACGGGAGGCGACCAACGAGTCAGTGGCTGGTCGGCCACGGACGGCAGATTGCTTTGGCGATCCGCAACTGAAGGTCGCATCTTTGGTCTGGCAGCGGCCAATGGGCGGTTGTTCTGCAGCAGTGATTCCGGGACCGTTCAGTGTTTCGCTGCTGGTCAGAAGAAACCCGATCAGACCGATCCGTCTCTGTCAGAACGACAGCAGAACGTCTTATCGCCCGTTGGCGACACAAGTGACCTGAAAATGATTGATGAACCGGGGCTGATTCATCATTGGGCATTTCAGTCATCGTCGGTGAAGAACCAGACAATTGACGCGTTGAAAGGAGCGGACATCGTATTCGCGAAAACGCCGTGGATTTCCAGGCTGGGTGATCACCAGTCAATCGAACTGGATGGTCGTGAGCAGACGTTGATGGTCAATGCTGACTTCCGCAACGCAACCGTTCCACAGCGATCTTTCACAGCGGCAGCCATGGTGCGGCTGGATCAGTATCAGGAATGGGGCGGAATTGTTGGAGTGATTCAGGATGATGGCGATCTGGAACGCGGATGGTTGCTTGGCTATCGAAAGGATCGATTTTGCGTTGGACTCTGCGCTCAGGATGGTCCGCAGCGACTGACCTATCTTTCTGACATTCAGCCGTTTGAGAGAGAACGGTGGTATTACGTGGTCGGCAGCTACGACGGCCAGACGATGCGCCTGTATGTTGACGGTCAATTGAAGGCAGAAGGGACTCAGCAGGCCGGGGACATTCATTACCCGGATCGAGCATGGTTCGAGATTGGTGCCTACCATGATAAGGACGAGTATTTTCGCATGGTGGGAGCGCTTCACGAAATGCGGATTTATGATCGCGCATTGACCGCGGAAGAAGTTGCCGTCCTGTACGACGAGTGTTCGATACGAATCCCTGCCCATAAGAAAATGCTTGAACTGGCGACGAGTCCCTGTTTGATGTTCATCGATCCCTCGACAGCCGTTGTTCAATGGCGGACACAGGAGCCGGAACCAACCATCGTCGAATGGGGGATGGATCAGTTCAATACGACTTGGCACGATGAGGAACTTGTGTGCAACCACGAGGTGACATTGACTGGTTTGAGACACAAGGGCTTCTATCAATATCGAATCGGGCAGCCACAGGCAGGCGATGTCCTGTTCAGCGCGCCGTTTGAATGTGACAATTTCTTCAACTACACACTGCAGTCCCCGGGCAGAAGCCTCCCACTTTCCTCGGATGACAAAACGAAAGAATTTGTGGAAAGGATCCAGTCACTTGCCACAACCAGGACAGGTTTATGCCTGATCGTGGGGCGTTGTGAAACGGACCGGTTGATCGAGTTGTGCCGTGCGACCCGGTTCCGGTTCGTGATTGCTGAAACAGACAGCGACCGCACCAGGCGGGATGTTGCGAAACTCCGGCGAGTGGGGCTGTACGGTTCTCAGGTCACAATCCATCAGGTGGAAGACCTTTCCAGGCTGCCATTCGTAGACGGCTGGGCGAATATCGTGCTGGTTGATCAGCCAGCCGACGAGTCCCTGTTGCGGGAATGCCAGCGGCTGGTGAGACCGAACGGGGGCGTCCTGATCCTGACAAAGACAGGGGAAGGGGCCCGGTCTGATGTTCGTTCTCAGGCTGATGTCCGTTCCCGGGCCGCGGCTGAGATGGCTCTGGAGGATGTCGGCGTCGGATGGAAAAGGTATCTCCGTCCGCCGCTGACCGGATCTGCCGACTGGTCCCATCTCTACGGCACCCCCGATAATTCTGGATTCGCCGGAGAACAGTTGGGCAATGCCAGGAGTACACAGGATCTGGGTGTTCAGTGGATTGGGCGGCCAGGGCCACGATATCAGGCAGATCGCAGTGGCCGAAAGCCTTCACCATTATCCGCTGAGGGAAGACTGTTCCTGCAGGGGCTTCATCGAGTGCTGGCACTGGATGTTTTCAACGGTACGGTCATCTGGTCGCTGGAAATTCCGGGACTCGAACGGTTCAACATGCCGCGTGACTGCAGCAACTGGTGCGCAAGCGATAAGTACTTGTTCCTGGCTGTGCAGGGCGAGTGCTGGCAGATCGATGCAGCGACCGGAGAAATCGTACGACACATTCCCGCGCCGGCGGTCGGAGAAAATGCAATGGAATGGGGGTACATTGCGACTGCCGATGACCAGTTATTCGGCACTTCTGTAAAACCGGGCACTGCGTGGACAACGTTCTGGGGAGATGCAGACGCAGGCTGGTACGATGCACGATCCGGGGAAGTGACATTTCCTGTCTGCAGCGATTTATTGACTTGCCGCGATACTGAAACCTCCGATGTTCAATGGGAATACCGCGGCGGGGTGATCCTGAATTCCACCATCACGATCAGCAACGGAGTGGTGTATCTTGTCGAATCGCGTGATCCAGATGTGATTGCATCGGGGGAACGCCGTATTGGTGATTCGCGGCTGTGGAAGAGCCTTCGGCTGGTCGCAATCGATGCCGAATCCGGATCGTTGAATTGGGTTAAGCCGCTGGATCCGATGGACCCTCAGGTCGTTCTTTATCTGGCCCATGCCGGCAACCAGCTGACTCTGGTTTCGTCACACAATGGGTTGTATCAGGTTTCCTCCCGCAGTGATGACGGTGGTCAGCAGTTATGGAAGCAGACCGTTTCATGGCCGGGCGGAAAAGGTGATCATGGCAAAGCCATGATGCGACCAGGAATCGTGGGCAACCGAATATTTCTCCGTCCGCATGTCTTGTCTCTGAACGACGGATCACTTCGAGATGAAGTCCTGCCGGAAGGTCACGGCTGTGGAACTTATGCCTGTACGACCGATGCTGTCTTCTATCGTGCGGAAACTGTGACGATGTGGTCGCCGGACGCCAGCCTGACGACTCGTTGGCCACGTTTGCGACCCGATTGCTGGCTAAGCACGATACCAGCATGCGGCATGCTGCTTTCACCCGAAGGTGGTGGCGGATGCAGTTGTGGTTCGTGGATGGAAACATCAATAGGATTCATGCCACGCTCACACAAATTGACTCGCCCGACATCAACTGCGAATCCATAACCAGAAAGCCATGATTCCCGTCACAACAGCGATCGCAGACAGCAGGACACACATCCATTCCGAAGATTGAAATGCTGCGAACGTGAAGCAGCAGCAAAGAAAAGTCGCGAACACGGCTGCCTGGTAGCGGCAGCCATCCGTGGCATCCCCCAATGTTTCAGTCGCATCTATTACCAGATCCGACAGGTCATCAATCCCGTCCATCAGCCAGCCTTTCGCCTTCAGCAGTCATGACTTCATCGTGGTGCAATTGGCGGCGCAATCCAGTGATCTGTGATATTCAGGACTTGTTGCAATGCCATCCGTGTTTCCGGCACCGCCTCAAATTCATCCGGGACGGTACGCAGGATCTGCACCTGACCGGCCTGCAGGCAGTCGCGAATGTGACACAACTGATTCTTCATCGTATCGTGAAACGATGAAAGTTCGCTTTCAGACAGATCCGATCGGATCAGGGTCGTCTGTGAGTTGCTTCTTTCTCGATGCATTCTGGCGAGCGTTCCCTGTTGGCTGCGATACAGGAAGCCACCCGAGTATGCCCGCCGAAGCTGCCCATCCGGCGTGAACTGGTAAACAGGGTCCTGATCGATGAAGACGCTGAATGCACCTGTGCGGCGGAATCCAACCGTGACGGGTTGGTCCAGTCCTTCCACCTGCAGCTCGGCTCGACGAACAAACGCTGTTGCTTCCCGCATCAGATCCTCACGGTCTGATTCTTCGCGTGCCATGTGGTGTTAACCTTCTGAGGGATTGCACAGGAATGGTGGTGTGTCGGTCTTGATATCGGGTGATGGTTTCACCATGAGACCCTGATTGCTTTCAAGTCCATCACTGTTTTCCCTGGCAGGGTCTCGGCCGACAATGTCAAAGACTGCCGGCCGGGCGTCAGGTGGACGGTACCAATCGGCAGGATTGCCCAGTCACGATTTCGATACCTGGATCTCCCGCGTTGATCTCGGTGAGGCAAAGGAATCTCGCTGGGAGGCGCCGCTGGAACGATGACGGAAAGAGTTTCTTTCGAGTCCGTGTTGAGGCTGATTTCAGAGCCCGCGCTGGATTCATCACACGAGAATTGCAAGTCGATGGTGTAGTCGTCCTCATGCTGGATATCCACATCGAATCGAATTTGGCTGTCAATACTTGTCCATCCGGTGAGCCAGTCGTGAGCGAATCCCGGTCCATTGGCAAAGTGCAGCGGTGGCTCAACAGATGCCTGAGGTGCCATCAGCCAAACAGGCCGCTCCTGTTCGTGGCCGACGGGAATCGCGAACTGCTGCAACGGCGTCTCATGCGTTTCGTCAATCCAGCGTTCGTATTGTTCACTTAATTGCTGGACAATATCCGGGTGCCGTTCGGCAATGTTGGTTACTTCTGCAGGGTCGGAGTGCATATCGTAGAGCTGCCAGTCTGTGGCAGAGTCATCTTTGGCCCGCGCCGATGAACCTCCCTGCGGGCCCTTGATTTCCCGAACCAGACGGTATCTTTGTGTTCGCACTGCACCGGGATAACGATTCGTTTCTGAAATCGGATTGTGGGTGTAAATCTCCCGGTCAGGCCAATTGGTTCCATTACCCTGCAGCAACGGTACCAGGCTGACTCCATCTGTTTGAGGTCCTGGCGGCGCCAGCAGTCCGGCGAGTTCGATCAGGGTTGGATAGATGTCGATGTGCGAAGCGATCTGCTGCACAACCCTGCCCGCAGGAATGTGGTTGGGCCAGCGAATATGCATCGGCACTCGACATCCACCTTCGTGAACGCTGGTTTTGCCACCACGCATTCCGGCATTAAAAAGTTTGACTCCCGCCGTTCCGCCGTTGTCGGTTAAGAAGACAACGATGGTGTTGTCGGCAATCCGCAGATCATCAAGTGTCTTCAGGAGTCGTCCGACATTGTCGTCGATGTTTTCGCACATGCCCCAGAATGCTGACACCGATTCATCAAAGCCCATTTTCCGGAAGCGATCGTAGTATTGATCCGGTACCTGATAGGGCGAGTGCGGCGCGTTGAATGGAACGTAACAGAAGAAGGGCGTTGAATTTTCGCCTGAAGAACTATGAATGATGAATCGAATGGCGTCGTTCGTCAGCACATCCGTAATGTACCCGGTGGTTGGTTCGGTGTGGGCATTGCGAATGAGTTTTGTATTAAAGTAGTTATTGATATGCCCATTGTGAAAACCAAAGAATTCATCGAACCCCTGGCCAGGTGGCGTAAATGGAAACTGTTCTCCGTTGTGCCATTTTCCAATGCAGGCTGTCCGATAGCCAGACGCCTTGAAAGCCTCTGCGATCGTCACTTCACTGGGACGCATGGCCTCATGATTGTGGGTCACACCCCAAACGCCACACCGCACAGGATACCGGCCGGTGAGCAGCGCAGCACGAGTCGGAGCGCAGAAAGAGTTCACGTAAAATCGCTCGAACCTCGCGCCTTCTTTGGCAAGTGAATCAATATGTGGTGTTCGAACCCATGGATTTCCATTGAGACTGAAGTCGCCATACCCCTGATCATCGGCCAGGATGATGACTATGTTTGGTCTGTCTGCGGAAGCGGCCTTGACGGGGCTCATGGCGAGCAAACAGGATGCAGCGATGATGGCAGGGAATTGGGTTCTGTACACGAGCGCAGGCCTGATAGACGAATTGACGGGTTCCAGAGGCATGATCCGCGAGTCTAATGGCGGCAGAAAATCGATACAATTGCGCCGACAATTGAAGTGGATAACGAACCGTGGAATCGAACAACCCGCCCCGGGGTCAGGCAGCACGAATATCGATGATGTCGGCGTTCGGCTGCCTGAGTGGATTGAAACAGCAATCGAAACACACGATCCCGTTTCACTTACGAAAGTGCGGGTTCCAAAACTCAGTTGATTGATGCGTCTGGGCGTCGAACGACAAGTGCCTGATATTCTGGCTCTGCGCGAAGTAACGTGCGCGGTGAGAAGTCTGCCTTCTCATTCACACCATACTGCATGGTGTGTTCGACACGCTGAGGAGCTATTCCGAAAGGGCCGCGTCCACTACATGGTGACAAATTCAAATCATCCGCCGACGGAATCAGTAGATTTGTCTCAAGTTCCTGATATCGCGGAGCATCCGTTTCATATCAGTACACCTCTCTGCTGGGTGTAACGGTCAATGTAATTGCGTTTTCTTCTCTGGCCGCGACCTTCGCGGTCAGCGGACTCGTGTTATAGGAAGCGAACACCGGGTCAACAGGTTTGCCGTGATCCATCGAGTGTTTGACTGTACCGTCGTTGACGATAAGCTGCATGACGATAACGCTGTGTTCCCCAGCGCAGGCGCCATCTTTGCTGTCGTATGTGCCGACCACGAAGCTTCCGTCGTCACGAATGGTTCCGGTTGCAGTCAGTGCATGTTCCACTGATGAAAACTCAACGGTCCCGGTTCGAACCGGAGTGCCATCATCAAACACGACTTTGCCAACGATCGGATAAGTAGGAATTCGGCTTTCCCCGCAACCAGTGACTAAGCCGAGACAAACGGAAATACAGAGGATTTGAGAGATTTTCAATGGACAAATTCCTGCTTCAGAATCCACCGACACGGACACCGTCCCGACGGTTGCACAAATTCGCCAGCAGGCTGGTGCTGATGGACGTTGACACTCCCCGCACACTGCCATCTGCTAATGCAAACTGCACGACTCCGTTGTGCGCACTGCCAAAGGAATACAGGGTGCCTCGCTGGTCTCTTGAGTTGTGAGCAAGTGGTAAACCGGGGCCACCGATCCGGGTGAAGTTTTGAAAGTGGCGACCAAAGTATGCCGGACCGTTGTATGGGCTTTTCGTCAGTTCGCCTTCGGGAATATAGGGTTCTCCGACGAGCAGTGTGTTTGAAGTACCGTCGGACACATCGCGAATTGCAATCTGGTCTACCCATCCGGCGACCACGTCACTGCCTTTCAGCCTGGGATGGCTTGAAATAATGACACCGGTACCACGCCCTCCCCAGTAGAAGTCTGTCGCGCGCCCATTGGCCCCCGGTGAGATGTCCCCATGATTCCCAACATAATCAACAACAGCGCCACCAGGGATGTGCTGAGCTCCGCCGGGGCAACCACAAGGAAGCGTAATGACAACGGACGAATCAGGCGCTACTGGCGAAGTTCCGGCATGCCGCTCCGGGCACAGGAATGTCTGAACCACTTTTTGCCGCGTACTAAGCGGATGAGAACCGAACGGCTTATACAAATCCCATTCTTCGTAAAGAGCGGCTTGTTCAAGGTGTGGCAGAATACGTATCAACCAGGATGGTTCATCCATACCGCTGGTTGTACCATCTGAAGAAAGCGTCCTGACGCCGTCAAGCACAAGTCGAGCTGGGGGGAATGCTCCGTTGGTGTCGTGAAATTGATGCAGAGCGAGACCAATTTGCTTCAGATTGTTCTGGCATTGAGTCTTACGTGCCGCGGCGCGGGCCTGCTGCACAGCTGGCAATAGGATGGCAATCAAGACGGAAATAACCGCGATCACGACCAGTAGTTCGATCAGAGTGAAACCCTTCCGAGATTCAGGTTGGGAGTCCCAATGACGCGCAATTCTTTGGTGGCATCGCATACTGGTCTGATTCTTTCCACGTATCGATCGCGGAACCCTGAAGGAAAGCGATAAAGCCATTCGGCAGTGAAGATGCCACTTCAGTAGAACTTCCTCCGACCAGAAAAGAAATCTACCGGGATGGCACTTCTGGATTCTATCCCATGAACCATTCCGGGAAAACGCTGAATTCCACATGAGAATTTGTCGGCTGTTCCGGATGACTCGATTCCTCTGTATTCAGACCACCAGATTCATGATTTCAGGTTCGGCAAACGGTGGGAGTGGATGCTGGCCCAAAGGCCACGCGTTGCCGAAAACAGGCAGGGGCAGGCCTCCATCGACGCTGAAGGGATTGAACACCACGTCAGCGCACCAACTCTGGCCGCTTTGAAATCGTTTGCGGCGATCAACGCTTCCTTCGAAGAAGACTGAATTCATACCATTCAGCCTTCCTCAACAAGAAATGCCGTTCGCATGCGACGATGGCTGCGCTGGATTTTGGACACCCAGGCTCGTGCTTCGTCGTGTTCACCGTCTTCCACGCAGTGCTTCAGCATCTCAAGGTGTTCTCGCACAAGTCTGGCCTTCCAGCGCTGATAGTCGGTCAGTTGTCCACTTCGCAGAAAGGTGCCGACTTCCAGTTTTCGGGTCCATTCCTGGTACGCGTCGATGTGATAAACGACGTGAGACACACTGCCCGGCGACAGGGCATTCACCCGAGCACTGTCGATTTCTTCGAACACTTCACTGGCTGGAGGATAGTAGGCGTAACAGCCGACTCCGCTGAAGAGCACCAGTCCCAGCAATGCCAGGCCACCCAGGACAGGCGGCG
>JAGQQE010000006.1 GCA_020426345.1 Planctomycetaceae bacterium
ATTCATTAATTTCCAACAGTGCGTTTTGGTATTTTGGCAACCCCTGTTGGTTGTTTGGCGTGAAACTTGCCTTAGATTCAAAAGGTTTGGTCTTACGAGGCAAATGCAGGGCAATCATTAGTCGGTTTGGATGTCCCTGCCTTTGTTACTGTTGCAAATTGCATCAGGTTTGCCTGGACTGATTTATCGCAAATTTCTTAGTTTCCATCTTTCCTCTGCAGAAATCCCAAGGATTGAGCCCATGAAGAAGCATTCTATGCGTGGTTTCACGCTGATTGAACTGCTTGTGGTGATTGCAATTATCGCCATCCTGATCGCATTGCTGCTGCCGGCTGTTCAGCAGGCCCGCGAAGCTGCTCGTCGCAGCCAGTGCAAAAATAACATGAAGCAGCTTGGGCTGGCCTTCCATAACTATTACGACGTTCATAATTGCCTGCCACCTTACTGCGTTGCCGGTGGCGTCGGTTATGCCCAGGAAGTGAATCAGAACTGGTCCTACCTTTCAATGATCCTGCCGCAGCTGGAGCAGGCAAATCTCTATGAGCAACTCAGGGTTGGGCAGAGCAATCTGGTGCCTCGTCAGGCGATGACTGTGCTCACAGACTATACATCCGCAAATGCCGGATCCGTTGAGGCACTCTTCACCTCGCCGCTGCCATTTTACTTGTGTCCATCCGCCAACGGTGAAGAAGTGAACAAGTATCAGTACAACATGGGTACGGCAATGTATGCCGGAAACAATCAGATATTCACGCAGCCGAACGCAGGTGGACGACGTGGTGCGTTGTCCTACCGATGGAACGATATTGTGGACGGTACTTCAAACACTCTGTTGATGGGTGAGAAGGCGTTGATGTCTCAGCCTTTGCTCTCTGTCGGGGCTGTGTGGGGTGCTGGAAGGGTATGCGGTAATCGGCTGTGTATCGTTGCCGCCCAGTGTCCGATGAACACACCATTCGACGGTTCCTGGGATTCTGCCAACAACTGCTACATCGAAAACAGTCCATCAACTCTTGTGAGCCGAGCTTCGTTGTCGAGCCCGCATACTGGTGGAGCCCAAATGCTGCTGTGTGATGGATCCGTCCGTTTCGTTAGCGAAAATGTGGACGCCAATCCAGTGACAGGTGGATCCGGTGCCAGCGGGAACTACGTCTATCAGAACCTGTTCAACGTGAACGACAAGAATGTCCTTGGCGAATTCTGATCAGGAAAGGTGCAGACCGGCATGAAGTTTTTTTCTTTGTTTGCTTTCTCGGCTTTCCTGCTGTGTGGTTGCGGTGGTTCCGGGCGTCCGTCTCTGGTTGTTGTCACTGGAAAGGTGACACTTGATGGAAAGCCGCTGGAGGGTGCAAGCATTGCGATGAAGTTTGTCTCAGATGACCCGGACAATAAGTACGGTCGCCCCTCCAGGGCAGTGAGCGACTCAAGCGGCCAGTTCAAACCGGCGGCATATGGTGATGCCGAAGGTATACCAACCGGTAAGTACAAGGTTGCAATCTACAAACAGGAAATTCCCGAAGGGTACAACGCGGAGGATCCTGCTGCGAATCCGGTGAATATCAAATGGATCACCCCACGGTACTATTCTGATATCGATACTTCCGGAATCGAGATAGAAGTGACTTCCGACGGGATCACGCCCGAAACAATTGCGCTTCAGTCAAACGGATCGGTCGAAGTTCAGAATACCGGGCAAACGGTCGATCCCAACGCTCCCTGATTGTCATTTTTTCTGGTTCGAAACTGGATCATTTATTCTGCTGAAAGGTTATTACATGAAAGCACGCCAGAAACGCGGTTTCACCCTGATTGAATTGCTGGTCGTCATCGCCATCATTGCTATTCTGATTGCTCTTCTGCTGCCGGCCGTGCAGCAGGCACGCGAGGCCGCCCGCCGCACACAATGCAAGAACAACCTCAAACAATGGGGGCTGGCACTTCATAATTACCACGATGTTTACAACTCATTCCCCATTGGGGCGATGGGCCTGAACAACTCCGGCACAAACCCCGTCAATAACTTTGGTTTCCATGTGCGGCTGTTGCCATACATTGAGCAGACTGGCATGTACCAGGCGTTTAATTTCAACAAGCACTACGACGACAAAGTTGTCAATGGGACATTTTCGAACTACACACTGAAGGAACAGCGTTTTCCACTGCAGTTCTGTCCCAGTGCCCGCACGGCAGATCAAACGAATACCGAAGGCTCCGGAGCAACTGCACACACTTACACAACGATTCATTACTACGGCGTAGCGGGTGCAAAGGGTCCACGTCCGGCTCCGGCTTCAGGCAATTATTCACACGTTGGAAATACGACTTCTGACCACGGTGGCTTTGCTCAGAATGGTCTGTTGGTACGTAACAAGCACCTGAAGTTCCGTGACGTCACGGATGGCACTTCAAACACAATGGCGATGGGCGAGATCTCTTCCGAAAACTATGCGGGATGGAACAAGAGTTATCGTGCCTGGACCCAGGGAGCGAGTAACGCCAATGGGAATGGCGCCAGCTACGCGGTCAAGAATGTAACCTTTCCAATCTCCAAGACATCCGGATACGTGGGCGGTAACGCAACACGTTTGTTCAATGATGTCCGGTTTGGAAGCCAGCATACCGGCGGTGCGCAGTTTGCCATGGGGGACGGAACAGTCCGCTTCGTCTCCGAGAATATTGACTTCGGTCTCTATCAGAGTCTCGCCAGTATCGGGGGAGGTGAAGTGGCAACTCTGGAATAGAGTAGTCATTTCTGAATCGAAACTCGGGGAAGCGCTCGCAGGGTGCTTCCCTTTTTCATTATGTGTCCGTGTCTGAATCTCTCTGGAGAGCTGACCAATGAAGGTTAAGCAGTGTCACTTCTTGTTTTTTGCCGTTATTGCGATTGGTTGCGGCGGTGGTCTCAAGGTCAATGATTTGAGCGGGGATGTCAGGTTCGACGGGAAACCAATCGTCTATGGGCAGATTGAGTTCATTCCCAAGGCAAATCTTTCAGACGAAAATCCAACTGGCGTTGCTGAAATTGTCGATGGAAAATTCGATACCTCTCTTGAGGGTGGCAAAGGGGTGCTGTTCGGGAGCCACACTGTTCGGGTGACGGCTTACGAGAGTCGACCGGTTCCCGCAAGCGAGGATGAAACGGCGGAGTCGGAGTCTCAACCGCCGATTTGCCTTGGTTACCCGATCGAGATGGATATTCAGGAGACAACGCTGAGTATTGATGTTCCGTTGCAGGCAAAAGGGTTCAATATGTTCGGCTCTGAAATTCAGTCGCGCGGACGCAATGACCCATGAGCCCCGCGTTTCCGGGTATTGCCTGCACGATGAATTCGTTACTGTTCCAACTTCATTTAAGGTGACGACGGGCAGTAAGCAGAGTGGACAGGCAAAGATGACGACCGTTAATGTTGATGAAGTGATTCTGGACCAGTGGTTGAGCACCGCAATTCGCGCTGCGAAAGTTGGTGGCGAAGTCTTACAGTCATGGATTGGCCGATTCTCCGTTCGCGAAAAGAGTCGGGCTAACCTGGTGACTGAGGCGGATGAAGCCTCTCAGGCTGCGATTGTTTCGGTGATTTCCGAAGCCTTCCCTGACCATGGATTCCTTGGAGAAGAGGGCCTCAACCGTCGTGACGGTGAGACCGGAAATCACTGCTTTTGGATTATCGACCCACTCGACGGCACATCAAATTATGTGCACGGCTTCCCTTATTACGCTGTATCGATTGCACTTTATGCCAACCAGCAGCTGCAGGTTGGTGTGATCTACGACCCAACGCGCGATGATGTTTTTGCGGCCAGCCAAGGCGGTGGTGCGACTTTGAACGGAAAGACAATCACCACGAGCGGTACGACGGAAGCCGGTCAGTGTTTTGCTATGGCAAGTCTTCCGATTGCAGCTGATCCCGCGAATCCAGCTGTGCGAAGATTCCTGACAGCACTGCCTCGCCTTCAAACCGTACAAAGGACCGGTTCAGCAGCAATGAACCTGGCAAGTGTTGCGGCGGGCAGGGCGGATGCCTTCTGGTCAACGAGTCTTCATCCCTGGGACATTGCTGCGGGAGTTCTGCTGGTGAAGGAAGCCGGGGGCAGTGTTACAACGCTATCTGGCGGCGCAATTGACATTTTCGCGCCAGACATCCTGGTCGCCAGCAGCGTTGAACTACAACAGGAATTGACAGCCGTTCTTGGCTGATTACATTCGGCAGCTTCTCCAGCCCTCGTTTACCGCCTAAACTTAACCGTGGGTCCAGCGGATTCGGTTCGCCAATTCCGTGGGTCTCCGGTTTTGATGAAAGCACGTATACGGAAACGGCGGGACCAGTGACGGTTATTGATAGACATCGATACGTCCGTTCAGGTCGCAGGACATTCTTCCTGACGATTCTGCTCCTGTTCTGTCAGACTCCGACGCTGATTGTCTCGGCAGCAGTCCCGGCTCAATCGGGTGGCGATGGCGATGGTCCCGCAGATGGTCTTGCCGACGGCTTGAAATCGGATGCGCTGGAATCCGATTCAGAACAGCTTTTGATTCGCACAAAGTCAGGCGACTTGATTCCTGTCGATCAGATTCTGGGGCCTGGCTATTCCGGGTTGGCGGGCGAATTGCTGGAGCGAGTTCGGGAGCAAAGATCTATTCCGGACGTTCATATTGCGGACCTTGAGATTGCCGGAACGATTCAATCCGACGTTGTTCACATTCAGGCTGACCTGAAGATTCAGGTCAATCGTAAGCAGGAATGGGTGACGGTGCCAATTGCGTTCAGCGATTTGCACATCACTGGTTTTTCGCACGAATCGGCCGCGTCGGACGCAGAGCAGGTCCCTGACATGTCGGAATCGACGCAGAAGCGGTGGCATCTTTACGGGGCGGGGTTGCATACGATTCATCTGAAGATGATTGGTAAATCAAGACCGCAATCACCGACAGGGCACTCGCTGAATCTGAATCTCCCTCGTGCAACACAATCGCATGCGGCCTTTACTTTTGAGTCTCCTGTAGAGATCCAGCGTTTGTCGACTGAAGCGGTTTCCAGGCCGGGGCGAACTCCGGTTGGAGTGACCTCCATAGAGTTCTGGGGGCTGGAGCCTGCCTTTGGCATGAGTTGGATTGAGGTTGTGACTCAGGTCATACGGAAGCCTGTTGTTCAAATTCAGAACAACAGAATGAAGCTTGACCTGACGACCATTCCCGTGACTTTGTCCGGGACGCAGACATTACAAATCAGCGTCAGTAGTATCTCGCAGTTTCGAATGCAGTTTCCACCAGGCTTCGAGCTGCTCGAACTGATTGTGCGAAACCAGGCCGGTGTATCCGTACTGGATGAGTATCGCGAAACAAAGAACCAGAACGGGCAGGAAGTTGAAGTAATTCTTCCAGCTCCGACGGAGGGGCTCTTAACGGTTACGTATGATCTGCAGCTGACCAATCGCCTGTTTCCGCAGGATATCCAGGTCCGTCTGCCTGTGCTTCCGGATGCAAACATTCAGTCGGGCGATCTGGATATCCTGATTCCCCAGGGGCTTCTGGTGAAGCAAACAGAGGTGGAGGGGGCTCAACGACGCCGTGTTTCGAATGAGACGGACGGCAGTATTGCAGCGACTGCTTTCCGCATGAGATCTGCCGACTCTTCCATCACTCTGCACGTTGAAGAGATTGAAGCGCACTACGCTGTCTCACCGGAAATGGTGTTTCGTCCGGATGAGGCCAATGTCTTGCTGAAGGCTCGTTTCCCGGTGAACGTCCTTCGAGGGTCACTGCTGGATTTGAATCTGAAATGGCCGGGTTATACAGGAAGCGAATGGAAGATCCTGCCAGGCACGACTCAGCTGGTCACAGAAAAGAGCCGGATTCCGTTGTCTCCGGAATTCACAACAGACGATACCGATTACTTTCGGCTGACGTTTCCGGAGCGACAGTCTGGTCAGTTCTTTGTGGAATTTGAGGCGTTTGCACCGCTGACGGCAATTCGGACAAATACGAATCCAATGATTTGTCCGCAGGTGGCATCGCGTTCGAATGAGGCCGTTGTCATCACCACAATTGAATCGGACGATTACTCTCTTCAGCCGATTGATGCGCAGACATCGCGTCCACTGGCGTCAGCACCTTATCGAACCTCTGCTGCAACGACTCAGCAGGAGCCCAGCGATTCGCAAACATGGATTCTGGATAGCCAGGACACTGAGTTCTGGTTTGATATCACGTCGCAGGCCGCCTCTGTTACTGCGGAAATGATTGTCGGTCTGGCGCGAGAAGAATCCGGAATTGGTGTCCATCAGGAAATTGACTTTTCGATTGATCATCGAGATATCAGCAGCATCCTGCTGGATGTACCGGACGGAATTCAGCCAATTGTTCACGTTGCAGGCGAAGAGCAACCGCTTCGGGCGACAATTGAATCGTCGACGAGCCGAAGTTACCGGCTCCCCACGGCAAGACGAGGGCTTCTGCGTTTACTGGTCGATTATCTTGTACCGGTCACTGGAACGAACGTGGGGAAACCTTTGCCGCTGGACCTTCACCTTGTCGTGCCACAACCTCAGAGCTGTGAATTGCTCCGGTCCGAAGTAGGGGCAGATATTTCCTCGGGAATCAGAGTCTCTGGTGATTCCGGCTGGCGCCCCGTTTATTCAGAGTCCTTCGAGTCTGCCTGGCAAAAGCAGGGGCGAACCGATGTTGTTCCTGTCGAGATTCGTCTGGCAGCTCCGCTAAATGACTATAGTCTGCCCGAGTTGATATTCAGCAAGACCACTCTGGCCGGCAACGAAGCGATTACTCGGACGCAGGCTGTGTTTGCCCGTTATCCGGAAAGCTTTAGTTTTTGGTTGCCCTCGGATGTCGCCCCGCGTCAGGTTCTTGTGAATTCTGTGCCTGTCGAAAAACTCGCCAGGGTCTTCGACGAGTACCCTGCAACCGGGGGCGTCCGGTGGTCGATCATTTTCAGAGATGACGTTGAAGGAAGCGATCCCGGATCGATCAGTCAGGGCATTGGAAACACTGCCGCGGATGACCATCCGACCGCCTGCGTCGTGGAAATTGTTACGAATCAGGATGCTGCGGCAGAATCGAATCTGTTGTCGGACCTGAGTATTCGACGACCCCAATTCGGCGATACTGACTCCATTATGCTGGGTGTCTGGTTCTTTGAATCAAATGATGCCGTGCGAGTGGTCGGGCAGGGCGAAGCCGATCAGAGCTTTCCGCGATCGCATCTTTCAGGTTTCCCATTGAGTCTGGGGGTTAACGAAACCCTCGAAATCGATGCTTTATTGTCTGCCTGCAGCGAACCGGTCCGTGCACAGGGGAAAGTTGGTATCGACACCTGGCTGCATGGTAGTCAGTCGCGGCCCGACGTGTTCTTCGTTTCCGGCAGTTCATCCGCACTGGAAATCAAACTGTTGCCGCGAATGTCTTTGCTGCTGTTAACGGCCATTGTGTGCCTGGTGACATTCATCCCTGGCCTGTTTCTGCCACGGAACCTCTTGTTTGTTCCATTGGTCATTGTCATTGCGGCAGCACCCGCTTTATTTCTGTATATGCCGCAATGGAGCGTGGTTCTGCTTCCTTACGCGGTAACAGGGTTGTTGACAGGTTCAACGGCCGTCTTCTTTCATCGGATTTCCACCGATCGTGGTATGCGTTTCAGCACGAAGCCTCGACCGGGCGATGCCCTGACTGTTTTTGGCATGTCGGGGTTTCTGGGAGGCAGTTCGGTAGCCGACAAGAGCGATCTGGTGATACCGGGAGTGCCGGATCGTTCAGGGGCGGGGATCCGATGATGATCCGAGCTTTCTGCCTTATTTTCGTGCTGCAGGCTGCTGGAAACTGTTTCGCTCAGATCCCGGCGATTCCATCTGATCAGGTGGTTGCAGAAAATCAGACGGTCCCCGGCGTTGTTCGGCCGAATGCTCCTTCGGCAGAAATCCCTTCGATTGCTCCGGATCAGCTTCAGCAGTTAATGGAAAGGCAGAAATGGGTGCCAGTTCCCCTGTCGGTGGCACAGCAGATTGCCAAACACATCGGGAAGCCTGCAGATGCAGATGCCGTCGTGCGACCAAATCGAATTCGGGAGGCCATCTACCGCGCGACACTGTCCGGCAGCCAGCTGACACAGGGGCAAATAGAACTCACAGTGCAACCACCAACAGAGGCTGATCGCCCCGATTTGTTAATGCTTGGGATCGTCAATTTGAATGATTTATCCATGGAGGCTGAACACCGGGAAGTTACGATTGCTTCAGACGACGATCATCGACTGTTCCTGCTGAAGGCTGGATACGCACAAAAGATTATCGGTCACTGGTCGATTGACGGGGCTGTCACTGGAGATGTGACGACATTTCGTATGGAGTTGCCTGAAGCAACGATCAGCCGCATTGAGTTAACGACTTCCTCAGAAACGATTGTTACCAGCCCAAACGCACTTGTTCTTGGGCCTGAAGAGCGTTCTGAATCTGAATCGGCGTGGGTACTGCTTCCGAATTCTTCCAGCCGCGTCACGATCGGGTGTCGAAGAAAACGCTGGACACGTTCCGGTATCCCTTTGTCTCTGATGAAGCTGACAGAGAACCACGTTGCAACGGGCGACACGATGATCTCACAGTGGTCATTGACCCTGACACCAGAGCTGCAAAGCACAGATGTACTGAGCGTAACCCTTCCCGATCGTCTCCATGTCACTGATGTCCTGTTAAACGACAACCAGCCTATGGTGTGGGATCGCCAGTCAGATGTCTCGAATGCATCGACGAATCCACCCTCAACCGAAAAGGATTCTGTGGATGGCAATTCGGTGCCCTTAACGCCTGCGAATCCGGATGATGACGCAGCAATGCGGGATTCGCAGCAACAACTGAACATTCAGTTGCCGCAACTTGCGAGTACATTGTCAATCAGCATCCAGGCAACGTCTGCATTACCAACATCCAGCAACTGGCCGGTGCCGCTGCTTAAACCGCTTCAATGGCGGAGGAAAGCTGATGGTGCGAATGGTGCTGTGCTTATGCCGACATCACTTGTGCGAGTCACTTTGCCGGCGGGGATAGAACTGGATAGTTGGCGTTTGACGGGCATGCAGGAACTGGATGTGAATGCCGGGCAGGAGAATGCCGTCATTTATCAACTCACACGCTTCGTAAACGAAGCCAGTGCTGTGGCACGGATCTCGGCCAGTGACGCATCAACGACGGAAACAGTTGTTTCGATCCTGGAGCAGTCTGGCAGAGTGCTCACTGCAAACTGTCTTGTGAACGTGCGATGCGAACAGGGCATCGCAACGGACTTATACTGGGACATTCAGCCCGGCTGGGATGTCATTGGGGCTCGCTATGCATCCAATAGCCGCGCATTGTTTTTCGAGTTTGACCGAAGCGGAAAAGCTACGGCAAGTCGTCAACTGCAGATACATTTGCCCGAGCCGATTGAATCGGGATCCAGCCGCGTTGTGCAGTTGTCGCTTCAGCAGTCCGATCTTGCAGACGTGACACCGATTCTTCAGCCTTTCGTTGCACGTGACAAAAGGAATCGGCCATTCAGTTATACTTTGGTCACTCCCGACGTTGTGGCGACATTACCAGCGATTGAACAGGTAAAGAATCCTTCTTTTTCGCTCACGGAACTGACAACGGCTAACGGTTGGCTGGCTGCACAGACCATTCCGGCCCGCACAATTGTTTTTGACGACCGCCTCAATGATTTGTCTTTGCTGAAATCCTCCGCTCGTCAGCCATCCGAGCGGCCTGCGATTGAGGTACAGGACTTACGCTGCCGGATTCAGGTCGAAGGCGAGTTCCTGAAGGAAGTGACACTTATCCGGCTTGCTCCTGCGGAATCGGATCACACGGTACCGTTCCTGCTGCCTGCCCGGGAAGGTGCTGAAACCTTTCGCTGGTCTGTGGACGGGAAGAATGTCGATGCCGCTCAAAGGGGGGATGATTCCGGAGAATGGCGGACCTTTATGGTTCCAGTCCCCGGCGGAAACGATAATTCTCCTGGTCGTGAAGTTACCTTTGAGTCCACGCGACATCTCGATGATGTTCGACATGCCATGCTGGCAGTGCCGTTGCCTGATGCCGGCGTTTCGGGTGTCCTTTCCATTGACGCTTCCGAACAGTTTCGCATTCTTCCTGAGGCACTTTCCCAGGCTGCTTCTGCTGATTCTTCAAATGAAGATGGGGCTCTGGCACTGTCGGAATGGTTGCTTCCAGCGTCTCCGCGAAGAATTCGGCTGGTCATTGAACGCAGCGGAGGCAGCAACCACCGTCCGGCGTTTGTATCCCATATCTTTCACATTTTTGATGTTCGTGATGATCAGGTCCGACACCAGCGTGTGGCGATCGGGCAGCTTTCTGAGTCTGCCTTGTTGAATACGGTAAGAATTGAAGAGGACTTCGCAACTTCATCGAAGGTCTTCATTGATGGACGCCGAGTTGCAATTCTCAGCCCTGGTGCAGAGTCGGCCGTGCCTGTTCCGTCTGACTCTGCCGAGTGCAGGATTGTGGTAATCGCCGACCCCGTATTTTCGGTGACGAATGGATTCAGTCGACTGGCACTGAAGGAAGTTTCAGGGGACCCCCGTGTTGATCATCGATGCACTCACCATATCCTCGTTTCTCCCGAAATGCAGATTCGTTCTCCAGATGCGCAGTGGCAGACGTCCGCCTCCGTTGATGTTCTGGGGATGATGAGTACTGTTGCGGGCGACTTGCTGAACCGTGTCTCTGGCAATGAAGTATCACGCGGGTTGGTCAGTCGTTCAGGAGAGAATTTCTCGCAGGAAGTCTCGGAATTGTATCAGGCCGTTCAGGGCTTTGGTGCAGAATGGAAGCTTCGGACCGAGCAGGGTTGGAAGCAAAGGACAATCACTTCGCTGAAATCACCTGATGAAGTACAGAGTATTCGATTGACCTCGTTGCGGACGAAGAGTGCTATCATCTACGGTGTTGCGTTGTTCGTTCTGACGACCCTGTACCTCCTACGATCGAGGCTGGGTAGCGTGAGTGGCCTGATTCTTGTCTTGTTGACGGTTGTCGTTACGGCCCACTGGTACACGACTTCTGATGTACTGGATGGGGTACTGCTTGGGCTCTTCTGGGGTCTGCTTGCCGGTTTCGCTCTTTCGCTCGCAGCGCCGTTGTTTCAGATCAGGCGGCCAGTCATTTCACAGGTTGTGAGGACCTTTCTGTTTGCGGTTGTCTCTGCAGCGTGTCTGCAAAATGCATTGGGAGCTGTTGCTCAGGAGGGAGGGCTGTCACCAGGTGTCAGTAACCGATCGGTATTCAAGGTCACCGAACCCAGGATTGTTCAGCTCAGAGATGGTGCTCCGGCTGGCATTGCCTATGTCGAGAACAAGACTTATGAAGAATGGCTGAAGCGAACCCTGCAGAATCAGGTTGACGTTGTGGTCACAGGACTGGATGTCACCGTCGACGCACCGTCGCTGGATGATGTGGAGGCCACGCTGATTATTCATCTCGCTACACTGACGGACATCAGGGACTGCCGTTTCACAATTGATTTGCCCAACGCACTGCTTGTCAACTGTCAACTGGATGGTCTGCCGGTATTGCCTGCTGCTTCTTCACAGGGGACAGTGACCCTTCTGATTCCTGCTGCGACTCGGGTTACCAATATGCCTTTGACGGTCGAATCGGATCTGGATTCGGTTGAGCGATCCGAGTTCGCGCCGCGGGACAAGGATAGGTCCGAAAGCAGAGCCGGCGATGTTGCTGGTCCGTCCGGACTCTGGGATAAGCACGAACTTCGAATTCGGCTTCGCCCTCGACTTGCAAGTCAGGCTAACGGAGTGCAGTTCACTATTCCGTCGGTCTCGTGTCCGGCGGCGACGTTTCAGATTATCGATTCGAAAGAATCGGTAAGTCGGGCCTTCATTCAGACACATTCCGTCACCCGAGACTGGCAGGTGGGTGATGAGGCTGTCGATCTGGGAAGTCTCAGCAGTGGTACGGTCAAAAGGCAGGGGATAGAGGTGCGTCTGTTTGGAACAGCACCTGTATCTGTCAAAGCTGGTTCCGAAGTTCAGACGGCTATTGTCTGCGAGCTTTCTGCGGGCCAGCAGTTCGTAACGGTTTTCTCCAGTGTGCAGAAATGGAACCCGCTGGTTCGCAAGATACAACTGCCATTGCCGAGGGGTTATCGTCTTGTTTCGGTTGCCTGCCCGCAAGTTCCTCAGGTGCTGTGGTCAGTTGTCGATGACACGGCAGAAATTCAGCTCAACGAATTGAACGCTGATACATTCCTGCTGGAGCTGCGTTATGTCACTGAGAGTCTGCTGCAGCCTCTTCAGCATGTTGTATCACCGGGACAATTGAGCGCGATCGTTGATTGTCAGGCTTTTGCTGAGTGTTTGATTGCAATTCGAACCCCACGAGAGTTTTCAGTTCAGCCGCTCGATCAGGTGCTCACAGGAGACGGGCAGAGAAGGATCAGTACGACCGCCTCCATACCGGCTGCATTTTCAGCTCATCTTCGACCAACTGACGTGTTGTTTTCAGTTCCGTCAATGATGGACAGCATCCGGTTTCAGTTAACACCTCGAGTGCCGTATAACGAGGTTCGTGTCGAGCAGACAGTTGAATGCCATACTGACTTTGTGGACTGGAAGTACGAGGCCTTCATTGACACGTCATTCGTTCCCATCTTTCGTCATCAACTGGCCGTGAATCCGTCAATCGAAGTCACAGACGTGCAGGTGTTTGCGGGGGAAGCAAATCGACTTGATCGCTACTACCAGAAGGATGATCGGTTGATGGTGCTCTTCAAAGAAGGAACGGATGGACCACATCGGATTGTTGTCCGTGGACGCCAGGCCATCAGTAGCTCAGCAGATATACGCCTGATTGCACCGCAACTGCTGAACGCTCAGATACTTGAATCATCCATGACGATAGAGGATCTGGACGACTCTGGTCTCTATTTTCGGGATTTGGGAAGAGCAGTTCCGGACAGGCCGCTCGCGAAAGACGCGCCACTGGTTCCGGAGACCCCCATCAGGTTCCAGGTCATTGAGGAAGGAACGGCTGTTATTCTTGGTCACCAGCAATCGTCTGCCGCCAGTGGTGAGTTGATCGTCGTGCATGATCAGAATGATGCAACGGTTTTCGTCCGTATTCAGGGGGGGCAGGATCTGATCGCGTCCGGAGAGTTGCAGTTTCCCCGAGGCCAGCAGTTTGCGGTTGCTCCGCGGGTTTTTATCGGGCGAGACGCGTGTCGAGTCACCCAGGAACAACGTTTTTTTCGATGGGAAGCTTCGGCCTCAGAATCTGAGGATACAGACGTCTCGGAATTACTGGCCTTCTGGCGTGTGAATGATGATGCCGGGCAGATTGTGAATGCTTCTTCTGAAGGCCTCGGAGCACCTTTTGCCGTCGCCGTTCCGGAACTGAGTTTTGCGGTTGAATGGAGTGTGACTGAACTGATTGAATTGCCACCCGACTTCCGGGCCTCCGTCAATTCTGACGTCGTCGAGAAAAATGATGATCCCACATGGATGCGCGACATCGCGAATCTTGCTGGTATGAGTCCGGCAGTCTTCGGTTTACCCGGAAAGGTCGTTGGCATTCAGGACGGAAGAATCAGCGTGGCTGCCCCGTCGGCGGGGAATGGTTCAGGCAGTGATGACTCCTCCGAGCTTAACATTCCAATCGTCATTTCAGACACGGTCGCTGTGGCGGATCGTAATGAATCTGTCATTGCGGAAACGACGTTATTGTTCCTGTCCGAGCGAATGCCAATCAACCTGTCCGTCGCACTTCCGAATGGTGTTGCAGTGGTTGCAATCTCTAATTCGGAGGGCATTCGCAAACGTAATTCCATAGATGGTAGTTTGGATCTTGAGATCTCGGAGCCAATCACGCGATTAAGCGTGCAATGGCTGGGTTCAAGAACGGAAGGACATCTTTCTTCCACGGATGTTGATCTCACGCCGCCATTTCCGCTCGACTGCGAGACTTTCAGCCTGTTTTCACTGCACTATGCCGAACCCGGCGCTGAATGCGTTCCAATGCCACAACGTCTCTCGCGTGGTGAGTTTGAGAAAAGAATTAACCAGATAGTAGCAATGGGGCTGGAACGAAATTCTGCGGAGATGACATCGGAAGACGTTCAGAGGTTGATCGAGACGACTTCTGCGGATCTGAATTCAATCAGGCAACAGTTCTTCGAACGCACAACACCATCCGTCAACGGGACGGAACGTTCACCGTGGTACTTCAGTCTGAACGGCTCATCGGAAGAGGATACTGCCGTCAAAGGTCTGACTGTCAGATCAATCGATCTTCTGGACGGCCATACGGAGGAGGCCGATTCTGCATTCAGTCTGCGTGTCATCATCAGGCGTCTGCCCACAGTGGCCGCAATGGTTCCGTATGGACTCATTCTGTTGCTGACCATTGCCACGGTGGTTCGATCGTGGAAGTCGATTTTCGTGATTCCGGTTCAGGATTATTCTTCCGCAGGTGAAGTACCTGCCAGCAGCGTGTTCGTCGGTGCCGACAATGGGCTCGCTGCGACCCGAATCTATAATCAGCATGCTGACCCATCGTCAACGTTTGTTGCTTCCCCGTCTGAAGCAGAGAATGTCCGTGAACATAAATCCGGCAGTGGATCTTCGCAATCCGCGACATTCGAACTTGGCGAAACCGGTGAGGCTTAAGGCTGTCGATCAGGTTTGTCTCTTTCACTGAATTTCGTGACACATTCGATCTTCATGAAATTCACTATTTCTGGTAGAGGTTAAAAGACAGTTCGCCATAAACGCCGTCTTTCTGCTTCAGGTACCTTTCACGACTCTGACTGTTCGGGCTGTGGTTTCGATTCGCGGCCAGTGGTCCTGAATGTTCCTGCAATTTCGAGTAAGGGCACGGCCGTTTGGTGGACTCAGTCAACACTCTTCTTTGTGGTAAATTCTCTGGACTCAAGCTGATGAATCGTCTTTCTCTTGTTTCGCTGAGTGTCATTTTCTGTGTCTTCATCGTGAATGCAGACGCCGTCAAATGCGATTTCAGGGACACGCTCGCGTCGCTTGAGCTGCGAGACAGCCGTGGAACCGTTCGCACGGCACGCGAATTGCCGGAGTCCGGGTTTGTCGTGATTGCGTTTCTGGGCACAGAGTGTCCTCTGGCTAAACTCTACGGCCCCCGTCTGCAGCAGCTGGCGGAGCAGTTCTCGGGGAAGGCGGTCTTCGTGGGAGTTTGTTCAAATATCCAGGACAGCCCGAAAGAGGTCACCATTTATGCCGATAGAGCTGGTATTCAGTTCCCGATTCTGATGGATCCAAAACAGCAACTGGCAGACCTTCTGCAGGCCACACGAACACCTGAAGTTGTGGTCCTGGATCAAACACGAAGAGTCGTATACAGAGGTCGGATTGATGATCAATTTGGAATTAGTGTGGCCCGTCAGTCGCCAGCCAAAGAGGACCTCAAAGACGCTTTAGTCAGCCTGGTCGCAGGTGGGCTGCCTGAAATTGCAGAGACCCAGCCAGTAGGGTGCCTGATTGGACGAAGCCGACGTTCGCAGCCGCACGGCCCGGTGAATTACAGCAAGCATGTTGCTCCTGTTCTGAACAAGCGTTGTGTTGAGTGTCATCGCAGTGGCGAGATTGCCCCGTTTCCGCTCACCAGTTATCAGGAAACGGTGGGATGGGAGGCAATGATCGCGGAAGTAATTAATGAAGGCCGGATGCCACCCTGGAATGCCAATCCGGAGTTTGGGCACTTTCGGAATGACTCGCGACTTTCCGCCGATGAGAAGCAGACACTTCTGACATGGATTGAAAACGGTTGTCCTGAAGGAAATCCCGAGGATCTTCCGCCGACCCCGAACTTTGCCAGCGGATGGAGAATGCCGGAACCAGATCAGGTGATTCCGGTTCGCAAAGAGCCTTTCACCGTTCCTGCGACTGGTGTTGTCGACTACCAGTATTTTGAAGTGGATCTTAACTTCACAGAAGATAAGTACGTCGTTGCCGCAGAGGCTCGGCCAGGAAACCCGTCAGTCGTGCACCATATCATCGCATTTCTGAAGGTACCTGGTCAGAAAGATATCAGTCTGGGACGAATGCTGATCGGCTACGCGCCGGGAACGAGTCCGCTGATTTTTCCCGAGGGTACGGCAATGAAGGTGCCTGCAGGATCCAAAATTCTGTTCGAAATGCATTACACACCAAATGGGACGGAACAAACGGATCTCAGCTACATCGGGGTCAGGTTCACGGATGCTGACCATGTGAAACAGGAGGTCGTCGGGCTTGAAGCCCTGAACAGCAAGTTCCGGATTCCAGCGGGTGATTCGGACTACCAGGTTCGAGCGAATGAGAATATTTCAGAAGATGTTTCGCTGTTGTCTTTGACGCCTCATATGCATCTTCGCGGCAAGTCTTTTCGGTACGAAGCGCGATACCCGGATGGATCCAGAGAAGTGCTGCTTGATGTGCCGGAATACGATTTTAACTGGCAGTTACGTTATGAGTTCGCTGAGCCCAAAGCGATTCCCCGGGGAACCGTTATCGAATGCGTGGCAACCTTTGATAATTCAGAGATGAACCCCAACAATCCGGATCCCGGAAAGGTCATTGGCTGGGGACAACAAAGCAACGACGAAATGATGATCGGCTTCATTACGGCAGTTCGGCAATCAGCTCGGAAATAATCTCCGGGTGTTGTATGGCCACATTGGTGGATTCATTGGGATCGGACTGCATGTCAAAAAGTTCAAACGCATCTGCCGTTTGAGCTTTTGTATCGCGCCCTGGGTGAACAATTAATCTCCACCTTTCCGTTCGAATCGATCTCCTGTTGCCCGTCCAGAAAGCAAACGCCGGACGTTCCCATGGATGTTGTGGATCAGTCAGTAATGGTCTCAGTGACTGACCATCCAATTCAGCAGGCTTTGGTAATCCACAAAGGTCTGTCAGTGTTGGAAATACATCGACTGTCTGGACGATCGACTCAGAAATTTCGCCAGCCTTCTGAAGGCCGGGCAGGCGGATCATCAATGGAGACCGAACAGCGTTTTCGTACAGGCAATGTTTACCCCAAATTGCGTGTTCGCCCAGTAGGAATCCATGATCGCTCCAGATGACGACAATCGTTTTTCGATGTGGGTCCACCTGATCGAGTTTCGAAAGCAGACGCCCCACCTGTGCATCCACATAGCTGACTGCAGCGGCATATCCATGTCGTAAAGTCTTTGCATATTCAGCGTCCGATGCGGGGTCCCGATGCGTAATCTGCCCATTGACATCTTCGTAGTCGTGTCCATAGTTCCCTCGAAATTCACCGCTGTTGTGCCAGCCGGAGATCCCCTCAGGTTTCGTTGTCACGGCGGGGGCAGCCAGGTTGTCGGCATCATGCAGATCCCACCATCGTTTCGGGGCAGCGAATGGAAGGTGCGGTTTGAAGAAACCCACAGCGAAGAACCACGGCTGTTCTCCTGACTGAAGTTCGTCCAGAGTCTGGATGGCATCCCCGGCAACCCAGGCATCAGGATAAGCTTCGTCAGGACCATCAAATGCTTCAAAGGGGTGGGATTTTCCGGGGCGTCTTGCCAGCCCATTCCCGTAACCGTGCATCATCGCCTGTGAATGGGGCCAGGGTGAGTTCGGGATCCATGATCGTTCCCAGACGCCGGGCATTTCCTGAGGACCTTCATTCCAGTCCTTTCCGGTCAGATTGCCCGGATAGTGAGAAATCTTTCCAATTGACAGCGTCCGGTAATCGTTCTGCTGAAACCATCCCGGAAGACTCCGCCGTATCCAGTCTTTCTGGGTCTGTTTAATTGCGTTATTGCTGAGATGCACGGCGTGTGTGGGATACTGTCCCCGAAGCAGCGCACATCGGGAAGCACCGCAGGTAGGTACATGGACGTAGTGGTGGGAAAATACCCGGGCAGTTGCCGCAAAGGCGTCCAGTGATGGTGTTTTGGCATGCGTGATGCCCAGGCAACCGAGGTCGTTTCTCAGGTCATCGATAGCGATGAAAAGTACATTGGGACGCCTGGCAGGCTCGTCATGGGATTCTTTCTCGGCCGCCGCAACTGAGCCACCAAGTAAAACTCCCAGCAGAAACCATCCGGGCAGCCATACAGAAACACAGGGTTTTTCGTGCATGTTGGGGAGAGCTTTCCAAATGGGAGGGTGAACAGGGCCGTAGAATCTGGTTTCGGGTAGTTTGCTTGTGTCTGCAGCTCAAAAACCCGAACATTAAGCAGTTCCGCGCCCAATGAAAACTGGTATTCTGTACGCGAACGCAGCAGCCCCTGATTCAACGGGGTGAATCGTTTATTCCGGCGAACCTGTTCGCCCTCCCACCTCAATCCTGCCTGAATCACTTCCATGATTGCGATGAACCTCAGCGGCAGTTCAGCCCGATCTCTGTCACGGGCGTTTCTGATTGGCATTTGCGTCTCTGCCATACCATTCGGCTTTACCGTTGGTGATGAAAAGGCGCTGCCATATTCCGCGGAAGAATTCGAAACGCAGATTCGACCGATACTCGCGACGCAATGTGTGAAGTGTCACGGAGAAGCGAAGCAGGAAGGCGGATTGCGTCTGGATACCCGAGACTGGGTGCTCAAGGGTGGAGAAAGTGGCCCAGCCATCATTCCATCGCATGCCGATCAGAGTCTTCTGATGGAAGCGGTGCGGTATGAGAGCTTTGAAATGCCTCCCAATGGCCCATTGCGCGACAAGCAGATTCGCCAATTGCAGCGGTGGATCGATATGGGAGCCGTCTGGCCAGAGCACAGCGAGCCGGTTCGCGAGGGGCCTTCCGAGATTACGGATGAAGATCGCCAGTGGTGGGCCTTCCAGCCGGTACACCGGCCGGACGTGCCAGCATTTGATGATGACAAATGGTCGTCCAACGAAATCGATAAGTTTGCGCTGGAACGAATGTTGAACCGGAAACTGACGCCGGCTCCACGAGCCTCCGAACAAACTTTGGTCCGACGAGTTTATTTTGACCTGATTGGTCTGCCACCTTCACCAGAAGATCTCTCCGCCTTTACGGCAGCTTCTGCTGCCAAAGGATTCGAGACAGCCTGGAATGAACTTGTTGAACGCTTGCTTGCCGACCAGAGATATGGTGAACATTGGGCTCGCTTCTGGCTCGATGTTGTTCGCTACGCCGAATCGGATGGATGGAATCAGGATGCTTACCGGCCGCATATCTGGCGGTATCGAGATTACGTGATTAATGCCTTCAACAGTGATAAACCCTATCCGGACTTCGTTCGAGAACAGCTTGCTGGTGATGAAATCGGTCAGGATAATCCAGAGCATCTGGCAGCTGTTGGCTTCCTGCGACTTGGTATTTACGAATACAACCAGCGTGACGCCCGCGGACTGTGGAACGACATCATGAACGAGATGACGGATGTCACCGGAGACGCATTTCTTGGTTTGAGTATGGGGTGTGCGAAGTGCCACGATCATAAGTTTGATCCGATCCTTCAGGTTGACTATTACAAGCTGCGGTCGTTTTTTGAGCCTGTGATCTGGCGCGATGATATCGTCGGCGCGACAACGGCTGAAAAACAGGCCTATGCAGCTCAGCTCTCCAGGTGGGAAGAAGCAACCACTTCCATTCGTGCAGAAATTGAAACGTTGGTCAGGCCCTACAATGATCGCAAATGGAAGTCGACTGTTGACAAGTTTCCGCTGGATATTCAAGCCTGCTTCCACAAGCCTGAGAGCGAACGGACTTCCTGGGAGCATCAAATGGCCTACCTGATTTCTCGACAGTTTGAAGAGGAGGGGGGAGGGCCGCTGAAGAGCATGAAGAAGGAGGACAAGGAGAAATACGATGCCCTGAAGAAAGAGCTGGCGGAGTTTGACCACATCCGGCCGAAACCACTTCCGCCATTAATGACAGTGACCGACTTTGACGGAGCAACGGCTCCAACGCTGATTCCGGATTCACCCATCGCCGATCCGGTGGAACCAGGCTACCTGACGGTCATGGCGCCAGCGAATGCTGAATCACTGATACCCGGGATTCCGCCTGTTGGAGACTCAACCGGCCGCCGGTCCGAACTCGCGCGGTGGATCAGCAGTCCTGATAATCCCCTGACCATGCGGGTCATTGTCAACCGCATCTGGCAACAGCATTTTGGACAGGGGATCGCAGGCACTGCGAATGATTTCGGTAAACTGGGGCTGCAGCCAACTCATCCGGAATTGCTGGACTGGCTGACGCTGGAGTTCGTGGATCATGGTTGCAGCATGAAACATCTGCATCGACTTATTCTTGAATCCGCGACCTGGCAGCAATCGGCTCATCATCCTGATGCCTCACGTCAGCAGGCGATCGATCTCGCGGACAATTTGCTCTGGCGGTCTCGAATCCGGCGCCTGTCAGCAGAACAGATTCGCGACAGTATGCTGACTTGCAGTGGCGAGCTTCAGCATGAATCCGGAGGACCAAGCGTCGATACGAAATCGCCGCGCCGGGCAATTTACGTGAAGAGCTTCCGGAATACTCCTGATGCCTTTATGGCCGCGTTCGACATCGCCAACGGTTTGCAGAGCACGTCAGAACGTACCTCAACAACAACGCCAATTCAGTCTCTGTTGTTGATTAATGGAGACTATCCAATTGGACGTGCGACGAAATTTGCAGAAAGAATTGCCGCAAGCTGTGCGACAGATCAGGAGAGAGTTGTGTCTGCAGTGACAATGGCATGGGGCCGACCACCAACCGACGACGAATTGTCGTATTCACTTGCTTTCATCGATTCGAACTCCGCGACCGAACTTCAGCTCGCTTCGCAGGGGGGAGAAGAATCACAATTATCGACGCGTTCAGGTGAGTCCGGCAGCGGGGACCCGGGATCGGAGAAACCCGACGCTCGACTGATTGACTTTTGCCATATCCTGTTTAATTCCAGCGAATTCCTTTACGTTGATTAGCCGAGCATTCTCGGACATCACGCCAGAACGATCTGTCAGTTATGGCAGGTCTCGCTACACAAGACAAAGAGGCAGTCGGGGCTCCATCATGCAGTTTGTCACAACTCGAAGAGAACTCCTGCAATCCAGCGGCATGGGGTTTGGGGCACTTGCTTTGGACCTGATGGTCGGACAGGACGCTGCATCCGCCGCGGAGCGTCAGATTGCGCACCGAATTGCGCGAGCCAGGAGCGTGATCTGGTGTTTCATGGAAGGCGGGCCCAGTCATCTGGATCTGGTTGATCCCAAACCACTTCTGAACGAATTAGCGGGCCAGCCACTTCCATCAAGTTTTCGTGAACCCATTACTGCCATGGGAGAAAAGGGCGCACCTTTACTGGCGGCCCCTCGTAAATGGACTCAACACGGCGAAAGCGGAATGTGGGCCTCTGAGTGGATACCAAATATCGCGTCGTGTATGGATGACATCGCTGTTATCCGAAGTTGCTGGACGAATGGCATTAACCATGCCGGCGGTGTGTGTCAGATGAATACCTGCATCAATTTTGCCGGACGTCCTTCGCTCGGATCCTGGGTCAATTACGGATTGGGGTCAGCCAATCAGAATCTTCCATCTTTTGTCGTTATCTGCGACAGCAACGGGCGCCCGGTGAATGGAACTCGCAACTGGGGGAGCGGCTTTATGCCTGCGACGTACCAGGGTGTTCAGCTTGCGGGTAACAGCGACGAACCCATCTCGAATCTTCATTCACCAAAAGGTATCACGAAGGAGCAGCAACTTCTGAAACTGGACGTTCTGCAGCGATTCAACAGCAACTACTCAAAGATGCGCCCTCAGCAATCTGAACTGGACGCGCGGCTTCAAAGCTATGAATTAGCGTTTCGAATGCAGGCTCAGGCACCGATTGCGGTCGATTTGCAGTCCGAAACGGCCGAAACCCAGCAACTATACGGCATGAATCAGAAGGAAACTGAAGTCTATGGCCGCAACTGTTTGTTGGCCCGCCGACTTGTCGAACGCGGAGTGCGTTTTGTTCAGCTTTACAACGGGACTGGCAGCAAATGGGACTCGCATGCCGCCATCGAAGCAAATCACTCTCGACTCTGTAAGTCCATGGACCAGCCTGTTGCCGGGTTGATCAAGGACCTCAAACGGCGTGGGCTGCTGGACGAGACCCTCGTGATCTGGGGGGGCGAATTCGGAAGAACTCCGATGAGCGAAAAAGGGAACGGACGCGACCACAATCCAACCGGATTTTCCATTTTCATGGCGGGTGGGGGCGTGAAGGGAGGTCAGACGATTGGTGCGACGGATGATCTTGGACTGTATGCTGTTGATGACAAGATGCATGTCAAAGATATTCATGCATCGATTCTTGGCCTGCTTGGAATTGACAACATGCAGCTGACCTATAACCACAAAGGTCGACCAGAACGCCCGACGATTAACGAAGGAGTGTTCAACAGGAAACTGACAGGAGCCTGATCGCAGCCTCATCGAAAATCACCGTTGATACATCGGTCAAATTGATTCCAGAAACGCAGTGACGTGGTTGATCAGAGCCTGAGTGGCTGCGACGTGAATGACATGTCCAACACCCGAAAGTCTAACGCGGGTCAAGTCCGGTGAAAGCTGTTTGAGCATCGCCGCATCTGCTTCTGTCAGCATGCCCCCTGCTGACAGATCAGCTTGCAACAGCAGAGAAGGGCAATGAAGCGATGAAAAGATGCGGCTGGTATCATAACCCTCCATCCATTTGCCGTCAGAGATCGGTTCGAAGACTCCGGGGTCGACCGAGCGAAGCGACCTGGCTGTGAATCGAAGCTGAACTTCATCGCGGATATCTCCAAGACGTGTGGTTCCGGATGTGGCCGGGTCAAATAATTCAATTTCCGCGAGGTCGGCTGCGACGCTGGAGGTTGACCTTTGGTCACCGGCAAACCGTCCCAGACCGGCAAAGAAACTATGAAGGATATTTCCCGAGATTTCCGGGCCCATCGTGTTCATTGGCGGATCTTCCATGATCACAGCTTTCGCGGTACCCCCGATGGCGGCGGCTGTTGCGGCTGCAACCATCGCACCCAGCGAATGGCCGTAGATGACAACCGGTTCTTCAAACGTTGTGGCAATCAAATCAATAATGTCACTGGTGTAATCCATGATTCTGTAGTGGGTGGACCTGGAAGATCCTCCATGGCCTCGGAAATCCACCGCGTAGACATCCCATCGCGCTGCCAGTGCATTCATTAAAGGAAGAAATGTCTGCCAGCGTCTGGTTACTCCATGCAGCATCAATAGTGGTGGTCGTCCGGATATCAGTTTTGCCATGTTGAATGAGAGCCCATTGGCAGCAACTTTCAGTTCGTGCATTCTTTGCCTCCAGTATTCCACCCATTTGCCGGTTCAGTTCTTGACTGCGTGCAGCGTATTCGGATTGGTTGTGAGGAGAAAGCCCTGTGTCTGATGAAACAGCATGAGGTTGCCTGTCATGGTCATGGCGTCGTGCAATCAGGAAATGAGGTTCTGTTCACTGTTCGATTAGTCAGAACTCAGTTGAAATTTGCTAAGCTGATGCGTCCAGACAGCATCTTTTCCAGATGGGTACAACATTCGTGTCACGGTCTTTCATAAAGTCGGAACTCTCAGCAGAATTTTCCGTGGAAGAGGCTATTCGCCGTTTTGGCGACGTGCCATTCCTGGTGCTGCTGGATAGCGCATCGCAAATACGAGCCCGTGACGCTCGCTATACCTTTCTGACTGGCGATCCTGTCGAAACTCTTCGATTGGAGTCTGTTCAGTACGGCGACGATGTCTTTACGCGACTCAGAGGCTGGCAATCGCGGCTGCCGGAAACCACTGATGAGACGTTGCCACCATTCTGCGGTGGAATCGCCGGTTTCCTCTCGTATGAATTCGGTGAAGCCTTTGAACATCTTCCTCGTCCCGCCATCGATGACTTCCAAACACCTCCGCTTGTCGCGGGTCTGTTTGACTGGTGTCTTTGCTGGGACCATATTCGCAAATCGATAACGATTTACGTGCTGGCGATCCGGAATCCGGAATCAGGTCGTTCTGATCCGGATGAAAGGGAGTTGGAATCACGTATGGAATGGGTCCGAGAGCGATTGATGTCGGGTCACCGTGCTGCGATTCCATTGCCGCCAGTTTTGAAGAGCATCAGGAGCCCTGCGCCGCGACATGAGATCCAGCCGAGTGTCTGGTCCAGCTTCGAGCCGGAACAGTACTTACGCGCCGTCAGTCGTGTTGTCGAGTACATCGGCGCCGGAGATATCTTTCAGGCGAACTTATCTCAGCGGTTGACAGCAAAGTGGGAGGGGAATGCGATCGAGTTATATTCACGCATCCGTACAATGAATCCCGCACCTTTCTGCGGCCTTTTCATTCAGCCGGATTTTGCCATTGTGAGCGCATCTCCGGAACGCTTCCTGAAGATTTCAAACGGTCGTCATGTTGAAACCCGTCCCATCAAGGGGACCCGTCGCCGGCAGCAGTCACCGATTGCAGATCTGTTTACATCGGACGAATTGACGAGCAGCGAAAAAGATCGGGCCGAGAACGTCATGATTGTTGATCTGCTGCGCAATGATTTATCCCGGTCGTGTCGCCCGGGTAGTGTTCGGGTTACGGGGCTTTGCGAGGTTGAACGATTTGAAACGGTCCAGCATCTGGTTTCGACCGTTGTGGGGGAACTGCGACCGGAATGCGATGTCTGGGATTTGATTGCCGGTTGTTTCCCGGGGGGATCAATCACTGGCGCGCCGAAGATCAGAGCCATGCAGATCATTGCAGAATTGGAGCCAACTGTACGCGGAGCCTACTGTGGTAGTTTGTTCTGCGTGGGACCGCGCGGTGATCTGGACAGCAGCCTGCTAATCAGAACGTTCACATTGAAGAACGGTCTGGTCCAGTTTCCAGTCGGCGGCGGAATTGTAGCGGATTCGCAACCTCATGATGAATACCTCGAGACGCTGCATAAGGCGTCGGGAATGTTGCGATCGTTAACTGCGGCTTCATCTGAGCGTTAGTGTCGCCTGATCCCTCATACCTCCGGTGTGATTGAATGCAATAACCGGCAGGGATTGCCAAAGCAGTAAGCTCGGTTTGTTCGGAAGATGACGTCCTGAATTGCAGGAATCATTCTCAAAGCCACTGTTCGTTCCTGCGGCGCCTGCGAGCACGTTGCAAATTCCGCCGATAGCTCAGTCAGTCTCACTCGCTTACACCACCGCGCCGTGCGCGAATGATGGCCACGGGAGAAACGGATGATCCGTACTTTAGTTTTCGCAGCAGTTATTACGTGTTTCGCTGAGGTTCCGGTACAGGCCCAGCATACGGGTTGGTATCCGGACTTTGAGTCGGCCCGACAATTAGCACTTGAGACAAATCAGCCGTTGCTGATTCACTTCAAGTCTCCGTACTGCGGTCCGTGTCTGCAAATGGAGCGGACGGTATTTCGCGATGGGAATATACTGCGGCTGCTGGGGGACGGAATCGTCAGCGTGTCGATTGACATCACGCAGCGCGATGATCTGCGTTTACGCTATGGAGCCGATACGATTCCTCGTGATGTTGCTGTGATGCCCGACGGGCAGGTACGTACGCTGAATATCGGTAAATTGTCGTCGTTCGCATACGGGGACCTGCTTCGTCGACTATCAGAAGACGGGGCTTCTTATCGGAGCAGCATGCAGTTAGCTGCCGCAGAAGAGCCGGATAATGGGGTCTCTGCTTCGGAAACTGCTGAACAGCAGCCGTCTGGTACTGAATCCGAAATGAAGTCACAGCCCCCCGTAGAATTGGTTGGTCTGGAAGGCTTTTGTCCAGTCCGTTTGAATCAGTCGCGGGAATGGGTACCGGGGGACCCGACGATCAATTCGACGTACAAGGGCATTGTCTACTACTTTTCGGATGAAGCTGCGAGAGATCGTTTTGCGGAAGACCCGGTTCGATTTGCTCCCAGTAATCTGGGATGCGATCCCGTTGTGTTGCTGTCTGCTCAGAAAGCTGTCACGGGCAGCATTCGCTACGGCGCATTCTTCGACAACCAGCTGTACCTGTTCAGCAGCCTTGAAAACAAGAATGCGTTCAAGGAATCTCCGCTGAAGTACACTCGAATTCGCCAGGCGATCAGAATCGATCAGATTCAGGGGACGCGTTTTCAGTAGTATTTTGCCGAATATGATGGAAACGAAGGTCTTCCTGGTGAAAAATGTTTTTCTGAACCTGGCAGAGATCGATTGACACAGATTTTCGAACCGTTAATACTAGACTTCGTCAGACCTCAATCGTGGTGCTGATGGTGCTGCAGTCAGATTTGCAGCCTCAAGTTACTTGTGTTGCTCACGGAGCTGCCTGATTGGGCTCCACGCTGTCTGAGCTCACTAAACTCGTTGGTGATTGCCAGTGCTGAATTCTGGCATGATTTCCGATTGGTTTTTTCAGGGTCAGTCAGCAATAGGCAGTTTCGCTTCTCGCCTTCTTCTCAGAACGCGACCCCCGGTGTCTTTTCGAAGTGGTGATTCGAAGAACACGACTACAGATATTTGTACAATCTGGGTCGGCGTGGTGGTTCGTAGTCCAGACAGGCCTGAAGAGCATTCTCCATTTCTGTTCTCTGTCGGGCAACCGCCGGGAACAAAGGCGTTTCGATACATCTCCATCGAGGCCAGGCCCTCAATTTGCAGCGTTGCGTTCCTGTGAGAATCCCGGACGAATGGAAACTGATCTCCGTTCCGGATACCGAGCGTACCTGCCGATCTTTGTTGTCTCCCAATGGCCGATCCGTTCGGCATCTTTTGGTTCCGCATGCAGTTAGTTCCTTTTATACGGTCCGCGATTCCTCGGCTTGCAATGTTGCCGACTCCATCGTGCATGCAGAAGATCTATTCTTTTAGTTGAGTGGCCACGCGTCGCTCCAAATCTGCCGCTTCAGTTAGGTTAAGTCTATGCCCACCAGCAGTTCCGAGTCTTCAGAAGGAACAGCCGCTCGTCCAGCTCGCAAGCGTACGACAGCGCGAAAGAAAACAGCAACTGCCTCAACCCGCACAACGCGTACGCGTAAGGTTGCCGACGATGTTGAAGTGGAAGAAGTCGTCTCTCGCAAACTGAACGATTCTGCCGACGATTTTGGCGATGGGGTCGACAGCGAGGAGGCTCCCGTTCGCAAGCCTCGGAAGGCCGTCCGCAAGTCGACCCGGAAACGCACCGTGGAAGCGGAGCCCGATACGAATGTGGATGTGAAGTCGGATTCAGACGAAGCCCCGTCCGAGGGTGTTCGAAGGCGATCAATAGGCCGGAAGCCGAAGTCGGATTCTGTTTCTGGTGGTGCTGATGATGCACCGGAAGCCGAGTCGAAGTCAGCACCACGGCAAATGGCGTTCTTCAGTACGGATGAAATTGATTTTGGGGATTCGGATGGAGACCGCCCGCCTGCAGCATCCGGTGAAGATGCCGGTGAAGACGGAGATCGCCGTCCCCGCCGCCGCCGTCGTCGTCGCCGTCGCGGCCCGGATCGTGCTGACAGACCCGTCGGAGATAACGGGCAGGCGCCGCGAGGTGGTGCGAGCATCCGCCAGGATCCACCCGGCCAGCGAGGGCGTGGTGGGCGTCGACGCGGCGGGCGAAATGATGAACGGCCTCGCCGTGGTCCTGACAACCGTCCCGGTCGATCCGGCGTGGGGGGCCCCGGGATGCGACGTTCGCGACCAGTTCAGGCGTCGACTGAGGTGATCGAGGGCACGTTTGAAGGTGTGCTTGAACTTCATCCCAAGGGATACGGTTTTCTACGTGACCCGAAGAAAAACTATGCCGCTGAAGATTCGAACCCGTTCGTTTCCAGTTCAGTTGTCGAAAAATATCAGCTTCGTGAAGGTGTTCTGGTTAAGGGGGAAGTCGGGCAGGGAAGCCGAAATCAGGGGCCTCGACTGAAGGATGTGGAGACCATTGATGGTTTCACCCCGGAAGAGTTCGTCAACGTGAAACACTTTGATGAACTGACTCCAATTAATCCCTTCGAACAAATCAGGCTAGAGACTGGTCCGCGTCCGATCACCATGCGGGTTATGGACCTGCTGTGCCCAATTGGTAAGGGGCAGCGTGCCTTGCTCGTGGCTCCGCCGCGGACGGGCAAAACGATGTTGCTTCAGGATATTGCCAACTCCGTAAGCGAGAATCATCCTGAGATTCATCTGATGGTCCTGCTGATCGACGAGCGTCCGGAAGAAGTAACGGAAATGCGGCGTTATGTGAACGGCGAAGTTATCTCTTCGTCACTCGATAATGACGTCGAAAGTCACATTCGGATCAGTCAGTTGATCATTGAACGTGGTAAGCGATTAGCAGAAGAGGGGAAGGATGTCTTCATTCTGCTGGACAGTATTACTCGACTTGCTCGAGCATTCAACAAGTGGAGCAACACCGGACGGACACAGACCGGGGGTCTGGATATTCGGGCTCTCGATATTCCCAAGAAACTATTCGGCACAGCTCGTCGGTTTGACGAGGGCGGATCGCTGACTGTTTGCGGTACGGCTCTGATTGATACCGGTAGTCGAATGGATGAAGCAATCTTTCAGGAATTCAAAGGCACCGGCAATATGGAGATGGTGCTCAGCCGCGACCTTGCAGACCGTCGAATCTGGCCAGCGATCGACATTGGCCGTTCCGGCACTCGTCGTGAAGAGAAAATCCTCTCTCCTGAGGTTCTTGACGGAACAACCATGCTGCGTCGCAGTTTGATCAGCCTGAGCCCCGTTGAAGCAATGGAACAGCTCATCAAGACGATGGAACGGTTTCCAACGAACGCCGAATTCCTTCAGAAGATTCGAGCGATCCTGTAAGCGAACCCACTGACGATTCCAATTCAAAACAGCAAGGCCGTTTGTTGGCGCCAACAAACGGCCTTCGTCTTTGTCTTCGTCTTTGAATGCGGGGAGGGAGTTGAGCTACCGCTTTGCCGCAGACGCTGAGGGCAGGTACCTCCGCAGGAAAGATTCCGCCCATTCATCGAAGCGATCTTCTTCAATCGCCAACCGCATCGCCCGCATCAGATCCTGGTAGAAATGCAGGTTGTGCAGGGTGGCGAGGGTGCCGTACAGAGGTTCATCAGCGAACAAAAGGTGGCGCAGGTACGCTCGACTGTAGCTGCCGGAACACGCGAGGCATTCGCATGATGTATCGATCGGGTAGCGGTCTTTGCGGTATTTCTTGTCCTGAAGCCGCATTTTGCCATCCCACGTGAACACTGTACCTTCACGAGCGTATCGAGTCGGAATGATGCAGTCATGGATGTCCATCCCCGCACCGACCGATGCGACGAGGTCCTCAGGCAATCCAACTCCCATCAAATAACGCACCTGATTTGATGGCATCAATGGTGCGGTATGTTTGACGACGCGAACCATCGCCTCATGTCCTTCACCCACTGAGACTCCGCCAATTGCGTAGCCGGGCAGATCAAGGGATGTGACCTGCCTTGCAGCCTTGGTACGCAAGTCCAGTTCCATTCCTCCCTGGATGATTCCAAAAAGGTGCTGGTGCGGTTGAAGTGGGCATTGATTGCAGCGTTTCAGCCATCTCAGCGTTCGATCCATTGCCTGAGACATGTAATTGCGTGGCGCCTTATGATCAACGCACTCGTCAAACGCCATCACGATATCTGCCCCAAGTCGACGCTGGATGTCCATCGCGCTTTCGGGCGAAAGAGTCATTCGTTCGCTGTCGCCTTTCCGGCTGGTCCGGAAGCTGAAGGTCACTCCTTCCTCCGTGATTTCACGCTCGGGCAGACTGAAGACCTGAAACCCCCCGGAGTCTGTGAGTATTGTTTGATTCCAACGCATCATATCGTGCAGGCCGCCGAGACGTTCGACGATCTGAGTCCGATCAAGGATCCCCAGGTGGTAGGTATTGGCCAGTACGACCTGCGCGCCAGTCGCGGCGACTTGATCCGGAAGGCAGCACTTCACCGTTGCCTGTGTACCAACTGGCATGAATGCCGGTGTGTCCACAACGCCGTGTGCGGTCACAAAACGTCCTCGCCGCGCGCGATTGCTGGTTGCGAGTAGTTCGAAATGAAGGCCTCCGCCGGGAGTCCACTCGGCCATAAGAGATTCCAGTGTTTGTGATTCTCGGTCAGACGGCAATGTTTCGCGTAACGTACAGACGCAGTCTGGCTGTGCAAACGACATTCGCGTCGTTTTGCTTTCTGAGAGTTGTCTGGTCTGGGTTTCTGCAGAATTCGGTGCGGGATCGGCGAATTGGTTGCGCGGCGAGCCGTTGTTTCAAAAGGAATGCATTGATCTCAGGAAATCCGGGCTGTTGGCTTCGGATTTCAGTCATTGAGGGTACAATCGCTTCGCAACACACGTTCCGGACTTCGGTGATTGCCGATGTCCGGTTTCTTTTTGTGTGGATTGTTGAACCCTGCCTACAAACGTTCAGTATTTGCGAGTCGAAATAGTGCCGGCAACATCAGTAATTGGTCTGCAGTGGGGCGATGAAGCCAAAGGAAAAGTTGTTGACCTGCTGACCGAAAAGCACGATATCGTTGTGCGTTATCAGGGTGGCAATAATGCAGGGCACACTGTCAAGTTTGACGGGAAGACCTACAAGCTGAGCCTCCTTCCGACAGGAATTCTGCAGGGGCATGTTAAATCCGTGATCGCTCCGGGCGTTGTCGTCAATCCTATGGCAGTGCTGAAGGAACTTGACGGTCTGATGGCCGGGGGACAGGACGCTTCCGATCGTCTGATGATTAGTGATCGAGCCCATGTGATTTGCCCCTGGCATCTGCTGGAGGAGGCCGCCCTGGAAAAAACTCGTGGCGGCTCCGCAATTGGAACGACGATGCGTGGCATCGGGACATGCTACCGGGAGAAAGTTGGTCGATTTCACGCCATTCGCGTTGGTGATCTGGTCGACCCGGACACATTTGCTGCCCGGGTTCGGGAGATTGTTCCAATCAAACAGATGTTGTTGAATGCTTTCGATCCGGATGGTGAGAAGCTGAACGCGGACGAAATCATTGCTGAGTATTCCGCCGCGGCCGATCGTATCCGGCCCATGGTGGCAGACACGACGGCCTACTTGCTGGACGCTCTGGAATCCGGAAAGCGAATTCTGTTCGAGGGGGCACAGGGGAGTCTGCTGGATGTGGATCACGGGACTTTCCCTTATGTCACATCTTCAAACAGTTCCGGGTGTGGAATTCATAGTGGGAGTGGTGTACCGGAGCGAGCGATTCAAAAAATGATTGGTGTTGTAAAAGCCTACACCACTCGAGTCGGAGGCGGTCCGTTTCCAACGGAGCTTGAGAATGAAATCGGCGATCGCATTCGTAAGGCGGGCAACGAATATGGAACTGTGACGGGTCGTCCTCGTCGTTGCGGATGGCTGGACGCCGTCGCGACCAGGTACAGCGCTCGAATCAGCGGAGTCGACAGCATCGCAATTGCCTTGCTGGATGTACTGAGCGGCTTTGATGAATTGTACATCTGCGAAGCCTACGATATCCGCGGAAACATCACACGGGATCTTCCTTCCCGATGTGAGGACCTCGCTGCGGCCAGGCCCGTACTGCGCCGCATTGATGGATGGAAGGAAGACATCACAGGCGTGACCCGATTCGAGGATCTGCCTGTCGCTGCCCGGAACTACGTGCACGCTGTCTCTGAACTTGTTGGTCGGCCCGTTGAACTGGTGTCTGTCGGCCCGGATCGGGTACAGACCATTCTCCTGACGAGGGACGCCCTGGCAGTATGATGTCGTTCCGTCGGTGCCTGTTGATTGCTTCGTAATCACTGGTTTCCTTGGTGTTCCCTGACGACCGCAATGCTGCCTCCCAAAGGTTGCTGTGTGTTACGGTGACGACTGCGTGGAAGCACTCAGCCATGATTGATTCACCGTAACGCGGGGAAATCATCACTGCTCAGTTTCTCTATGTACATGCGTGAAAACACGCAGAGAGGGTTTTCACGCATCTCATGTGAGAACCACGCAATTTGGTATGTCTGCTCGTCTGTTGCAGGAGTGGTACCTGGAATCATCCAGGGGAACTGCCCTCAAGTTATCGATGTAATGGTTTTCCTCCGTCTCGTTGTGAACCAGGGTTACATTCCGGCCCGAATACACAGGTGTCTGTAAGCGAACCAAACTCAGGCGGCAGGATCCGGCAGTGAGCTCATCACAAGCCCTGGGTGACCGGAACGTGACTCGAATCGTGGATCACTGATTCGCCTGCGGGCAGGTACTCCCCTCAACCTCCTGGTGGTACCAATGCGAACCGCCTGTCATTCATTTGTGGAGACGAATAAGTTATGATCCAGCCCAATTATTCATTTGCCCATGGTTCAGAGTACGCTCGCCCAGGTTATAACACTCCGCCTTCGCAACCAGTTGCCGGCGCAGATCACGGGGATGAAGCGGCGTTCCGGGCGTGGGTCACGCGTCGCGAAACCGCTCGTCAGCAGATTCGAAGACTGTCTCGTCGTGAGTTGCAGGTCGTGACACTTGTTGCTCATGGTTTGGCAAACAAGAGCATCGCCCAGGAACTCGAAATCAGTGTCAAGACGATTGAAAAACACCGAGCAAATGCTGCTCGAAAGCTTGGAGTGAACAGTACTGCTGAACTTGTAAGACTCAGCGTCCTGGCTGACCAGGATTCCGTGATCATCAGAGATCGCGCGCCGATCGAGCATCCGGCCGCTCAGCCACAAATGTCGCATGAAGTCTCAAGGTCAACGATTGATCACCCAGCGCGATTTATCCGCTGAGACGAATGCAGCGGCGGTGTGCGCAAGCCTGCCGATCCGCTGAAGGTGCCCCGATATTTGAAATGAAAGACGTTGCTTCGCCACATTTGGCGGGATAATGCGGCTGACCCCTTTCAGTCAATTGATGTGGTCTGGGATCTGACTACACTGCGAGTCATATTGTCTCTCAGGTCACGTTGAATTTCGGCTGGTGTTCGCAGGTTGGGATTCCCAACGTTAGTCAGACTGCCTGCGGGCTTTGCGATCCTGAGAAGAGATGCCCATAATTCGCTGTATCACCAGTAAGAGCTGAGTGATCGAGAAGCATCTTCCGGATATCTGCACCATGACCGATCAGCCGGTAGTCAAATACGCATCCAGAACGGATGTGGGTATGCGCCGAGCTGTGAATCAGGATTCGGTTGCGGTTCGCCTGTGCTCTGACCTGAAGGAATGGGCCGCTCAGGGGCACCTGTTTGTTGTGGCCGATGGCATGGGAGGGCACTCTGTCGGTGATCTCGCCAGCAGGATAACCACCGATACTTTGCCTGAAGCTTACTCAGGCCTGAAGACAGTGGACTTGATGGAACGGATGCGTTCCGCGGTGCTGGCTGCGAACCAGGCGGTTCATGATCGAGGCCAGCAGAATCCAGAGTATTCAGACATGGGCACCACCTGCAGTGCTCTGAGCCTCTCGCCAAGAGGCCTGATCATTGGTCACATTGGTGACAGCCGGATCTATCGCGTTCGCCACGGTTTGATTGAGCAGCTAACGTTTGATCACAGCCTTCAGTGGGAAATGATCAAAATAGGACGAGCGACATCTGCGACTGTCGATCTCTTTCACCCGCGAAACGTAATTACCCGTTGTGTTGGCCCGGATCCCAATGTCCAGGTTGATCTGGAAGGGCCGTTTTCCGTTCAGCAGGGTGACCGCTACGTCCTTTGCTCCGATGGACTGTCAAATCATGTCTCTGATCAGGAAATAGGTCAGATCGTTTCGTCACTTGACACGAACGATGCTTCCCGGCTGCTGGTGAATCTGGCAAACTGTCGTGGCGGATCTGATAATTCGACGGTCATTGTGATCTCTGTTGAAAATTATCCGGCAATCAGCGGTCCGACAGTCGATCGAACTATTGGATTCCAAGATTCGGATACTTTAGTGCCGATGTCGGTCCGACAGACCAGATCCTGGAAGACTCCGGTGTTCTTCGTTCTGGAGCTCTTCTGCCTGATTGCTGCCGTGGTTGTATACGTCGCCCAAAGGTCCTTTCTGGTTTCCGGACTTCTGATTGCGGCAATGAGTGTGCTGGAAGTTCTTCGTCGAATTCAGAGCAGGAGTGGGCTGCCACCCAGCTCGCATGAATCAGATTCTGAAGAAGGGTTCACGCTGGAGGCAGGTCTGGAACGTCGCGAAGGCGGGCCCGTCGAAATTGCAAACGCCAGTCCGTATCGATTTACAACCGCTGTCATTAATGATGTTCTGCTTGACCAGCTGTCTGAGATTCAGGGTGAACTTGTTCAGGCGGCGCGGGACAGTGGATGGAGCGTGGATTTCGACGAACTGACTCAATTGAGCCGCAGCTCTGTCGCCTCCCAGCAAGCCGGGAAGCTCGACAAGGCGCTGGAGTCCCGTGCTCGCTCCATTGATCTCCTGATGAATGAGCTTTACGCGCGGGCTCGCGCCAGCTGAATACGCGTCATTTCACCGTATGAAGCCGTCGTTGCCAGACACGTATTTTTCACAATCCTGGTTGTCGACTGCCCAATGGCAGATCCTGCCGGTTTCCGTCTTCACGGAGAATTGTTCCTCCGATAGACTACGGTGGCTGGCATCAGAGCAAGGAGACTCGGCTGCTGGCGTCCCGTCCGGGATTGGTGTTTCGTGTCGGCAGGGAGGTCCGCGTGTTTCTGGTCCGCACAATTCGTCGCCGGCTCGTTTCTGGCTTCCTTGTCGCTCTGCTTTTGATGCTGTTTCTCGCAGGAGCGGGCATTCTGGGTGTCGTTTGGCATCAGGATTCCGTTGATGATCTGAACTTTCTCCTTTATCGAAGTCCAAATCGCGATCACCTCAGTATCGCAATCCATCGAGTCAGCAGTCAGTTGTTCCAGCAACTGGATCTTTCACAGCCGCAGGCCGTGGCTATTCTGCAGTCGAACTATGCGATGCGCGTTGATGCAGCATTCGCGGAACTCGCAGAATTTCGGGGGCGAATCGAGAAACTCCCTCATTCGCCGGAACTGTACCAGCAACGCAATCATGTGCTGAGTCGGCTTGATGGGACGGCTGGTGAACTGGCAAGGCTTGCCGCGCTGGGGCCGCGAATCCCTGTCGTCAAGACCGCGGAAGACAGGGCGTCCCTGGAGAACCTGCGCTCGTATGCTCAGGTCATCGTTGGCAAAGCGCAAAATCTTCTGGACCACCTGCCCGCGTACGAGCAACGGCACTGGTTGAAGCAATCGCTTGAGAAGGAAAAACGCCGATCGGATCGACTTCTGCAAGTTATCCTGCTTGTTGCCGGGACTTCAATCGGCGTTTACTCCCTCACAATTTTCCTTGGATTTCGCTGGGTGTCTGCTCCCTTAAGAGCCATTGCCAAGGATGCCATTCGGATCGCGAATGGGGACAACTCATTCCGGGTTCGGCACCCATTCCGATGGCACGATGAATTCGCCGACCTTGTCGATGGAGTCAATTGCATGGCTGATCGCTTCCAGCAGTCTAAGGAAGACCTGCAGGCCATGGTCAAAGAGAGGAGCGAACAACTTGTGCGTTCTGAAAGGCTGGCAGCGGTTGGTTTCCTGGCCGCTGGAGTCGCCCACGAGATCAATAACCCACTGTCCATCATCTCCATGGCATCCGAATCCATCCAGATGCGGATGTACGACTACCCAGATTGCTCTCCTCAGGATGTGGAAGAAATGCGTGAGCGTCTGGCAATGATTCGATCAGAGTCTCGCCGATGTGGCGAAATTACCCGCCGGATGCTGGATTTTTCCCGTCCCGAAAAATACGAAATGAGTGTTGGTGACCTGACTCGAGTTATTCATGAAGTCATCGAGATGCTCAGTCATCTGGGGACTTACAGCGATCGCACGATCGAATTCCGGCAGGATACTCCCGTGACCATTCAAATGAATTCGACCCGGGTTAAGCAGATCATGTTGAATCTGCTTGCCAACGCGCTCCAGGCGACGGGGGCTGGTGGGCACGTACGTGTTTGCGTTCAGGAGCAGGTCGATTTTGTCAACATTGTGATTCAGGACGATGGAATTGGGATGGACGAAACGACGCTGGAACACATCTTTGATCCGTTCTACACGACTAAAGACACAGGGCAGGGGACTGGTTTAGGTCTCTTCATCACCCATCGCCTGGTCGAAGATCACCATGGGACGATTGTCCCGACCAGCGATGGTCGAGGGCAGGGCAGTACGTTCAGGATTCGACTGCCGCGTCGACAGCCTGTTGCAAATGCTGCATGAATGGGATCGACCACATTTGAGGGTTCTGCGGTTTTTTCTGCTCAACTCCTCATCCTGACATCAGGGGGGGGAAGGGGTGCAAAGATACTGGTATCCGCTGCCGACTCTGACTTATACTCATCGTGTTCCGGGTGTCTGGGCGAATCTTGAATTGCAGAGAGAGGTACAAATGGCATCGAAAGCCCGAAATATTGTTTTTGGCTCCATAGGAGTCGCGGGTTTCATGGTGATTGCATCCATCCTCGACATGGTGGTGGGGATGCCATTTGGCAGCCAGATGGTGCTTGATATCATGTTCATTCTTGCTGGCGCACTCACGATCTATATGGGTATCAGCTGCCTGAAGGAAATCAGGTAGCGACGCAGGTATCATAAAGATTCGCCTACTGAATTGACTCACTTGCCGCAGGGATCTCCATTCACACGTGGGATCACTGCGGTTTTTTGTTGCGCGGTGGGGCGTCAAATTCAGTATCCCGTATTTTGCAAGCGGAAACTCGAGCGAGAATTGGGAACTCAAAGGGTGCGTCAATACAGAGATCACAGACGGTTCGCGCGGAAAACCTTGCCAAACCCCATGCAGAGTGCCATTTTCGGGCATCCACGTTCAGGAAACGCGCCCTTTCTTCCGTGTTAGATTTCGCATCTTTCCTGATTGGTACAGGTGGACCAAAAATCGACGTAAGTAATTGGCGTACAAACAGCTTCGGGAATTCAAGACGCCTGAATTGCTTCGACGATAGACCTCTCCAGTCCCTCGGACTGCGACCGGCATACAGACCAAAGTAAGGCTGTACGTCGACAAGATCACACAGGTTAAAGACAAAGAATCGACTTTGATGCCTGTTGGAACGTTCGCAGGTTCTGAATTACAGCGACCCCTAAACAAGGTCAGTCTAATGCGCCGCAGGTCGAGGGTTTCGGCAATCTATGTTGCCGATGTTGTGAAAAACGTTAGGCGAACGTTTCGGGCAATCAGGGAGTCGAAGGAACGATTTCCTAGGGAAGGAGACACTTCAAGATGAAATGGATCAGGATGTTCAGTGCGGCGATTGCACTGTCCGGGATGATGGCTTCGGCACAAGCCGGGCTTTTCGGATCGGGTGGATGTAAGAGCTGTGGCTGTGCTGAAGACTGTCAGCCAGCCTGTTGTAAACCTACGATTGCGCGACCGTGTCACCGAAACGTGTACACGTATCAGCGTAAGTGTTCTGACATCAAGCCACCTTGCTGCGATAGCTGCTGTGCACCAGCCAGCTGCTGTGCTCCAGCAACAGCTTGTGGCGACGCATGCGGTAACGCCTGCGGAGCTGGTTGCGATCCAACATGCTGTGCACCAGCAGTTTGTGGTGATGCATGCGGCAACGCCTGCGGAGCTGGTTGTGACCCATCATGCTGTGCACCAGCTGGCTGTGGCAACGCCTGCAACAGCTGCGGCGAAGGATGCTGCTCTCACGAAGACAGCTGTGAGATCGCCAAGTTGATCTACACATCGATGACCGCTTGCTACGCTAAGGATCGTCGCTCAGCAATCCACAAGCTGGGTAACCGATACAACTGCTGCTGCAACCCGGAAATCATGAACGCTTTCGTCTACGCGTTGAATGACTCTGACGAACGAGTTCGAACGGAAGCTGCTGACGAGATTGGTGACCAGATTCGCAAGAACAAGTGCTGCTGCAGCCCATGTGTTGTTGCTGCTCTGACCTGCTCTCTGGCTGACTGCGATCGTTCAGTACGTCGTCAGGCCGAAGAAGCTTTGGAAGCCTGTGGCTACGAGATCGTTGATGGCTGCTGCAACAGCTGTGGTGACACCTGCTGCCATGACGGTGGTTGCACCGCTGGCGGATGCACTGCCACACCAGTCTCAGCTCCTGTGATGGTTCAGCCACAGCCAACTCCAGCTGGTGACGTAGTTCCAGCTCCGGCTCCTCCAGAAGACCCTCAGGCATTCTTCCCATCTCGTCTGCACAACAAGTCGCAGGCGAAGACGAAGAGCAGCCTGGCCGGACTTTTCGGAATGGCTCGCTAGAAACGACTTGAGGCGACCTGCACCGACAACGGTGTAAAGACTGCCTCGCTGTAACTCAGAACAACGTGACGGCTTCCGGAAGCAATTTCGGAAGCCGTTTTTTTTTGTATTCACGTTGAGAATGCGATTTTGGTTACGCGGTCGAAATATCAGTGCCGTAACGTAACTGGAAGCCTATTCAATAAGGGTGTTTTCAAACAGGTCGTTGGGGTCGTTATGTCAGGAGAGGCCGGCAAAACCTTGGTGCAACGATCGTTGTTGTTGCTCTTTTGTGCTTTTGCAGTCATTTATTGCAGCCTCTTTTTCTCTCAGGTGCTTCCCAACAATCCAGGTATCCGCAGAGCTGATATTTGGGGTGTGCTGCTTGACCAGGTGTTGCTGACAGACAATTCCGGTACCGCAGCAGAAACTGTCCAGAATGACGCTTCCTCCCTGACTTCTCAGAATGCGTCATTTGCATCACGATTGCTTCAGCGGCAAAAAGTAATTGGTTCTTCGCTCCTCCTGCTCTTTTTTGCCTGGGGCTGCGGGCGAGCCATCGAGCGAGCTTTGCTGCAGGGCAGATCCGGCCTCTTGTGGTCCGAGAGGCTGGTCATTCAGTTTGGAACTGGCTTGTCTCTTTTGTCGCTTGCGACACTCTTTGCCGGATTAGCGGGGAAACTCAGTCCGGCAATGATACTGCTGCCCGCAGGACTGATTGCAATTGTTGCGGCGGTATACGGCCGAAAGTCTGCCGGGAATCAACGACAGGCAGACGATGGTCTGCCGCCGGTTGTTCCACTTTCGTTCTGGCTTCGCGTGGTGTTGACGAGTGGTGCTGTCATCTACGGTTCATATCTCCTGACAGGAGCGATGTCACCGCCGACCGACTTCGATGTTCGCGAATACCATCTGCAGGGTCCAAAGGAATGGTTCCTTGACGGGCGCATTCATTATCTGCGGCACAATGTCTACACCAGCTTTCCATTCCATACGGAAATGTTAAGCCTCGCAGGAATGGTGATCTCCGGCGATTGGTGGACTGGTGCAATTTCCGGGAAGCTGATCCTTGGTACTTTCTCTCTGCTGACCTCGTTATGCGTCTACAGTATCGCACGCCGCCATGCGGGTCTTGTGCCGGCCATTCTCTCTACGCTGATCCATCTGACAACTCCCTGGACAATGCGAATTGCACTGATCGCTTATGCAGAAGGTGCATTGACCTTCTATCTGGCCCTGACTGTGATGCTTTGCCTGATCAAAGAGGATGGCATCGATGCAGTCGGGGCGAGGTATCGATGGCTATTCCTGATCGGCCTGATGGCTGGCAGCGCGATGGCATGCAAGTACACGGGGCTTGTAAACGTGATACTTCCGTGCGTGCTGCTGCTATGCTGGCGAGTCGTCAGAATCGCTGTCGAGGGACCGCCGGACGTTCAGCGTCTTCGATTGAGCAGGATTGTTCGTCAACTGATGGTACTCGGGACTGGAATTCTGGTTACCGTTGGGCCCTGGCTGGCGAGAAATTTCGCAGATACTGCCAATCCAGTGTTCCCGCTCGCCTACAGTGTGTTTGGTGGTCCGGAATGGTCAACGGATGTTGATGTTCGCTGGAAAGCAGCCCATGGCCCATCAGAACGCGACGTGTGGCAGATCCCACGGCATGCAATGGATGCTGCTGTGCGAAATGACTGGACCAGTCCTTTGCTTTTTGCGTTCCTGCTGCCTTCGCTCGTCATGTGCCGGCATTCGAAAACGTTGACGACAATCTGGCTCCTGGTTCTCTGGCAGTTTGGGATTTGGTGGGGGTTCACTCATCGGATTGACAGGTTCTGGATTCCAGTCATACCACTGTTGTCGGTCACTGCGGGCTGGGCCTGGCACGCGTCTGAAACTCGAATCTGGCGACGTTCGTGCATCACAATTATTGCCGTATGTACTGTATTCAATCTCCGGCTTTGTACGTTGCCGCTGGTTGGTTTTCATGCGGGCCTGATGGACTTCGAGGCAGCCCGACAGATCCCGATTCGATCGGACTTCAGGTTTCTCAACGAACGATTGCCGAAGGACTCGCACGTGCTGATGGTTGGTGAGGCTCAGGTTTTCGATGCGAACTTCCAGGTGACATACAATACAGTTTTTGACGACAACATTTTCGAAGAATGGACCAGATCTGATGCCCCGTCGTTTGGTGAACACGGCGTAACTCACGTGATGGTGAACTGGTTTGAGGTACTCCGTTATCGGGTTCCCGGGTCATATGGCTACTGCGAGTACGTACAACCATCGAGATTCGAGAAGCTCGTGGAAGACGGCTGGTTATCAGAACCGATGGTGCTGATGTCGCGTCCGGTTGATTCCTTTTCAACACAGGAGCTGGAATTGATGCGCAGCTGGGCTGGCTACGATTCCATAAACATCTCAGGGCAAATCAATGGCATCATGTTGTACGAAGTCATTCGATGATGCAGGACCTTAGTAGTACCACACTGTGTAAACTGCCACTCCGACTGCACCGAGCAGAGTGATCACGGCGCACCAGAGGCCGATTCTGCCTGCCGCAGACTGTTCTTGCCGCGGAGAGGAACTTTGGTAGCGGCGGTGATAGAGGCCGCTGGATTTGATTCTGGAAATTCGCCGGGATGCGATTATTCCTTTTGAGATTTCTGCGGTGATGGATTTCTCTGGTTGCTGTATCGCCTCCGAACCCGGACGGGTAGCCAGTTGGGTTGTTTCGCGGCACTGATGCTCCGGGAAGACATCCCGAAGCAGGTCCTCGATCATGTCTTTATTGAGATCCAGGTCGGGTTGCATTGGCTCAGGCGAATCTGTTTGCAGATCCACGACTTTTGTCGCTGTTCGTGCGCCGTCCGGATGGAGTGGTGTCGTGTTTGAATGAAGGGAGCGTACGGGATCCGTCGGCTGATCAAAGGACCGTCCGGCAGGCGAAGCTGGCTCGGTCGGTCTGGCACCTTTCTCGTTGTCTCCTCTGTGCTTCGCCTGGTTGCCAGAGCCCCGGTGCCGGATCTCACTCGGTTCGGCAGAGTGACATTGATTGTTTTTCCACAAATTCAATGGTTGGGGCCGCCGATCAAATTCTGCAGCATTTGCAGCAGCCAGCAGCCACGATTGCAGCCGATCGGCAACTGCCAGAGCCGACTGGATTCGATACTGACTGCTTTTTTCCATCATATCCTGAAGGAGTTCTGTCAACTGTTTTGGAACATCATTCCGGAAGTCAGAGACGGGCTTCGGTGTCTTTAACTGATGAGCCAGAATTCGCTGGGCGAGCGAGCCTTCATGAAATGGAGGGCGTCCCGTCAACAGAAAATAGAATGTGCAGCCAAGGCCATAGATGTCGGACCGAGCATCAGCAAGGTGGCTGTCCAGTGCCTGCTCCGGCGACAAGTAGTCAGCCGTGCCAAGTACTCTCTCGTTATAGTCTCGAGTCAGACTTTCCTCGCTGTCGTAGTCGTTTGCGAGCCCAAGGTCCAGCAGGCGAATCGTACCATCATCGTGCAGAAACAGATTTCCCGGCTTTATGTCTCGATGCACCAGACCTGTGTCATGAGCATGTTGAAGTCCACGTGCGGCTTGTTCGATATAGCTTGCGGCAAGGCGGCAGGGCAGGGGACCGTCGGCATTGACAATGTCGTAAAGGTCTCTGCCAGGCAGCAGTTCCATCGCCATGAAGTAGACGTCGTTCCTGCCGTCATTCTCTTCGTGCAACTGATAAACGCGAACGATATTCGGATGCTGAAGACGTACGGCAAGCTGAGCTTCTCGTTTGAATCGAGGCAGGTAGGAGGCCCGATGTGTTTTTGATAGAGGGAGCACTTTCAGTGCGTACCGTAATCCGGAGATTCGGTGCCGGGCGGCATAAATTGTGCTCATTCCACCCCGAGCGATCTTCTCCTCGAGGATATAGTCTCCCAGAAGAAAACCACGATGTTTACCCTGAAGCAGCTTGTCATTTTGCCAGGCGGTTACCCAGCCCTGGGTTCGCAGCCAGTGGCTAAGCTGCTCTGCAGAGGTCGTATTACAATCCCTGACGGCCGGGATCCCTGATGGAGACTGTTCGCTGACATCAGCCGAATAGGGCATCGAGCTGCTCAGCCAGGCGATCATTCTGGCGGTCTGTAATTCATCAAGCAGTTTGCTGCGAGATAATGTTTCGAGAAACGCCGGTAATGTGATTGTGCCGGACATCAGACTCTGAGATTGAGATAAGAGATGGGAGAGGACCAGGTTCGCGAAGCCGTCCCTTCATGTTCTCATGACTATGCCTGCTTTTCAAGCAGTGACGTCCGTGGCTCCATTTTAACGGCTTGTTGAATGAAGATGTTGTGCCGCTGCCGGCCGTTTGCTTTCGGATGGCTCATGCCTGCCGCGAAGGTATGCAAAGCAATCGGGAGGATTGAAATCTTGAGGCTCGGATGCTGGCGGTAATTTCGAAATTTGTCGTTCGGTTGATATGATTCGGGTTCAGATACTCACTCACGCCGATGTACCGTTGAACGATGTGGTTTTATGACCGATGAACCAGGAACGCAGGAAGATTCGTTATCAGATGCAGAAGCCGCTGCGTTTGCGCAACGCATGAACGGCTGGCTGGGAACCATTCTGATGGTCCTGGGCTCGATCCTCGCCGTGCTGATTTTCTGTGATCGTGCTGAGATGCACTTGTTCGATATGCCGGTTTTTTGGCATCAAATGCGGCCCTTTCATCTGTTGGTGTGCCTGATGATTTTTGGGGGAGCGGCGGCGATGCTGAAGACGCCTCGTCCAGAGGCAGTTGCGGCACGGCGGATGACGATTCATTCGCCTTTCAGCCGGGTGCGTTTCTACACGCGTCAGGGATGCCACTTATGCGACGAAACACTGAGCATTCTGCGTGAAGAGGCCAGCCTGCCTGAAATTGAAATCATCGATATCGACAGCAACGATCAATTGCAGCGACAATTCGGCGAGTCTGTGCCCGTGATCGAAATTGATGGCAGGATTAGATTCAGGGGTGGAGTTCAGCCGCTGGCGCTCAGGCGGTTAATCGAAGGCACTTTGGCTCAGCAGTCACGCTCGTAGGTGGGACGGCGGACACGTACTCCGGGCTCCTGTGGGTCAGCGTATTTCCGAAATCAGACAAGTGTGAGCATTCATTTTCGAAGTTTCGGCATTGGGCTATACTTCGCGGACCCGTGGAATAAAGTCGCTTCGCTGGTGGCAATTCTGTCGAGCGGATCTGAGTCAATTGGTCGGGCGGTGCAGGGCAGGGTTCTGCTGAGCCGAAACAGGAACACTTTAAGATGAGTAATCAGGAAATCGACATTTCATCGTCACGAGTTCTGATTGCGGACGATATTCAGCAGAACCGCGAGCTACTGGAAGCTTACCTCGCAGACGAAGGGTACGATATCCTGATGGCCAATGACGGTCATCAAGCCATGCAAATGGTTGACGAACACCAGCCCGACTTGATTTTGCTAGACATCATGATGCCTCGCATGAGTGGCTACGAAGTGTGTGCTCAATTAAAAGCGGACCCGTCTCGACGCGCAATTCCGGTCCTGATTGTCACCGCATTAAATGAAATGGGAGATATCGAAAAGGCTGTTGAAGCAGGATGCGATGATTTCCTTACAAAACCAGTGAACCGGCTTGAATTGCGAACTCGCGTGAAGTCGTTGCTTCGCGTGCGACATTTGGCGAATGAACGGGACCGATTGCTTGCATATCTCGAGGAAATGGAGCATCGCGTTCTGAATGAACGGTCCTAGAAGATTTCGCCGGTGAACTCTTGCAGCGTTTCTTTTCAAAGACGTTTTAATTGTCCCGGCTATCACCGGAATTTCCGGAGACGACCTTCACTTTGGCTTCGAGGCGAAAAGACAAACAGCGACGAGGAAGATGCCTTGTGAAATCAGGGATTGGGTTGGTCACCACGCGGAACGGCATTTCCGGGGCCTCTGAAAGTCGCGACGGAAATCGTTTTGTAGCTCGACAGGACCCGGGCGTCGGAAAGATGCCTCCCTGAATCAATTCATCTGACTTTCTTGAGATCGTTGAAATCTTTTCAACGCCTGTCGTGCTGCAAATTCAGACGTTAGCTAATACTCAAACAGAATCGAACTCATTGCTCCATGTCCGATGCTCAACCGAAGGCTGGTAATGAACTGCCGTCAGCCCCGTCATTGCCGACGGAGTTCAACATCCCTGCTACTTTGCCTGTTGCGTACCTGCAGCCTCGCCGAGCCCAGCCATTTTTCGGGCGACATCCATGGGTGTTTCCGGGGGCGATTCGCGGGTTTGAAGACGGCGCCGGGAGTCCAGTTTCAGAAGACTCAATTCTTCCCGGCACACCTGTCCGTCTCCTGACGTCAGAAGGGAAGTTTATTGCGACCGGGCTCCACAACAACAACAGCAGAATTCGATTGCGTCTGTACACTTGGAACGAAGCCGAGATGCTGGCCGGAGACTTCTGGAAACAAAAAATTGAAACTGCGATTGCCGCTCGACGCGATCATTTTGACTTAGCCAGTGATCGAACAGGTTGCCGCCTTGTGTTCAGTGAATCGGATCAGTTATCCGGACTGACGGTTGATTGGTACGCCGGTTTTGCACTTGTGCAGTTTACCAGTCTGGCTCTTTATCAGCATCGGAAACTGATTATCGACGCCCTTCAGTCGTGCACTGACCCCCGCGGTATCTGGCTCCGCACGGAGAAAGGAATGCGCGAGGCAGAAGGACTGGAAGCTGTCGATGGGCTGATCGCAGGGCAGGAACCGCCACGTCCTCTGTTCATCGAAGAGCACGGTGTTCAGTATGGGGTCGATGTTCAGCAGGGGCAAAAAACCGGCTGTTTTCTCGATCAACGCGACAATCGATTGGCAGTGAGCCGTTTTACCAGGAACGCAAAGGTCCTGGACGCCTTCTGTTTCTCGGGAGGGTTCGGTATCACCGCCTTAAAATGTGGCGGTGCTGCAAATGTACTTGGGATTGATTCTTCCGACGCTGCGATCACTCTGGCAGCAGCCAACGCAGAACTGAATGGCGTTGCGGGGCATTGCCGCTGGATGAAAGCGGATGTCAAAAATGCTCTCGAAGAATTAGCGGGGCAGGGCACAACCTTCGATGTCGTCATTCTGGACCCACCTCGCATGGCTCGAACCCGCGGTGGGATCGAACGAGCATTGAATGGCTATCTGCGTCTGAACATGCAGGGGATGCAAGTACTGAAACCTGGTGGGATTCTTGTCACATGCAGCTGTTCCGGGCTGGTTGCGCGGGAAGAATTTCGAGAAATGCTTGCAGAGGCCTCCCGTCAAAGTCGGCGGGCCGTGCAGATATTGGAAACGCATGGTCAACCAATGGACCATCCGGTAATGCCGACCTGCCCGGAAACTGAATATCTGAAAGTTTTCATCTGCCGCGTTTTGTAATTTGTCCCGGCAGCCGAACTATTGCTGTGAAGGTGTTTTGATTTGTCGGGACACCACAGCATCCAGTTCACTCAATCCTCGGGTAGCGTCAACTTCATAGAATCCTGCGTGATAGTGCGCTATCGTGCCGTCTCGCCCAATGACAATCCAAAGCGGCAGGTTGCCATTGGCGTCTCGTGGATCACCGAGAGCACGAAGGAGTGACCCGTCGTCGTAACCGATGGGATAGGTGATGTTCATGAATTCGGCCAGTTTCCGAGCCGCCCGTTTACCGCGAGACACTCCATCAGCCGTTTGCAGGTCCGCGCCGACGGCAACACCCACGACCTGAACTCCAAGCTTCTTTCGCTGATTGAATAAGAAGTCCAGATAGCCTGTCTGGCCATACGGCTCCGCGAGCGGCTGGTCTTTGTAGTCCCAAAAGTGCAGGATGACGATTCGCCCCTGCAGATCCTGAGAATCCAGGGTTCCACCTGAGACAACGTTGAGCGAAAAGTCGGGGGCACGGGAGTTCAGTATCTCTCCGGCTCTCATCGTGGACGCCGCAATTCGCGTTTTTTCGGATTTCAGGCTGGATGTCAGTCGAAGTACAAGTTCCTGAAGTGGCGTGCCCTCAGAAAGCTGATGAAGTGTGGGTTGCACCTGAGCAGTCAGATCCGCCTGGCGTGGTGAGAGTTGTTTTAGCTGGGTATCCGGTCTTCGACCGAGGTTTTTCTGAAGTTGCAGCAGGAGTTCCATGACATTCCGTGTCCTGGCGGCGATCTCCTGCGGGAGTGTCGTCTGCCTGGTTTGGCGGATCTTCAGCAGAAACCGGTCCCCGCGGCCCATGAAAACATCTGCTTCAGCCTGCCACAACACTCCGGTGCTTCTGTCGACAAGTAATGACTGCTTTCTGCCCCGCTTCTCCGACGCTTCGATGAACCAACAGTCCTGCCCGGCTTCTCGACGAGGTTCCAAAATAGTGAGTTTCCATCCGTCAATCTCCCAAGAGGTGCCGATCCCGGCGTCATTCGGCAACTGCACATGAAGAAATGGCAGAGAAATGGAGTAGTCGTGACCGTCGTAGTTGTAAACAATATGTGGAACAGGGCCAGAGGATTCGCTTCCCGTATTGAGCCTGCCAAAACTTTCCGGCCATCCGCACCCAGCCCCGGCGTCATCGAGGACATGGAAGAAACTGTTTTCGGCGGAATTCAAAAGGGATGATTCGAAGCGACGAATGATGTCTCCGTCTCCGCGCCCTTGTAACAGTGTTCCACTGAATCGAAACAGAAATTGATCCGAGGCTGGTTCATCGGCCTCAGCAATTTGTGACGACGTCACCAGTGAAAATGTGACCAGTGAAAATATCACCAGGGAGTGTGTCAGAAACGCAGTCAATCTCATGAGTCCTGCAAACGTTCGACGTCGATCCGCACGGACGCTTAAACCATCGTGATTCAAATCCAACACTCTTGTAACTCCGGTCCAGGGACTGATTCTCGAGGTCTTGCAGGGGCTTCAGGCGTGAAACGGGTTCCTGCGCTTCAGGGTGAAGTCGGGAAGAAACGGATTCTCAGACAAATCCTGAGGCGTTTCTCGCTGCAACACGTGTTGTATTCTGGCAACAGATCGATACAAGAGTCGTCCAGTGCCGATTCTGTGTGCCGAAAAATAATGGTGGGACTATCTCAGATCGAACTCCGACACACAATTGCAGGTGTTCAGAATTATGCTCTTGCAAGAGGCTCAGTCATGCGGTGGGATTCAAAAAAAAACAAAGGCTCATTACGCTTCACTGTTGCATTCTGTCTCGCAGATGCCTTCGATTGACATCAGGCTTGCAAACGTTTGCGGCGGCGGGCCGCTGCTCCGCGCACTGCGAAAAGAAGTAAACATCATATTCATAAGAACCAGCCAGACGAATGAAGCTGTCAGCTGAGGAGTTTAGTCGTGTCTGATGCACAAAATAAAGTTGGCACTTACGAGCTGAAGAACTGCATTGCCAGTGGTAAGACAACCCAGATTTGGGAGGTGACGGAGAACGGGACGCTCTCGTTTGCGATGAAGTTGATGCTGGAAGATGCCCGGAAGAAGCCCGAAGAAAAGGCAATCCTTAAGCACGAGTTCAAGGTCGGGAAAAGCTTCGACCACCCATCCGTGATCCGGTTTCACAAGATTGAAGTCAGCCGCGATCACGCGTTCTTTATTATGGACTTTTTCCGTGCGCCCAGCATGAAGGTTCAGATTGCGACAAATCTGCCTGACGTGCAGAGTCGATTTGCCAGGATCGCTGAATCGATCTGCACTGCGATGACGCATGTCCATGAAAAGGGGTGGCTGCATCGGGATATCAAGCCGGAGAATATTCTGGTGAACAAGACCGGAGAAACTCGCGTCGTCGACTTCTCCCTGGCGTCAAAAATTGCAAAAGGGCTTGGGAAGCTGGTTGGGGGCAAATCAAAGATTATTCAGGGCACAAGGACATATATCGCTCCGGAAGTAATTATGCGAAAGCATGTCGATGAAAGGACTGATATATATAGCCTTGGTGTTACGCTGTTTGAGCTTGCTACGGGTGTGCCACCTTTCGCGGGCCTGGATCCCAATGATTTGCTGAAGAAACACTTGTCGGAGGCACCAGCACCCCCTTCGGCAATTAACAGCAATGTAACTCCCGAGCTGGATCAGGTGTTATTGAAAATGATTGCCAAGAAACCTTCCGATCGATACGCAGATATGCGTGAAGTTCAGACAGCCCTGAAGGCTGTGCGTTGCTTTAAAGAAGACCCGGCTGAGTTGTATGGACGCTCTATTCGCGAAGCGAAGGAACAGGAAACGCTGAGTGTTGATAAACGACTCGACAGTCGTGCAGACGCGGACCGGACTGCGATGGGCGTCGCGGCTCCTGCTAAACCGACGAAAGGTAAGCGAAAAACGGCGGCGATCGGGAAACTGGATCCTGTCGTGAAAAAAGGTGCTCCGGCGGGTCATCCAGGGCAGCAGCAACCGGGAATGCCTCAGCCAATGATGGCACCTCCGATGATGATGCCCCCGATGATGATGCCTCAGCCAATGATGATGCC
>JAGQQE010000699.1 GCA_020426345.1 Planctomycetaceae bacterium
CACCGGCGGTTGCGGAACTGTGGGGCGAGAAATTGTCCGGCAACTGCTGGAACACGGGCCCAAAGAGCTGCGAGTAATTGACAGCAATGAATCAGAAATCTTCTTTCTTGAGCAGGAGCTGATTCAGCACGCAAAACAGAACCCATCGCCGAGAATCACCAGTCATTGCCAGGTCGGCGATATACGCGATGCTGACAAACTAACCATGATGTGCGAAGGCGTGGACATCGTGCTGCACACTGCCGCGTTGAAGCACGTGATTCTTTGCGAGCGAGCTCCCTTTGACGCTGTGCAAACCAACATCATGGGTGTTCGCAACGTTATCCAGGCCGCTCTGGCGTGCAATGTCGAACGAGTCATCTTTACGAGCTCCGACAAGGCCGTAAACCCAACCAACGTGATGGGCACATCGAAGCTGATGGGCGAACGGCTGATCACAGCGGCCAACAGTTTGAAAATGAGCCGTCGAACGATCTTCAGTTCGACACGCTTCGGCAACGTGCTGGGGTCACGTGGCTCAGTCATCCCCATCTTTGCACGACAGATAGAACAGGGTGGTCCGGTCACGCTGACCGACCGGAGGATGACACGATTCATCATGACGCTCGAAGAGAGTTGTCGTCTGGTTCTGTCAGCTGCAGAGAAGGCCAGAGGGGGCGAAGTCTTCGTCACAAAAATGCCGGTAATTCAAATTGCCGATCTGGCCCGCGTCATGATCGATGAGCTGGCCGATCAGCATGGCTACAATCCGCTCAGCATGGCGATCACAGAAATCGGCTCCAAGCCAGGAGAAAAGCTGTATGAAGAGCTGATGAGTGATGAGGAGACTCGTCGCACTGTTGAGCTGGAAGAGATGTTTGCAGTGATGCCTGCCTTCCGCAGTGTCTATGAAGACATTGCTTATGACTACGCAGATA
>JAGQQE010000700.1 GCA_020426345.1 Planctomycetaceae bacterium
TGCGCGGTATGCTCGGTTCCGGTTGTGTGGTCCTTCCCGGGAAGCCTGACCTGAAGATGTGCCGGAACCGAATCGGATGGCGGAATGTGAGGCTTCTTCTGTCGGGCGTCGCTCTTCCGGTGCGGTCGTGCGTGGTTAGCGTCCTTCCGGAGATTTGGTCAGAATTCGTTCGAGCCTGACGAAGCTGCAAATAATCACGCCGGAATTGGCGGAATCATCCGCTACCATTCAGGTCTCAAGAACCGATACCAAGGCCCCAGGAACGAAGAACTGAGGAGCTGGACCATGAACTTCCTATCCCAATCGTGGCTGATCGACCGTCGGCATGCTCTGCGTGCCATGGGGACCTGCATCTCGCTGCCGTTTCTGGAATGCATGGTTCCGTTGGGGGCGGAGGAGCGGCAAACGGAAACGCCGCGGCGCAGTGCCTTTATCTATCTGGCCAACGGCGTTCATTCGCTGAATTATCAGATCACAACGCCGGGCAAGGACTATGAATTTTCTCGATCGCTCAAGCCACTGGAGAAGCACCGTCCATTCATTACCCCAGTCAGTGGGCTGCATCATCCTGGCAGTCTCGGGCATCACCACAACTGTATCGATATCTGGCTGACCGGCGCGAAGATCGGACCATCGGAACGCAACACAATTTCTGTCGATCAAAGAATGGCGGAAGTCACCGCTCAGCATACGCGGTATCCGTCGATGGAGATTGCCCTGACCCAGGGTTCACTTGCCTGGACCGCCGACGGCGTTCAGTTGCCGGCAATGCGTCGTTGCAGTGAAATCTTTGCTTCGTTGTTCGAAGAACCCAAAGGCGGCATCGAAGCCCAGCGAAGAGTCCTGCGCCGCAAAGCGAGTGTGCTCGATGATAACCTGGCCGAAGTCCGTCGGCTCGAACAACAGATGGGA
>JAGQQE010000701.1 GCA_020426345.1 Planctomycetaceae bacterium
AGCTGGCCGCAAGAATGCAGCTTTCTGTCCCTGAGATCAGCGATCTTTCAACCGAGCCGGCCCACATTCTGAATATGTATGGTGCGGACGACACGGAAGATCGCCTGAAGGCAGACTATGCACGGAATTGCATTCTGGCTCGACGGCTGATTGAAAAGGGCGTGCGTTTTGTGCAACTGTTTAACGGAGCCTATGCGAGCGGTGGAAAACTCAACTGGGATGGACACTCCGCTCTGCGCGAACAATATGATGAGCATGGACGGATCATGGATCAGCCAACGGCTGCCCTCATTCGGGATCTGCGTCAACGAGGGCTACTCGACGACACTTTGGTCGTTTGGTGTACCGAATTCGGCCGAATGCCCATGTTTCAAAAAGGTGCGAAGGGAAGAGATCACAACCCCAACGGCTTTACCGCTGTACTGACAGGAGCCGGAATCAAGTCTGGTATCAGCCATGGTGCAACTGACGAACTAGGCTTCAAAGCCGTGCAGGACGTGCTCTCGATCCATGATCTCAATGCGACCATCCTCCATCTGCTGGGGCTTGATCACGAACGATTGACCTTTACCCATAATGGTCTTGATCGTCGACTCACAGATGTTCACGGGCATGTGATTGAAGCCGTTCTGGCGTAAACTCGCTGCAAAGTTTGCCAGCCTGATTCCGTTGATTCTGGCAGCTTCTCTCAATCGCCCCGTCTCTCACTCCTGTTCACGGCCGGGAATTGCCTGCCGCAGCCGGAAATGGCCGTGCGCGCTATCTGCACGGGACGCGACAGAATCCTGTCGCCTTTTCGCATCAGATGCTGCCGGGTGTTGCTTTTTCCCTAACGTGTTTTTGCACCTGAGTTTAACTGCTTTGTGCGGGAGTTCTTCCGGAAGTGGTGTTGCGTCGG
>JAGQQE010000702.1 GCA_020426345.1 Planctomycetaceae bacterium
GATTCATCCGAGATACGAAAGCAGGTCGAACAGACGGGCTGGATTGATGTCTCGGGGAATGCAATCACCCTGAAGCTGGCAGATCGAAACATTGTGATCTGCGGAACGGAACGGCCGTGGCTGGGGAAAGCTCCCCCAGTCGTGCACCAGCACACTGCGGATCTGAAACTCCTGTTGAGCCACGGGCCAGACCAGCTTCGATTCGCTCAGCGATCCGGATTCAACCTGATGCTTGCCGGACATACCCACGGCGGCCAGGTTGTGTTGCCGGTTATCGGACCTGTGTTTGCGCCCAGCTGGTATGGAGTGCGGTATGCCTCTGGATTGTTCAGAATCGACACCCTGAATTTACATGTATCTCGCGGAGTTGGTGGGAAGGATCCCATGAGATGGCGCTGTCCGCCGGAACTAACCTGCCTGAATGTTTTCGTCGATTAACTTCGCAGCAACTCCAGCCGAAAGCAAAGATGCCTGCCGTTCAGGCTTTCGCTGCGTCCTGCGACGCAGGAACAGATTTGCAAGTCGATTTCTCTGAAGATTCATGACGTTTGGATATGGCGCTGGCAATCGTTGAGGATTGAGAAACCTCGGAACTGACGGGTGTCTCGGGGTTTGACTCACTGCTGATCAGCGATTTCCAGCTGTTCTTCACTCTGGACTTCAGTTTCAAAATACGAAAGGTCAATTCCGCTGCAATAAACAACAGCGTCCCTGTCAGTGACCACACGAGCAACTGATTCGTCATGACCTGAGAGATGCGCCCGAACCAAACAGCAACTGCCACGAACAGCAGGCTGATCAGGATCGCTCGACGAACCAG
>JAGQQE010000703.1 GCA_020426345.1 Planctomycetaceae bacterium
ATTCGTCGTCCGCTTCTGTGAACCTGAGACGTCATGTTCTTCAGCTTCTTCAATTCATCTTCTGTCATTTCACCCAAACCCTGGTACTTGAAATGATTCCCCCAATGATCGCTGATCAAAGGCATGAGATCTGCCGAATGACGGCTGTCCAGGTCGCTCAAACGGCCATCAATGCCGGCACGTCGCGGATTTGAGCCAGCAATTTCGTTCATGGGTCGATCACCGCTGATAATCACAGTGATGGCTCTTTCCACACGTTCTCCGTCGATGGTTTGTGAGATCAGATGGTCATATTTCGACAAAAGCTGGTCGAGAACCACCCACGTCTGTTTCCCCTTGTTTTTGATGTCGATCAGCAGTGTTAGCTGCTGCGGTTTCGGAAAAATGCGTCCGTTTCTGCGATGGGCGATCTGCTGCAGTGGCTTCAGATAAAGTTGCTCCAGAGTTCGCTCCGGATGCAGTTCCAGGGGGCTGTGAGCGACCAGCAGCTGGCCTTCAATCAGGAAAATGTCGGCTTCGATACTTGTAAAGCCAAAGTCCAGGGCATCATGCAATGGTCGTTCGTGCAAATAGTCGTTGTGAGCATGAGCGTTGGGCAGAGGGGGTGCTGCCGCAGTCCGGGCCGATTGGTCAGACGCCTGAACGGCGAATGGCAACAACGCCAGGGCGAATACTGTCAATCGCTGCGTAATCTGCATGACCTTCGAACCTCGCATCCTGGGTCTTCTTGCTGTGACGTTGGTTTAGTTTAGTAGCCTGCTGAAGAACGGGACTGGCATGAGCAGAGACCTGACAAC
>JAGQQE010000704.1 GCA_020426345.1 Planctomycetaceae bacterium
TCCGGCCACGAAAACGACGGAGAAGACTGCGTCCCGTAAGGGGCCCACGGCCCGAATGAATCCGGATGGTCCGCAGTTAACCAGTAATGATGACTTCGGCGATGCAACTGATTCTCCGGATGCTCCAATGGAGTTAACGCCTACGGTGGCTGAACTCCGCCGGGGTCTGAAAACGAGTGAAGCATCGATCGATCAGATCCCTGCGTCAGAACAAGCGCCTCGACAGACACGTAGCCGACCTTCGCAACGCAATGAGCTGTCGCAGCAGCCAACCCATGAAATGCCGGCGGCTGTACGATCCGAGGGTTCCGCATCGAAGCCACAGGCTGCGGATAATCCTCTGGAAACGATCAAAGATGCCAAGGCAATGGCCGCTCGATTGCGAGCAGAGCGAGCGCGCAAGGCAAAAGAGAAGGCCGACGCTGAACGCCAGAAAGCCGAAGCCGAAGAGGCTGCACAAAAGGAAGCCGCCTCAGAGCAGGCCTCTCTCGCTCAGGCTGCCAGCGAATTGCGACGCCGACAACGAGAAGAGCGAAAACGACTCGAAAAGGAACGCGCCGAAAAACAACGCCTGGAAAAAGAACGCAAAGTCCGTGAAGAGCAGGAACGTCTGGAGCAAGAACGCCTGAAGCGTGAAGAGCAAGAGCGTCTGGAGCGTGAAGAGCAAGAGCGTCTCGAACGCGAACGCCTGGAACGCGAAGAGCAAGAGCGGCTCGAACAAGAACGCTTGGAACGCGAAGAGCAGGAACGGCTTGAACGCGAAC
>JAGQQE010000705.1 GCA_020426345.1 Planctomycetaceae bacterium
TATCAACCCCGATCGCATCGAACATGGGAGTCCGGCGGATGACGGCGGTCCTCAGAGTTCGAACGACTGCAGGCATTGCTCCGACGATTCGCTCACCGAATCCGGACGCAATCGGTTCTCCGCTGCGCCGACCGGTCGCCGGCCATGGCCGAACCGGACCGGCATTCCTCGCGATCCCCCCTGCCAGACCATCCGCCCCATACGGACGTCTGCCGAAGACTCACTTCCGGAGTGACAACCGGCTTCCCTGCGGATAGACTGGCCGACGTCAAGCTCGTCGACGTAACGAATCCCGCAAGGGAGCCCACCACCCCGAGCCGCTCGCGAAGCGGCAAAGTTCAACGCACGATCTATACGTCGGCTAATCGCCCGACGCATAGATCGCAATTCGTTCTGTCGCTAACTCACGTGCCGGAATCCACGAACGCACACAACAATGCCGCACTTCGAACGCGTTCACACAATGACCGACTATTACGATGGTCCGCGCGGCGGCATCGCTGACTACAACGGGCAACCGAACATCTACGAATCCACCTTCAGCGATGATGCCGGCGGCTACACAGTCATCTTTCGCTTGTCGCCTGTGCCACACGACATTTTCACATGGGCTCTTTAAGACTGGGAAATTTGGTTGCGTTGGGAAACCGCATTCCACAATAGACAGACTTCGCATGACACGCACCCAGTACTCCCAACAGATCGAAATCGTCACGACGAACTTGAGGCC
>JAGQQE010000706.1 GCA_020426345.1 Planctomycetaceae bacterium
CCGGATTTTTTTGGCTCGCCCCAATTCGGGCAGTTGCACGTTCTCAAGCTTCTCACCGAGATCCTTGAAGATCGCCTTGCCACCCGTGAGGATCGCCAGATCCTGAAGCATGGCCTTGCGACGATCGCCGTACCCCGGAGCCTTCACGGCAGCCACTTTGAGGATGCCTCGCAACTTGTTGACCACCAGAGTGGCAAGGGCTTCACCCTCAATGTCCTCCGCGATGATCAACAGCGGAGAGCCATCCTGCGAGACCTGTTCAAGCAAAGGCACAAGGTCCCTGGCGTTGGAGATCTTTTCTTCGTGAATCAGGATACGACAGTCATCCAACTCGACCGTCTGGTCATCCTCGTTCGTGACGAAGTGCGGCGAAAGATATCCTCGCTCGAACTGCATACCCTCAACGAGTTCGACTTCCGTCTGCACGCCCCGGCCTTCCTCGACCGTGATCACGCCATCCTTGCCAACCTTCATGAGGGCGTCAGCAAGGGTCTTGCCGATTTCCTTGTCGTTGTTACCGGCGATTGTGGCGACCGTTTCGATAGCCTTCTTGTCCTTGGCATCGACTGGCTTCGACAGTTTGGCCAATTGCTCGACAACTGCTTCCACTGCCTTATGCACACCGCGGCTGAGCGACATGGGGTCGGCCCCACCGGCAATGAAACGCAGGCCGTCGCGAAACAGTGCCT
>JAGQQE010000707.1 GCA_020426345.1 Planctomycetaceae bacterium
TATAGGGTGACCGTCAAACAGAACCAGCCGCAACTGCACCAGCGGCTGAACGAACTGTTCGAGCAGTACGCGCAGCAGGACTATCAGGTGAAGGGGCTCCGCAAGCAGATCAGCAAGCCACAGCGCTCACATGGCCGGACCGAACAGCGGTTCTGCTACGCCATCGGCGTGCCGCCGGCAGACAAGGTGTTTCAACGCTGGCCGTCGCTGCAATCGATCGGCCTGCTCAATCGACACAGCAGAACCAGCGACAGGCGCAGTGCGCAACAAGCGAAATAGAGCGATCGGCTGCGAAAGACAACGCGACGCCGGGGGCAAGAGCAACTGGCCAAGCCCTTGCGAATTGCGGACTTGGGCGACGAGAGCCAACATCGTGCGACAGGATGCTAAAGTAGGGCCGGCCAGACTCGAACTGGCAACCAACGGATTATGAGTCCGCTGCTCTAACCGATTGAGCTACGGCCCCTACGCTGTGAATACAGTACATTTTGACACTTCGTGAATCAAGCCGTACAATGACTACAACCGAAACTACAACCGTTTCGCCGAAACTTGGTCAAAGAACGTGGCCGGAACAAAGCAAACAAAAAAGGTTCGTAAGCCATACAAGGACTTTCCACTCACTCTTCATCGTGGGTCTGGTCAATGGTGCAAGAAGATCCGTGGCAAAATCTTCTATTTTGG
>JAGQQE010000708.1 GCA_020426345.1 Planctomycetaceae bacterium
CTCCTGACGTGGTTTCATTTTCATCCGCTGTCCTGGTTAGATCATGCCAAGGTCATGATGGGCGAAAGGTCGAGCAGCGGCCGACAGTCGCACATCGACGACAGATGTCAACCAAGCGGGATCAGCACGCGCAGCCCTGGCGCATGGCGCGATTTTAAGTGAGGATCTTCGCGTGGGGAAAAATCCGGGTGGCATGCGGCGAGCCCGTCACTGGACTCCCGATGGCTGCAACGTCCCTCCGATCGCGCCGAGTCAAATCGTGGCGCGGTTTCCGTTCAGCTGGAGGAGAATAACCCGACCAGGGCTCGAACCTGGAACGACAGAACCAAAATCTGTTGTGTTACCATTACACCATCGGGTTATGTGCCACATGCCGGCAACGAAAACTAATCGTTGCGAAGGCGGATGCCTATTTCGCCAAGCTTCAGCCGGATTTCATTCAGCGATGTTACACCGAAATTCCGGCTGGAAAGCAACTCATCAGGTGTGCGCGATACCAGTTGTCCGATCGTTTGAATGTTCAATCGCGACATGCACTTCCGCGAGCGGACGGACAGATTCAGATCGACAACCAGTTTGTTCATCATCGCCTGCTCTTCCGGCGTCATGCTCTGATCGACAATGTGTTCGCGGGAATGGATCTTGTGCAGATTCTGCCCGATTCGTAATCCGTGTGCTGTC
>JAGQQE010000070.1 GCA_020426345.1 Planctomycetaceae bacterium
AAAACCATGTTCACTCGCAAATTCTGTAACATCCCGGACTGCATCTCCCGTGAATGCCACGATTTGAGGCTGACTGCCGGTCGGTAATTCCCGGATGCGGCGAGAAATCTCAACGCCACTCATTCCGGGTAAATGCAGATCCAGAAGAATCAGGTCCGGACAGCACTTCTCGATCACCCGCACCGCCTGTTCATAATTCCGCGCTGAATGGCACTGGAGTCCAGGGATTTGAAGTAGTTGTCTTGTGACGTCACAAATCAGCAAATCGTCATCGTCAACCAGAACGTGTTTCATCGGTGTTGAATCACCGTTGAGGCAGAAAACTGAACCACGGCGTCTGAGTTTGATCGGGGTATGGAAGAGCGTGCTTGCTTGACTTAAGCCAGCGAGGACGCTTGGCATGCTGCCACATAAGGCAATCAGATGCTGGTGCCCTGGGTGGATGTCTGGCAATTCATACCGGGGAGTTTTGTAATCATTTCTCCAACAACAAGAGCAGGGCACCTTCAATTCCTGATTGAATTCCGTTATCTCCACCGATGCGTGGTTTTGGGATCTCGAATATACTGCTCCCATGACATTCATCAACTTCAGCATCCTGAGTGGACTCCTGCTGGCGACAATTCCGGTTGTCCTGCACATGGTGATGCGCGCGAAGCCCAAAAGGATCGAGTTTCCTGCATTAAGATTATTGAAGGCTCGCCAGCCGTCGAACGCCCGGAGAATGCAACTGAGGCACCTTCTTTTGCTTCTTCTTCGAGCGTGTCTTATCGTCGCATTGGTGATCGCGGTTGCAAGGCCATCTCTTCCCGCCGCTCGCTACGGCCTTCGCTGGTGGGAGTGGTTGTCGCTGGGTTTTGTCACCGCCGCGGCATTTGGTGTCTATCAATGGCTGTCGCACCGTGACCGGAATTCCAGCCTGGCCCGGCATCAAGTCCGTGAGCGTCGAAGCCGTCATCGCATTGCATGTGTTTTCGGTGGAATACTGGCTTCAATCATTGCAGTGGGACTTCCATGGGGAGTTCGGGTTCGTGGTGAACTCCTTTCCCCGCGCAATGAAGCGACAGAGGATATCCCGGTTGCTGTGGTGTTTGTATTCGATACCAGCATCAGTATGAATTATCGCCACGAGAATTTGACGCGGCTGGAAAAAGCCAGACAGGTGGCAGCCGAATACCTGGGACAACTCCCGTCGGGAAGTCGAGTTGCCGTGGCGGGTCTGGATCAGGAAGAGGAAGTGGTTTTTCAGGCCGATCTCGCTGGCGCGCAGTCAAGAATGGACTCACTGGAGCTCACCACGATACCAGAATCGCTGAATGCTAGACTGAAGGATGCCGTCCAGAGCCATATCGACGATCGCCAGCGAGTTCGAGAGGAACTCGGCATCTCAGAAGCCAGCGATCTTTTTGCCCGAGAGGTCTGTCTGCTGACCGATGGGTCGCTGACAGCCTGGAAACATCCGGACGAAAGCGGACTTTCAGATCTGTTGAAAGTGAACGACTGGATTCAGCTTTACCTGATCGATATCGGCGTTGCACAACCCAACAACATCAGTCTGGCCAATATGGAACTTTCGGAGGAAAGCAGCGCCGCCGGACGCCCGCTGCAGCTGAATGTAACGGTGCAGGCAACAACAGCTGCTTCTCCTCAAACGATGGTTGAAACATACCTCATTAATCCTGACGGTTCAGAAGTTCGCGTTGGAGCTCCCCGGTCGGTGAAAATCGATACCGGAGCCGTGGGCGTTTCCGTTGAATTGCAGGCGCCGGAAGGGCAACCCTTTGCAAACGGTTTTGTGCGAATTGCCAGCTCTGACCCATTGCCCGACGACAGCATTCGTTACTTCAGTTTTGGGATTCGAAATCGCCCCCGCGTCCTGATGATTTCGGATCGAGAAGAAGAAACCTACTACCTGAAGAATGTGTTGCAGCCTGACGAGGCTGACCGACTGGGATGGCAATTCTATGACTGCACCCGAACGACCACCCTTCAGGCCAGTCAGTATTCTTTCTCGGATTTTGACGTTGTTTGCGTCGTCAATAGTGCGGATCCGGATGCATCGCTCTGGACGGCACTGCTCCGATTTGCTGAAAACGGCGGTGGTGTTTTCATCTGCACCGGGGCGAAGGGAATTCAGCCAAACCGCTGGGATACCGTCGAAAGTCAAAGATTACTTCCGGCCCAGCCAATTGTTCCCGTTCGTTATCTCGACGAGCCATCGGTGATGAAAATCGTATCGGAACAACATGCCGTCACCCGGAAATTCGCGTCCGATGACGAATGGCGTACGGAGCTTTCACGTGCCCTGTTTGATCGATGCTGGGCAGTCGAACTGCACCCGGAGGCATCAGTCCTGATGCAGTACGATGGGATTGGTGATCGTCCGGCGCTGCTGGAACGCCGTGTTGGCTCTGGCCGATGTCTGATGTTTACTTCTGCTTTGGACAATCTGGTGAATGGCGGCAGCGACTGGAATAACCTTGTCGTCGAAAACTGGTCCTTTATTCCGCTGGCCGACAGCATTATGCAGTATCTGATCGGTGCCACAGATCAGGTCCACAATTTTGTTGCCGGTCGACCGGTCGAAATTCAGGTGCCGCCCAGTCAGCGTTTTGGACAATACCTCTTGCGGCGCCCGGAGTTTCGCCAGACACGCGCCGCTCTTCCCGCGGATCAAACCACGATCCTGATCAGCGATGCAGATGACGCGGGGCACTATCAGATTCGTCCCTTTGAGTCGACCAGCCCATTCCTGTCCTCGTTCTCCGTCAATCTTCGAGACGACGAAAGCAACCTGAACAGACTTCCGCCGGAACAGCTCAATGAGATTCTTGGAGAAGATCGCTACGCAACAGTGTCCAAACCAGAAGATCTGTTGCAGGTGGTCCGAGTCGGAAGGCTTGGTATTGAAGTCTTCCCTGTGCTGATGGGCTTGCTGGTCCTGTTGTTCATTGCGGAGAGCCTGATGGCCAACTATTTCTACGACGAAGATCCCGCTCAGAGATCGCCAGCGGCATCAGTCGCGGGCCCGGAAGCGGCCGTCCAGGCGTGAGAGTGTCCTACCGATGGAAGGGAAGAGCATACCATCAACCTGGCAGCCAACCTGCAGCCTGAACATACTCCGACTGCGTTCTGAACTTCTGAAGCAAATACGCCGGTTTTTCGACGACCGAAATTACACCGAAGTTGAAACGCCCCTTCTCTCTCATGATGTCGTCGTCGATACTCACATCAATCCCATTGAAGTGTCTGGGGTAGAGGTGACAGGAGCTAACCAGACCTCTCAGTGCACGCGAATGTTTCTGCAGACTTCTCCGGAAGCTGCCATGAAGCGATTGCTGGCCGCTGGCATGGGTTCCATTTACCAGATTACGAAATCATTTCGCAGCTCGGAACGAGGCGATCGGCATAACCCGGAATTCACAATCATCGAATGGTACGGAGTTGGTACAGATCATCTTCAGCAAATGCGACTCACTGAGGATCTTGTCCGAACCTGCATCGAAGCCAGGTATGGCCTGGATTTCCTTCCCGGGGAGACGCGACTCGATGCAGGTCCTCAGTCGTTTCGAGTTCTCAATTGGGACGACGCATTCATAGGCGTCCTCGGAGAAAGTGTGCTTGGTAAGAGCCGGTTGGAAATCGAACAACTTGCTGCCAGCAGACAGATCCCGTTGCCCGCGTTTTCGTCAGACGACACCGTCGACGACATCCTTAACGTTATTCTGGCCGAAAGAATCGAACCAGCACTGGGGATCGAACATCCTGTCTTTCTTACCGCTTATCCGCGGTCACAGGCTGCGCTGGCGCGAACATCAGAAAATGATGCGCGCGTTTCTGATCGGTTTGAACTTTATATGCAAGGCGTCGAAATCTGTAACGGCTACCACGAACTCACAGATGTCCGTGAACTTGCTGAGCGAGAAGTGCAGTCCAATTCTCTCCGAGTGTGTCACAAGAACAGAGTATTGCCGGGAGCCGAACGAATGGGTGCAGCGATGATGTCCGGGCTCCCCGCATGTTCAGGAGTTGCCCTTGGCTTTGATCGTCTGTTAATGCTGCTGACGGGAAGCACGCGCATTGATCAGGTCATTCCCTTTCCCATTGAGCGAGCGTAGACTCACGGCGGAAGAAATCTGTTACCGAACCCGGGTATTGCCGAACCTGGTACTTTCAGCAACGGCCTTCCGACAGCCGCCCTGCGATCCGGGACTGTGCTTTTCGATAGACGCCGACGTATTCGTCAGCGCTTCGCTGCCAGGACCAATCCTTAGCCATTCCGTTCCTGACCAGTTTCTTCCAGATGTCCGGCTTTCCCCAGGTGTCAATGGCCTGTTCAACACTCTGAGCAAATGCATCTCTGCTGTAGTCGTTGAATGCAAACCCGGTGGCTTTTGAAATTGACTTTCCGGCGATGTCGAGATTGGTGACCGAATCGGCGAGCCCCCCCACGTTACGGACGATCGGCACGGTGCCATACCTCAGGCTATACATTTGATTCAATCCACATGGTTCAAAGCGGCTTGGCATCATGAACATGTCCGAGCCAGCCTCAATCTGATGTGCCAGTGATTCATCAAAGCCAATTTCCACTGCAACTTTTCCGGGATGAGCAGCTGCCAGTTGACGAAACATGCTCTCATGATGCGGATCACCAGTCCCCAGAAAAGCCATTTGAATATCCCGGGACAGCAGTCTTTCTGCTGCGCCTGCGACAAGGTCGAATCCTTTCTGGTCTGCCATTCGGGAGACCATCCCCAGCAGTGGAACGTCTGATCGTTCGGCAAGGCCGAGGCGTTTTTGAAGGGCCGTCTTGCAGGTGGCTTTTCCTTGTGCGATGGTGTCGAAGGTGTAGTTGGCCGGCAAAAGCTTGTCCGTCTCCGGATTCCAGACATCATCGTCAATACCATTTAATATTCCGCTTAAATCACTCTGCCGATGCCGTAGTGTTCCTTCCAGCCCATATCCCCCGTCAGGCGTACAGATCTCTTTCGCATAGGTTGGACTTACCGTTGTCACCTGATCAGAAAACGCGATACCGGTTTTCAGCAGGTTCAGATCTCCCCACGATTCCATCTGATGGTAGTTGAAGTAGGCCCAGTCCATTCCGGTCAGCGGCATATCGAAGTGCCAGAACCGCCCCTGATACGCCATATTATGAATGGTCATGACTGAGGCGGTATTTTCGAAACCCGGCTGAGACGAATACTGACTGTGCAGCAAAGCAGGAATGATTCCGGTCTGCCAGTCATTGCAGTGAATGACATCCGGTCGAAGCACCATTTGCTGGCAAACTTCCATTACGGCCCGACTGAAGAAACAGAAGCGTTCGCAGTTGTCGACATAGCCATGGCCATGCTCCTGATACAACTGCCGTCGGTCAAAGTACTCCGGCTGACGAATGAGAAGAACACGCACTGAGGTGCCTGGCAGCATCGTCCAGTTCACGGATCCCTCAACCACTCGCCCATTCATCGTGATCGAAAACTTGAGTCCGGTACTGGAAACGTGAGGCAGCCGTGGCGAATTCGCCTGACGAACGGCAAAGTAATCGGGCAGAATGAGTACGACATCGTGCCCTAGTCGATCAAGCGCAGCGGCCAGCGCGCCGGTTACGTCCGCGAGCCCGCCAGTCTTCGCAAATGGCACCGCTTCAGAGGCGGCCAGTACAATTCGTAGTCGCTGAGCAGGCAACCCGTTCACAGGAATTACTTTCGCGAAAGGCATCGATAATCGTCATTGCCGCTGGAATGCGGTGTATCCGCAACTAACGGCAGCCCGATTCGCTGTCTTGAGTTCTACCCGGGTGATCTGCATCGTGCAGGCAAGATACAGTCGACTCGCTGGATTAGCACGATGCAAACGATCTCATCGGATAATCAGTTTTTAGCGACCCGGCAAGCACTGAAATCCGCAAATACCTACACTACTGGCTCCGGGAACTCCGTCACCCCTGAGGTGTCCCAACTGCAGCTGCATTCCCCAGTCTCCGACGTCGGCATCCTCCAGTCCTTTGAAGATCCACACGAAAGGCAAACCACTTCGTTCGCGAGGGACTTTTTGTTGAAGGATGTGGCCTGTCAGCCAAACTCAGCTGTTCATCTGCAGAATTTCTGCGTCACTGCATTCGCCGTAAAATTGCGTCGGCGAATCTTTCGGGTGATTGCGGATCGAAAGGGAAATAGAGAGACGGTTCGATCAATTCGAGCTCCATCACGACGGGTTTACCGTCAGGCAGGCGTACCAAGTCTACCCGTGCGTACAGCAAACGCCCGGAAACGGCCTGGATAGCTTTCTCTCCGGCAAACAGAAGATCTACTGCCGGTGTGATCGCTCTCAGCTGGCCTCCGTGTTCTTCCTGTACTCGAAAATCTCCTGCCGTCGGAGTCTTCAGTACACAGTGACTGAATTGCTCGTCAAAGTAAAACAGTGAGTATTCGCCGACGGTCGTGATGCTTGGGACAAACGCCTGCACCATCGCTTCGCGTGACTCATATGTCGTTGCGACTTCCCTGCGGACGTCCGGCGACGTACGAGATGAGAGGCGAAAAGTGTTCTCTGCTCCCGCACCGACTACTGGTTTGCAGACAAATTCTTCCTCGCCAAATCGTTCGCACAAACAGTTCAGATCTGCGACAGACAAAGACGCAAACCATTCGGTAGGAACAATATCAGCACCACGATGGTCAAGATCCTTCAGATAATGCTTATTGATGTTCCATCGCACAGTCTGCAGATCATTCACCAGGCATGTCTTCTGGTCGATCGAATCCAGCACGTGCAGGAATGCGTCAGCGGATTTGTGGTAGTCCCAGGGGCTGCGAATGACCACCATTTCGTAGTCGCTCCATTCCGCATTCGCACGCCAGGAAACATGGTCCACCTGAACACCACGCCGCAAGAGTGGCTCGTTCACCATGTCATCGTAAGCAAAAAAACCTTCAAGCGAGTCCATTGTCAGGAAGGCAATTCGTCGGAGCGAACGTTTGTTCATAAAGCAGGTTCGCCGTACCGGAACACGTGAATGACTGGCAGTGGATCGAACTCACGATCGGACGTTGCCCCGCCATCGATCTGCACAAGGTACAGCAGGTTGTGTTCAGGATCGCAGGCGATCCCACCAAGATACTGTGTACATGATGGAAACAGGTACTGAGCGGGCCCACCTCCCGGAGAATTCCCATCCCAAATGTACCACGGTTCGATTCCTGTTGGATCAAGGCTGTGCCGACTGGCAGCGACCAGCGCCTGTGGAGCGTAAAAACGAATTTGAGATTCATATGGCGCGCCGTGATATCCTTTGTCGATCGTGCAGTCACCTGGCCTTGCTTCGCCATAGTAGACTTCACCAAGCGCTTTGCGGCCGCTGATGATAATCGTATTCTTTTCGCCAAGTCTGAGCCACGCGCCGCCTGTCCATCGATCCGCAGGATTAAAGTCCCTGGCCGGTCGACTGATGTCGTTGTACATCAGCGGCAGTGCATCAAGGGAACGGCCGGGAGAAGTTGCGACAGTCGGGAGGCTGTAAGCAAACAGCGATGGGCCATGGCTCGCAATGTTCAGCCCGGTAGCAATTTGCAGCCCGGAGATCAGCTTATGTCCGTAGAACCACTGATTCGCATAGTCATCCGGAACGCGCAGAATGTACCCGGCATGCTTGTACGAATGCCATTCTGAACGGCCTGTCTCCGAGGGACCCAGATGCCATGGTCCCTGCGGTTCAGGACGATTCAGGTCAAGGGTCGATACTCCGTGCGATGGAAAATCAATCGTCTCAACGTTGTAGTACTTGTACATCGTCCAGTGAAGCCGTCCGTCAATCACATGGAGGCCGCCATACCGGAATGGCTCGGAAGAATCGCCTGTCATGGAACCGCGAATACCACCAGTCGGATCTCCAAACGACTGCAGAATGTTTGCTGCGGGAATGGCATCCAGAAACCGCGGCTTTGCCGTCACTGGCTGCGGAATCGAGATCTCCGCAATCAACTCCTGTGTCGGGTCGCTGGAAATGAAAAGTGATCCGGCGAACCCGTCAGAAGAACCACTCGGGTCGCCATCAGGGTTGTAAGCCAGTGTCCAGCCACCGTAACAAAACCGCGATGCTTCCCTGTTTTCGTCAACATGAGGAGCTCTGAAAGCCCCCAGATACATGAAGTTTCCCGGCGTGACCATGGCTTCGTGAAGTGGCGATGCATGATAATGCGGCGCGGGGCCCTCAATTAAGATCTGCTGCGACGGCGGCTCAGAAACTGCGGAATCGGTGCGTCCCAGAATTCGATTCATGACCGAAGTGACCAGCCCTGCCTTCTGCGCCGGCACAGCATCGATGGATTCTCTGGCAGGTGTTCGCACTTCGCTGCCTGAACGAACAGCCGAACCCGCATTCATTAACTCTGCCGCTGTACCGGAAACTTCCCGCCCCTCGGATGGAAGGGTCGCTGTCTTTGGAACCGCAGTGTCCATTGCAGCCATTCGCATCTCAAAAAGCGTGCGACCACCGATCAACACGGCGGCAACGCAAACCAATCCCCAGAACGCAAGGCGGACAGGCTCAGCCTTTTGCTGTGTTTGTCGCAGCAGCAACTGCTGGACAAGTTCATCGCGTGGTGGCTGTTGCGGCAGATGTAATGGAACGTCGTCTCTGGCAATCGATCCCGATGGTGCCTGATACTGCCCCTGATTCATGATGATCGTTTCCCAATGCAGGTTGTGACGGTCTCACACCATACGTTCGATGCTGGCCGGCATTCATGAAACATAGCCGCTGCAATGGGCCGTCGGAGAACATTCCCGAAGGCGTGAATCAAATCGCGAGGGCGATCCCATCAACCTGATTGCATCAGGACAGAATGTTGCCGTAAATCAACACAGGGTGTTGCGAAGAAGCCACAAACAGCAGGAGACCTTGCAAATCAGGCAGGGCCATTCCGGCGGATGCAACAACGCCAGAAAAGTTGAGCCATTATTCAGCGTCAATCCCATACCGGCGCAGTTTTTCCCGGAGCGTATCGCGATGAATCCCCAGCATCCTCGCCGCAAGTGCGCGATTGCCACCGGCAACATCAAGAACTCGACGCAGGAGAGGCGGCTCTGTATGCCCCGACAACTGAGCCAGCAGGTCACTCGCTGTTTCAAATGAGCCCGAGCCATGTAGGTTCAGGCCATCATCAATCCAGTGTGTGACAGCCAATTGCAGACTTTCGACGGGGGAGCGGCCAGAACTGTTGATCTGGTGTGATGGTTCCGGCAGGTGCTCGGACCGGATCACTTCGCCGCGGCAAACCACCGACGCAGCCTCAATGGCATTGCGAAGTTCTCTTACGTTGCCGGTCCATTCGCGTTTCAGGAGAATCGACTGGGCCTCATCAGAGAGCCGCATCCCTTTCCCGATGCCAACATCCGAAAGAAATCGTTCTGCCAGAAGCAGAATATCGTCCGTGCGTTCCCGCAGAGGCGGTAAATGGATACGAAAGACATTCAGACGATAAAACAGGTCACTGCGAAATGTTCCTTCAGCCACCATGGTTTCCAGCGATCGATTAGTCGCGGCCACAAGGCGAAACGATGAATGGCGGCACGTGCCAGAACCTACCGGTTGAACTTCGTGTGTTTCGAGCACCCGCAGTAGTTTTACCTGAAGCGGTAAGGGTATCTCTCCAATCTCATCCACAAACGCGGTCCCCTGATCTGCCTGCTGCAACAATCCGATGCGAGCCACATCAGCGCCGGTGAATGCCCCTTTGGTGTGACCGAATAATTCGCTCTCAACCACAGTGTCGCTGAACGCGGGAACGCAGATTGGAACAAACGGACCACGTCGTCGACTATGCTGATGAATTGCCCTTGCAACAAGATCCTTACCGGTGCCGCTTTCGCCGGTGATTAATACCGGCACGTCTCGCTCAGCCACCAGCGCAATCTGCCGAAACACCTCCTGCATTGCGGACGACGAACCGACGATCAGTTCATCCGAAGCGCAATCTACGGCTGGCATTTCGTCTCCACTTGCCGGTGCCGAATTTATTGCGGCTGCCTGGCGGATCACTGCAACAGCTTTGTCCAGGTCGATCGGCTTGATCAGATAATCAAACGCCCCGCCATCGATAGCTCGAACAGCTGTCGACAAGCTGCCAAAGGCCGTCATGATGATGATTGGTATGGAGGCGGCCTTTTTACGAAACTGCTGCATGGCCTCAAGTCCATCCATGCCTGGCATGCGAACGTCCATGACAATGACATCGGGCATTTCATCGTCGGTCGATGCCAGCGCCTGTGCGGCAGAACTGGCAACGCCAACTTCGAATCCTTCGTCAGTCAGACATTCTCTGAACGCCCAGCAGATCGCAGGTTCGTCATCGACAATCAATACTCGTGTCAAGAATTCTCCCTTTCCACGTAACCCGTTCCGCAGCAGAATTTGATTCCCCGTGGGAAATGAGGCGTATATTGAGATATCAGGCTTGCGACAAGGGCAACTCAAATCGAAATCGAGTCCATTCACCGGTGCGTAGACAGGTCAGCTGACCATGATGATCACTGGCCGCGCGACTTGCCAGCGTCAGTCCCAGTCCAACGCCCTCCGGTTTTGAAGTCACGAAAGGATCGAACATATTGTCCGCGATTTCCGGTGCAACCGGCGGGCCAGTGTTCCTGATTTCCACAATAAACCGGCTCTCGGCGAATGAAGATTCAATTTCAACCTGCCCGCCCGGTCCCGTGGCTTCCATCGCATTCCGAACAACATTCAATAAAGCCGCCTCCATCTGTTCGGCATCGCTGATCGTAAACCCGCTGTTCGAAAGTTGAACGTCAAGTCGAATCTGATGATGCTGGCATTCCGGCTGAACGAGTAATTCAACATGACGAATCACTTCGTCAGCTTCTCCCGGTTCAGGCTTTTGCTGAAGATCTCGTGTCAGTGTTAAGAGCCCGCGAATTTGAGATTCCGTCAATGACAACTGGCGCAATGCCACCTGAAGACTTTCGCGATCTGATTGTTCACATCGACGAATATGGACCTGCACTGCCAACCTTGCCCCGGTGATCGAATTGCGCAGCTGGTGTGCCAGTCCTCCCGCCACCTGAGTGACTACAGCCGCACGCTCGTTGATGCGGATCTGCTGCGTCAGATGGTCAAGTTCTCCTGCCAGTTTGTGGATTGATTCCGCCAGCTCGCCGAGCTCATCTGAACCCGATTCGGGAATGGCTAACTGAAAATGCCCGGCAGAAATTCGCCGAACGTGGTCCTGCATGCGACGAATTCGCTGAGCAAATCGACCAGCAAGCACAATCGAGACCGCGACCATGATACTCAGAGCGGCGGCACCGATCAGCAACGGAGGCCACATATTCGATTCCGTCAGTGCTCGCCAGTCGCCCTCCGGCATCATGACAAAGAGCTCAGATGCATTGCTCGACTTCCGGATGTCCGCGCGACCCACAACGTACGGTCCTTCGACCGTGTGGACCGGGATGAAGTCGCTGATTCCACTATCCTGTCGAGTTCCGGATGGACCGGATTCTGAGCTGTCGTCCTTTGCAAATTGTTTCATCCCCAGAATCTGATTCACCAGTCGCGCCGTGGTGGATTCGGGCAGAGTGGAACCGACAATTCCTCCGTCATCATTCAGCGCAATGTAGTCCGCTGCCGACAGCCCCTTCATCTGTTGAAGAATCGACGAATGGACGGGGAAACTGGCGTCACGCAGGGTCTGAACAACTCCATTCAGGCGCCCCACCGCCTGTGTCTGAGCCGCATCAATGGCTCGCAACGCGAGCAGAATAGACAACGCACCAATCGTCAGTGTTTGAATCAGTGCGAAGGGCCAGAGAATTTGATTTCGAATGGAAGACTTCATCGCGACACGGAGGCTCTCGACGTGCGTGACACACTGTTGACTCCTGGCCAATCACTCCTGGCCAACATTTTGTCGCTGCCGGACAATCTGAATCGCTTCCGCAGCCGTTTCGGTAATCGCAGTCCAGTTGCCTGTTTTCAGATGCTTCGCGCTGACTAACCACGAACCGCCTACGGCCAAAACCGATGGACTCGACAGGTACTGTGAAAGGTTAGATGGATTGATTCCTCCAAGTGGAATGAACTTTACACCAAGATGGGCGAATGGCGCGTAAAGACTGGCCAGCATCTTCAGTCCCCCCGATGGCTCGGCCGGGAAAAACTTGAGTTCTCGGCATCCCAGAGCTACAGCCGTTTCGATATCTGTGGGTGTCATGACTCCCGGAGCAAACGGTAATTGCGTTCGGATCGCCTGCTGTACCACGCCAACGCTGGTTCCGGGCGACACGCCGAACGCCGCGCCAGCATCCCTGACCTGGTCTACCTGTTCGGGGCGAAGTATCGTCCCCACGCCAGCAAGCATCTCCGGAACGTGAAGTCGAATCTGACGGAGACTTTCGAGCGCCGAGGGCGTGCGTAGCGTAAGTTCCATTGCTTGGACGCCGCCGTCCAGAAGTGATCTGGCCACCGGTACAGCGTCATCCGCATTCTCAAGAATCAGGACTGCGATAACACCTGAGGTTTCGATACCTTCCAGAAGTTCATCGGGGAACAGTGATTTCATCTGTGCAGTCATGGGTATTTGCAACAGCTCCTGAATGAAGGCGTCTCAATCGACGCTTTGCCCCGTGTCGTCACGGACGACCACGAGTTTGTGATTGGCAACGTCGTACTGATAAGACATGCCCTGCGGCAGCGACGGTAACCGAATATTGTTCTCTTTAATGATCCGCGTCATGAACTCGTCAAAGTCTTTCGGGTAACGTCCTTCAAGCGCCTGAAACAGGCCGACTGCATGGTCGATCCCCAGTCCTGCAATTTGTCGCTTCAGAGGTTGGTAGGCCTCCAGAGCCCCGGTGATCGGGTTTGATATCCTAACTTCGTTGGATACGACTTCGCGGCCCGCATTCGGGTTGAACTCATCTACCTTATCTGTTGTTCGGGGCTTTGCAGGGCTACTGCTTGTCGCCGGTTGGCTGTCGGTGCATCCCAGGGCCAGTACTACCAGAAGTACCGCGTTGAAGCGGATTCGCCGATGGACAGGGCGACGAGTGCACAATTCGACATTACCGTTCATAGCACAGACTCCCATGGCTGAATCCTGTAGATGACGCCAAAGTTCTCCAGAACCTTTCGCGCGGGGGCGATCAGTCCATCCGGAAACAGCCTCAGTCTACACTGCCGTCGGGTGAGTGGCGAGCGACGCAGCTCGAAAGGGAGACCATCGAACGCGACGCAAGAGAGAACGCATCTTTTCAATGCGGCAGTATCATGATGTTTTCAAGCGTCATTATCAGTCCATTGATCCACGGCATTCGCCCGTAACGTCCGCCCTGAACGCACGCCCAGGTCGAACGGAGCCCGCCGGAGGCACGGCTTGCCATCAGAAAAGAGATCTGCGTCGTTTGCATGGTAAGAAACCCAGGAATAAACTTCCGCCGGAAGCATTGTCATTTCGCCGCCCGGTTTGTGCATTGTTTGTACAACACGTGTTGTGACCAGGTCGTTCTTCGGAATTCATGTACGAAATAGACATTGTCAATTCGCAGCAGGCCTTACCCGTCGACGAAACCGAGTTGGCTGCCGCGTTGGAAACCGCGCTTCGAGCGGAAGGGGTTGGCTCTGCCGTGCTCAGCGTATCGATCGTGGACAATTCTGCCATCCACGTGATCAATCGGGACCATCTGCAGCACGATTACCCGACCGATGTGATCAGTTTTCAACTGGACTTTTACCCTGATAAAGAGGACGGCAGCCAGGGCGGCAGGAGAGGCTTTGGTGCCTCAATTGAAGGTGAAATTGTCGCCAGTGCGGAAATGGCCGTTGAAATGGCGGCCGATGCAGGTTGGGAACCGATCACCGAATTGAAGCTGTACCTGATTCATGGAATGCTTCATATTTGCGGCTATGACGATCTCACTCCCGACGAACAGTGTCTCATGCGGGACCGCGAACGCGCGATCATGGGAGAACTTGGATATACTCCGGTGTACGCGGAAGATCGCCCCGACGACTGTCCAGCAACTATTTCACCAATGAATTCCGGAAACATGACAGCCAAAGATTCAGTCGAACCTGAAGAACCTCCGTCCAGCAATCTCGGATCGGGCAGCAGCTCAGTTCGATCTCGGAGGACGATTGGGTGAATCAGCTTCTGATCACTGCTGGATGGTCATTTCCACCGCTGCTCCTGATGTTGCTTTCGTTGATTTGTTTTAGCCTGCGTGACTTTTCACGCAGTAAGCTGGAGGAGATCTGCGAAGAAGAAGATGATGCCGATCGATTTGGTCGAATTCTGCACAACTACGAACGTGTTCTCTGGATGTGCGAACTGGCCTTTGCGGTGACTCTATTCATCTGCACGTTGATTTTTCACAGCTCGTCCTACTTCGGGCTTTTTGTGTTTCCGGAGAAAATTATCGCCGGGCAGGCGGCCCTCGTTGCAGTCAGGATCTTAGGTCTGGTTCTATTGGGGACCGCCTTTATTTTTGCGATTCCGTGGACACTGGCCCGGGTCACAGGGGAAGCAGTCATCTATCGGCTGTGGCCCTTGCTCGAAATTGCGACCCGGCCGCTCGTACCGGTCTGGTCGGCAATGTTGAAGCTGGATCGTGTGATGCATCGTGTCTTTGGTTTGCCTGAACCCGATTCGTCCGAGGCAAATCACCTTCTGGAGGATGAGCTTCGAGCCGTTGTTGATGAAGGACATCGGGAAGGTGTCCTGCAGTCAAACGCCTCGCGAATGATTCATCGCGTCGTGGATCTGCAGTCGGAGGACGTTGCTGCGATCATGACGCCCCGAACCGACATGGTGACAATTCCTCGCGAGACGGTCCTTCAGGAAGCACTGAGTATCCTGGTCGAACAGGGATACTCGCGTGTCCCGGTCGTTGGCAAAACAATCGATGATGTTGTTGGTATTCTCTACGCCCGGGATTTACTGGCCGCGTCACTGAATCCACCGGAGAATCCCGCCGAAGCGACCGTCGACAAGTATGCCCGCGAAGTGCTGTACGTGCCCGAATCTCAGGGCATTGAAACGCTGCTGGAAAAAATGCAGCAACAAAAAGTTCATATGGCCATTGTTGTGGACGAGTACAGCGGTGTGTCAGGGCTGGTGACGCTCGAAGACATCGTCGAAGAAATCGTCGGTGATATCTCCGACGAATACGACGACGAAGAACAACCGATGATTTCATCACAGGATGATGGTTCGATCACCGTTGACGGTCGATTTCACATTGATGATCTCAATCGCGAACTCAACGTCGAACTGCCGGAAGATGAAGACTTCGACACCATTGGTGGATTTTTGATGTCGGTCCGCGGCCATATTCCCGTGCAGGGCGAAGTCATCGAATCTCACGGGTTATCATTCCGCGTCGTTGAAGCAGACGAGCGTCAATTGAAGCTCATTCAAATTACCCGTTTGCCGGACGAGGCCCGGGAAGGCTGAAAAGTCAGATGCAGCTGGATGACAAATTGTGCTACTGCTTTCATGTGACGCAACGCAAAGTCGTCAATTTCATCCGCATTCATAAGCCGCAGGTTCCCAGCCAGATGAGCGAATGTGGTGGGGCGGGTACCGGCTGTGGCTGGTGCGTGCCGTTTCTCAAACACTTGTTCGAAGCCCGGCAGGCACCAATTGAATTGACCCCCGAAGAATACGCTCAACAACGCGCCGCCTACGTGAAGGAATCCGGACGAAAAATCCCTCATGGTGGAACGCCAGCCGTCGATGCAAAGAGTGACAGCTGACAGATACCAGATTCACGGCCCTGGGGCATGATTCTACAATCCGGGTTTTGGCGGAGTGACCGGCGCTTTCCAGGTATCGACACCCCGGGCTTTGATTCGACGTTTGAATACGCTGTCACCGCAGGTGACGACCAAGACGTCTCGATCAGGGCCGGCAAAAACGGCGTTGGACAACCAGCCAGGCTTTGGTTTATTAAAGATGAAGTGGACACGCCCCAATTGGTCAAGCACCTGAAGCCCCATCGCTGTCGTAACGTAAATTCGCCCTTCTGTGTCCACGGTCATGCCATCGGCCTCAGACTTAAGATCATCCGTGACATGCAGCCAACCATACTTCTGCTTCCAGGCAAGAGTTCCATCGGCCTGAATCTGAAACGAGTACACAAATCGACCTCGGGTGTCTGACACGTTCAGCAGTGTCTGATCCGGCGACGTAATCAAACCATTTGGAAATTCAATTCCGCTGTCTACCTCCTGCTTTGTGCCATCGGCCTTGAAATGCCAGACCTTCTTCGCGTTCGGTTCTGTTACAAAACCACTGCCATCCGCGAAAACAACCAGATCATTACACTTAATACCCTGAACGACGACCTCCATTTGTTTGCCATCGGGTGAATAGCGGACAACCTGAGAATCATCTGCGCGGCAGGCGTATAAATGGCCATCCGCCCCGAACATCAGTCCATTCGCACGTCCGGTTTCTTCGGCAAATATGGACACGGTTCCGTCCAGTGTCACCTTGTGAATACGACTGGTGGGAATGTCGGTAAAGAATAATTCCCCTGCTTCGTTGACGGCGGGCCCTTCGGTGAACTTGTGCCCTTCGCTCACCAGCTGCCATTCTTCCCCTTCGATCAGCAAATCAGTCCGTCGTTGTTTCCCGCCGCCCGCCCGCGCCTTCAGTGGCTGTGGGTAATCTCGCCAGATCCATTTGATTGCGTCCGGCATAATCGATGCGCTGTGCTTTCCATTATGTCCGCCTTCGCCCCAGATGTGGTGGACGTCGTAACCACTGAATCGTAACGCTGACAGCATATCCTGATTGGCGACCCACCAGCTACCGGCGTAAATATCCAGGTCGTTGCTGCCATCCTGCAGGAAGACGCGAATGGGTTTAGCCTCTGTTTTGCGAACCAGGTCGGGAAAAGCATCCGCCCCGCGCAAAGCGACAAACGTCCCGACTGTAGAAATCACTCTGCGGAACTGATCCGGACGTTCCCATGCCACATTAAATGCACAGATTGCACCGGAACTTGAACCCGCGATGCAGCGATCATCAGGGTTATCGCTGAACGTCCACTCTTGGCGAACCTCGGGAAGCAGCTCTTCGATCAGGAAACGGGCGTATCGGTCGCCGAGACCATCGTACTCAAAACTACGATTGAATCGGGGTTGAGCGTTTTTGTTTGGTGCCGGCACCTGTCCGTGCCCCACAAAAACTCCCAGTTGTACGGGAACTTCCCCTTTGCTGATCAGATTGTCCAGAATGGTTGGGATCTTCCAGTTCTTCGCGGGTCCCATTCCATCCTGAATGACGAACAACGCCGGTGGTTTCGATGCATCGTATTGAGCGGGCACATAGACCCAATAGTCTCGCACTGTCCCGGGAAAGATCTTGCTGTAGAACTTGAACGGTCCTTCAATCCTGCCCTGTGGTACGCCGTCCTGGACCATTGCGTCCGGTGGGACGGGGTATGTGTCATCCTGAGCGACACTCGAAGCCGAAGACACTCCAGCCACAAGAATTGATGTCAGAAGCAGAGCCTGATAGAGCCTCATCTGTGAAAACATAACACTCCCCAGTCAGCGCAATGGCGCTTTGCTTGTTGTGGTATCTGTGTTCGTTGCCGCACTTTGTTGGTTGCGATCTACTGCCAGAATTTCCGGAAGATCGCGGATGATATCAGGCATCGAACCGGATTTGCAGAGCCACCGAAGCAATCACCATCGACAGCGCTCCTGGCCCGGCATATTTGTGATTCGGACGAATTCTGTGGCCGGAATACTGCTGCCCGGACAGCAACGAGCGTCGTTGCGGAGGGTGTCTGAACCGCCGGGGATTTTCGTGGAGTTCCGACGGATGGCTCGCACTCCAACGTTCAGGAAGGGTATGCTGCGGCTCAGGGTGGATCTCTTTGAGTCTGGTTGGAGGCAGCGTCGATGTCCAGAGAATTCTCACGGCGGCAGTTTCTCTCCAGCGTCAGCACCGGCACATTGATCGCCACGCTGGGGCCGCATATTGCCTCTGAGCTTGGTTTCTTCCCAAAAGCCCTCGGGGATGGTTTCGAAGAGAAACCACTTCACTTCGGGAACATGGAATCACTTGTCTGCCAGATGCAGGAGACGCCCGTTGAGCAGCTTCAGTCGCAGCTCGCCCGGATGATCGCAACAGGAACGAGCCTTCGAACGTTTATCGGCGCCGCCGCCCTGGCGAACGCTCGGACATTTGGAGGCGAAGATTACATTGGTTTTCATACATTCATGGCCATGGCCCCGGCCCTGGAAATGTCGAAGCGACTACCGACTCACCTGGCCCCGCTTCCGGTTTTTAAAGTTCTCTACCGCAACACTGACAGAATTCAGCAGTTCGGTGGGCGAGATGCAGAAGTCCTGCATCAACTTGATCCACCTGTCGTAACCGTAAACGGCGGAAACCTTCAAGAGGCCATTGTCAGCGGAGAAACTTCCCAATCGGAGCACATCCTGAGGCAGCTCATTTCTGATTCTCCCGTGGACGCACTGAATGCTCTTGTTCCCCTTGTCCTGCATAACCCGGAAGTGCACCGTACCGTTTTACCCTTCCGAGCCTGGGACATGCAGCGGATTGTGGGGACCGAGCATGCAATGACACTGCTTCGGCAGTCTCTTCACTACTGTCTCGCTCAACCGCAGATTTATCAGCGTGAGGCCTGGAAGAAAAATGGGGATCTGCTGACTTCGCTGCTGGATGAGTTTCGCCTGCTGCAGAATCCTCCGGGTTCCAGGATGGCCGATGACGCAAAGCTCGAAGAACTGACCGAATACTTTTCGACATGTCAACCGGATGATGCAGCGCGAGCTGCAGCAATGACGCTGTCAGAGGGATTTCACCCTTCCGTCATTGCTGAAGCCGTTTCTCTCGCGGCCACTCGACTGGTGCTTCGCGACGCCGGACGACTTCCTCAATGGGAATCTGTCGGAAAACCGGCCGGTTGCGTCCATGGTGATTCACCCGGAGTACACGCCAGTGACACCGCAAATGCATGGCGACATATGGCTGAAGTGACGACGGGGGCGTCAGCGATGGCCTGCGTAATCTTCAGTGCATGGGAAATTGCACGAGATCGGACCGCATCGCCAAATTTGCTCAACTCGCCTTTACCTACCGAGCGGCATCTTGCTGAGCTAACCAGCGCAGACCCGGATCGATTGCTGATTCAGCTGGAAGAGGCCATTCGTCAGAACCAACAAGCTCATGCCACAGCGATTGCATACCAGTACGGTCAGAAAGGATTGCCCGTCGACCGTATCTTTTCAACACTGTTGAAATTTGCCGTCAGCGAAGATGGCGCTTTGCATGCAGAGAAGTACTTCCAGACAGTTCAGGACGAATTTGCATCGACGCGAGCGGCGTATCGATGGCAACACGTGGCCGCTCTGGCAAGAGTGACTGCCAGCGAATACGGACATCCTGCTCCTGGTCAGGATGAGGCCAGACAACTGCTTGGCGTTCAGGACTGACGGCGGTTCGAACTGAATGCTTGTCATTGTCGGGAGGATGGACAGCAAAACAGCCGGCAGTAAGGGCCTGCCGGCTGTTCAGAACCAGTCCATTGATTGTCAGTCACGGGCGATCTGACAATGCAAACAAACGCTACGTGTTATTGATGGTAACACCCGGCCAGTCGTCCGTTCGGAATGGTGTTAGAGGAAGTCCCGCATTGTCATACATATTGCAGACCGGGTTGTCGGCCCAAGCGTAACGGACGGCTACTGGATCCGCGACCTCTTTACTGCTGACCTCGATACGCCCATCCTGCAGAATGGTTGCATCCGCCCAGACGAATTTCTTGTCGTCACCAGCGATTGCGAATCCCACAGGATTTCGAACATCAAATGGGCGCCATCCGTTGCCATCGACGAATTCGAATGACATTGTGATCTTGCCTCCGTCTTTCTTCATCGACTTGTATTGCGGGCTGCGGTAGGGCACTGAAATCCCGTAATCCCTGGCCAGAGCCCATCGAGCCAGACGATGCCCGACGTCGACCTTGTTCTTTGGATGAATATCCTTGCCTTCGCCGATATCAATAATCACCGCTTCGCCAGTGTTCGGCAGTTTTGCCATCGTCATCGTCTGAGCTTCGCGAAGTTCTGCCCAGTCGCTTTCCACCGGTTCGGCTTTTTCATCACGAAAATCTGCCAACTGTACCCAGTAGAAAGGAAAGTCACCTTGTCCCCATTCATCGCGCCAGTTTGAAATCATGGCTGGAAACAATTCACGATATTGATACGCGCGGGAAGCATTGCTTTCGCCCTGATACCAGATCGCCCCCTTGATGCCGTAGGGCACCAGCGGCGCCACCATGCCATTGAAAAGCACGCTCGGATGATGCGGCGTCTTGGTCGGATCCTCCGGCGGGCGCGGTGCGCGGGGTTTGGTCTTCTTTTGGTCGGCGGGCAGCTTTGCATTCGCCTCGTCGATCTTTTTCACTTCGGCCTGCCAGTCGGCTTTCTGTTTTTCAAATGCCGCCTGCGCCTTTGCCGCATCCCATTGGGCTGTGTGGTCACGCCAGTCCGCCAGCAGCTCGTTCGCGCACGGCCGCTCCTCCAGCGCCTCGCGGCTTGTCCATGCCTCGATTCGCGTGCCTCCCCACGAGGTGTTGATCAGACCCACCGGCACCTTCAGCACCTGGTGCAGGTGCCGTCCAAAGAAGTAACCCACGGCCGAAAAATCCCCGACATTGGCCGAAGTCGCGGCTTTCCACGTACCCTTGCAGTCCTCCTGCGGCGTCATGCTCGGATTGCGTTCCACACTGAACATGCGGATCAGCGGATGGTTGGCGCCGGCGATCTCTGCGTCCGCGTTGCCCGCCTGCTTGACTGTCCATTGCATGTTCGACTGTCCGGAGCAGATCCATACCTCGCCCACCAGCACGTCCCTGATCGTGATCGTGTTCTTCCCGGCCACCACAAGGTCCGTCGGCGTCGCGTTCGCGTTCATCGGATTCAAGGTGACCGACCACTTCTCGTCCGAAGCCGTCAGCATGCTGTGCGACTGGTCGCCGAAGGTCAGCTTCACCTCCTCGCCGGCGTCCGCCGTACCCCAGACGCGCACCAACTGCAGTTGCTGCAGCACCATCCCGTCGGAGAAGATGGCGGGCATTTTCACCTCGGCCCGCAGGCTGGAGGCGGCGAGGATGAGAAGACAGAAAAGGCGGTTCATGAGGGGTGGGAATTTCGGGTGAGGCCCTTG
>JAGQQE010000709.1 GCA_020426345.1 Planctomycetaceae bacterium
TTCATGTCGGGTGGCCCGGGACAGACAGATACGTTCGATCCCAAACCTGTGCTATCGAAACTGGATGGGCAGCTTGTTCCCGAATCGATCGCGTCGACGGTCCCTAATATTCCCCGATCGGGTGTGAATTCGAAGCTGTTTGGGTCGCCGTTTTCGTTTCGGCAATACGGCGAAAGCGGAATTTCGGTTTCCAGCCTGTTCCCTGAAACCGCACAAATGGTAGACGATCTGTGCGTGATTCGATCGCTGAATCACCGGATCCCTGTGCACGGTCCTGGCGAGTGTATTGCGTTGACGGGAAGCGGTGTGGGCGATCGCCCCAGTCTTGGTGCCTGGGCTGGCTATGGCTTGGGAAGTGAATCGCAAAATCTTCCCGGATTCATGGTCTTTCTATCCAGTGTCACCGGACCGCCGCCGCAACTGCCGGGATGGGGGACCGGGTTTCTGCCAGCCAGATACCAGGGGACTCTGGTTGACGGCCAAAAAGGGGTGCCCTTCACCGAGATGCCCGGCGGGTACACAGAAAAGACCCGTCGCCAGCAGCTGAAATTCATCAATGAAATGAATCAACGTCACCTGAGCCGCCAGGGACCGGATCAGGAACTGGAAGCCCGTATCGCATCGTTTGAGTTGGGTTATCGCATGCAGGCGGCCGCGCCAGAAGTGTTCGACATCTCAA
>JAGQQE010000710.1 GCA_020426345.1 Planctomycetaceae bacterium
CGGCGTGAAGGCCTTGCGGACCCGGCTTTTCAGGCCTAAATCCTTCATCGCACGGGCGACCGTGTTGCGACAAGCGGTTTCCAGCTGTTCGCACTCCCTAAGAGCCTCGGCGATCTTCGCCGGGCCGTAGATCGCGTGGCTCTCGTCGAAGACCTGCCGGACCGACTCGCGAATCTTCGCGGTCCGCTGGGCGCGCGGGCCGGCGGGACGATCAATCGAGTCGTAGTAGCCCGAGCGGCTCACGCCCAACAGCTCGCACATCAGGGCGACCGGGAAGGCTTCGCGGCGCTCGGTGATCCAGGCGTGCTTCACGTCGACTCCTTCGCGAAGTACGCCGTGGCTTTTTTTAAGATTTCACGCTCCAGCTCGGCCCGCTTGAGCTGCTTGCGAAGACGAGCATTCTCCGCCTTCAGCTCATCGACCGTGGCGCCGTCGCCGCACGGCTCGGGCGGCGGGGCCAGCTTGCGATGCCAGGCTCGGAGCGTCGCATCACAAACGCCGACCGCATTGCAAGCCGCCTTGAATGAGTAACCCTCCTCGACTACCAAACGGACTGCGTCACGCTTGAACTCATCACCGTACGTCGGCCGCTTCGCTTTGATTTCGTCCATCCTTCGGACCTCCTTCGGGAACCATTATTCCGGCTCCCGCCGCTGTCCGAAAGTCCTGGGCTA
>JAGQQE010000711.1 GCA_020426345.1 Planctomycetaceae bacterium
TGCGTCGGACAGCTCGTGTGGACGCTGCACGACGAGCGGGCCTCGCTGGGCCTCGCCGGCGTCGCCGCGGCGCTGGCGGCCACGGCGCTGTGCCTCGCGGGCTTCGAGCGCCTGCGCCATTGGGGCGCGGAGATCGTGGGGGAGAGGAAGCGGCGGCATATCCACGGGTGAGGCCGTGAAACGAGGGATTGCGGGTTTCCGCGGTTCTGCTATCTAGCAGACACCACATGGAAGATCCCTACGCCAGCCCGCAGACGGTCGAGACGGCCGCCGCGCCCGAACCCGATTCGCCGGAGGCGATCCGCAAGAAACACCTGAACCACGAGGCGTCGGTGAAATCCATCGGACTCCTCTACATGCTGGGCGGGATCCTGCTGCTGCTCTCAACCGCCGGCACGCTCGCGCCCTTGGTCGTCAACGGGAGCGCGACGTGGCAGCAGATCGCTCTTCCCGCCGGGATCGCCGTTCTCAGCCTTGGGTATCTCGTGTGCGGCTTCGGCATCCGCGGCTTGAAACCGTGGACGAAAATCCCGGTGAGCATCCTCGCCGCCATCGGCTTGCTGGGCTTCCCGATCGGGACGCTCATCAGCGCGTACATTCTCTATCTCATTCTATCGAAAAAGGGCGCGATGGTGCTGAGCCCGGCGTACAAGGAGATCATCCGCGCCACGCC
>JAGQQE010000712.1 GCA_020426345.1 Planctomycetaceae bacterium
AGACGGAAAATACGATGTCGAACGCCTCGCCGAAGTCATCAAAAAGGCGAAGCCGGACCTCGTGGCTCTTCAGGAAGTCGACGTTGGCGTTGAGCGCTCCGGACGGGTTCACCAGCTTCAACGCCTCGGTGAACTGACCGGCCTGTCTGCCCGCTTCGGCCCGACTCAGCATTATCAGGGAGGACTCTTCGGCAATGCGGTGCTGACGAATCTGCCGATCCTCGATGTCCTGATCCAGCCCCTCCCCTACACCGAAGCGACGCCCGAGCGGACGACCTATCCACGCGGGGCCATCTCGGTCTTGGTTCGCGGTCCCAATGACAAACCGTTGCGTTTCATCAGTACGCATTTCCAGCACAACGTTCCCGAAGATCGACTTGCCGAAGCCAAAGCCATCAACCAGCTGTTCGCCAGTTCAAACGAGGTGCCCACGATTCTTGCCGGCGACTTCAATGCCACTCCCGGTTCCGAACCAATTCAGGAACTGGAGCGACACTGGACCAACGCCATCGACGACGAGAAAACACCATCGGCCCCGTCCACCAAGCCAACGTCACGCATCGACTACATCGTCTACCGACCGCATACGTCGTTCCGCCTGACACACACCGAAGTGATCAACGAGTCCCTCGCCTCCGACCACCGCCCCGTCCTGGCCGTGT
>JAGQQE010000713.1 GCA_020426345.1 Planctomycetaceae bacterium
GTTGTCTTCCAGCTTCAGTTCCTTCAACAGATCCAGCACGCGACCCAGATTGTTGTCCACCATCGTGACCATCGCTGCGTAATTCTTCGCATCCTGATCAATCTTCGGATCTTTAATCCATTCATCGTTCCGATACTGATCCCATGCCGGATCGTCGGCCGGAATGTCGTAGTTGCCGTGAGGCAGCGTGATCGGCAGGTAGCAGAAGAACGGCTGGTCTTTGTTCTGCCGAATGAACGCTTCCGCTTCGTCCATGATCTTGTAATGCGAATACGTCTGCCCGCTGCGTCCTCCGTCGTTGCCTTCCAGAGGCACTTCTTCGCTGTTGCGAATCAGATACGGCGGATAAAACGTGTGAGCATGCACCTGATCATAGTAGCCGTAGAACACGTCAAACCCGTGCTTCTCCGGAACGCCCGTCGAATCGCGTCCGCCGCAGCCCCACTTACCGAAACCTCCGGTGGCGTATCCCAGCTTCTTCAGCATGGACGCGATCGTAGGCTCATCAGCTCGCAGCGGAGTCCCCCCGTCGTTGGCTCGCACAGACGCATGCCCCGCATGTTTGCCCGTCATCAAAGTGCACCGCAGCGGAGCACACACCGGCGACCCGGCCAGCGCCTGAGTAAACCGAATGCCGTCCTTCGCCATCGCATCAATCCGCG
>JAGQQE010000714.1 GCA_020426345.1 Planctomycetaceae bacterium
GGCAATGGTGAGGATGAGCGGTTGCCACGCCACCAGATAGGTGGGAAAGATGAGCGGAAAAATACGAAAAAGGGTGTAAATCCCCACTTTGGTGAGCAGCCCGCCAAAGAAGGCCGTGATCGCCGGATGAGGCGTGTGATAGCTGGCCGGCAGCCAAAAGAAGAGTGGGAAGAGCCCTGCCTTGCTGCTGTAGGCGATCAAGAGCAGTCCCGCCAGCAGCGCCCCAATCGCGGGGGGGACCTTGTCAATGCGTTGCGCGAGATGAGCCATGTTGAGTGTGCCCATCGTGCCGTAGGCCAGGCCCGCCGCCGATAGAAAAATGATGGATGCCATGAGATTCAGCACGACGTAGCGGATCCCGCTGTTGATCTGTGCCTGTTGCCCTCCCAACGTCAACAGCACGAAGCTGGCCATCAGCAACACTTCAAAAAAGACATAGAGATTGAAGAGATCTCCGGAGAGAAAGGCGCCATTGACCCCCATGAGCAAAAAGAGCAGCAGGGGGTAGAAGTTCATGCGCTCGCGCTGGTCAAGCGTGCCCATGGCATAGGGAACGATGGCCGCAGCCAGGATCGCGGTGAGCGTCAACATAATCGCACTCAATCCATCGGCGACAATCGTGATCCCATAGGGCGCGGGCCACAGTCCCATCTGATAGACC
>JAGQQE010000715.1 GCA_020426345.1 Planctomycetaceae bacterium
CAAGAGATCACTTGCCCGACACGCAGCGTGACCGGCGCTCGCGCCATTTTCGATCGGCTTGATGGCGCGGCGATGGCGCGAGAATGGCGCGAAAATCTTCCGCCAGCTTCCGCAGAAGGGCCGTCGTGGGCTGTCGGGCCCCGATCGCGATGTGGCCCGTGACCTGCGGATTCATGGCCCTTGGCGACCCTTGATGGCCCAATCGAGGAAGTTGTGACCGACGATGGATTTTCATTCACACGGCAGCACGGCAGAGTTCACTTCGCTCACGGTGAGTGGTTTCAATCGAGTTCGGGGCGATTAGCTCAGTTGGTTAGAGCGCCTGCTTCACACGCAGGAGGTCGGCAGTTCGAGCCTGCCATCGCCCACTGAATTCCTTGACTTCTCCGGCGGCGGCAATCGGAGCAGCTCCAACACTCGCGCGCCCACCCACAGGGCGAGTGGTCTCACAGGCTGGCCCTGGCGCTGAGCAGACTGGCGCGGCAATTCCCTAAATTTCTAGACTATGCTAGAACAAAGAGCCGGTCCGGCCACCCCGAACCGTTGGGAGTCATTGATGGATCTCGAAATTCGTGTTGACCGGGGAACGTGCATCGGGTCCGGCCAGTGCGTCCATTGGGCTCCTGGAGTGTTCGATCAGGATGAGGGTGCGATCTCGG
>JAGQQE010000716.1 GCA_020426345.1 Planctomycetaceae bacterium
TGGAGATGAATGGATTGTCTGGATACGCTTCGGCAAACTGCTTCTTAGGATAGTGGAGATCGATGCTCCACGTGCTGGGGACGCAACCGTCGGGAAACTGCTTCTTGTTGACGATATCGTCCTGTGTCAATAGGACGTCCCCCATCAGTCGACGCGACTCTCGAGTCCCACCGACATAGGCAACCCAAGTCAAATACGCCGAGCCGTGTTGTGCGGCTCCGTCTCCGTTTTTCATCGCGTTGAACGCACCAAAGACTGCTCGCAGATTCCAGTCGCGGATCAGTTCCGCTTGTTTGATCGGATCCTTATCGAAACCGCCTTCCCAGAACCATTGACCGTGGTGGTCCCGAGGATAGGGGAAATCATCCATGGTCAAATCGAGTGCCCAAGGCGTGCGGGGAAACGCTTTTTCATTCCCTCCTTCCGCCCAGGCCCACATGTTGCTCATCCCCATCCGGTCTTGGGGACTCATTTCCCAATCGGCCCGCGCCAGAAAGCCAATCGTGCCATGCCCCGTGCAATCGGCAAACAACGGAGCGCGAAAACGAATCCGTTCGCTCGACTTCACGTTGAAAGCCGAAACCGATTCTATTCGTCCGTCGGCCGCGGCAACTTCGTACGCATGGTGGTTGAGGAACAAGTCGATATTTT
>JAGQQE010000717.1 GCA_020426345.1 Planctomycetaceae bacterium
CCCCCGGATGCCATCCACGGCATTGCCGCTAATCGGGAAGCCCAGTACGTGTACCCCGTTCATTGGCCCTGGTGGACGTTGTAGGTGGCTCGACGTGAACACGGTGACGCGGTGCCCCATTTGCACGAGCCGCTCGCTGAGCTGCCGCACCACTTCGGCCATGCCGCCAGGGGCGGGAGGGTAGGCCTCCACGCAGTGCGCGATGTTCAACGGACGGTCCATGAGGGGGGAATGATGGCCGAGGAGGGGGTGCCGCTGCCCGCGAACCAGGTGGCCGGAGCGATCACCACCTTGTCAGGCCGTTCGTTGAGCCACGCGCCCCACCAGCTGAAGCTGCTGTTGGCGATGATGTGGTGGCGGCAGTGCTTCATCAGGAAGAGGTCCCAATGGGCGTTGCGACCCGTGTTGTGCGATACGATCGTGAACGGGCGTGGCAGGGGCAGGTGCTCGGCGGCCCATTCAGGTTCATCGCTGAAGACGAAGAAGTGCTCCACGCCATGCTGCTCGGCCAGTTCGCGGGCGGCGCTCACATAGTGGTCCACCGAGCAGTTTCCATGGTATTCCTTCGCTGCGGCATGGCTCACGTAATCCCCGCGGCGCACATGCACACTGGCGCTCACACAGCTCTGGATGGCCCCAAGCAGCACCT
>JAGQQE010000718.1 GCA_020426345.1 Planctomycetaceae bacterium
ATCCAGCGCGGAAAGCTCTAGTCGTTCGGCTCTTCCGCGACTCCGGTCAGGCCAAGCCTCTCGGCGTCGGCCGCCAACGCATCGGCCACGAACTGAATGTGTTCCTTGAGGTCGACTTGCAAGTCCTCGGCGCCTCGGTTGATGTCGTCTCGGTTGACCGCCGCGGCAAAGCCCTTGCTCTTGAGCTTCTTGACCACGCTCGAGGCCTTGAGTCCCGCGAGTCGTTCGGGGCGCACCATGGCACAGGCCACGATGAATCCGCAAAGTTCATCGCACGCGTACAACGTCTTGTCGAGACGCGAAAGGCGAGGGCAGTCGGTCAGGTAGTCCGCATGCGATTTGATCGCATAGATGATGGTGTCCGAGACGCCGAGATCGGCGAGGATGCGGGAACCTTGCAAGGGATGATCAGGTGGGTCCGGCCATCGTTCGTAATCGAAGTCGTGCAACAATCCGACGACGCCCCAGAGTTCCTCGTCCTCGCCGAACTTGCGTGCATAGGCTCGCATCGCGGTTTCGACGGCCAGCATGTGCCGACGTAGGCTTTCGCTTTCGGTGTACTCGCAAACCAACTTCCAGGCTGCTTCCCTGTCCATGCCTATTTCCCTCAAGTCCTGTTGTTGGCCTGTTTCCCGCGTCATGCCCAT
>JAGQQE010000071.1 GCA_020426345.1 Planctomycetaceae bacterium
CAACAACCGCTTCCTCGTCTTCCGCGCGAAAAACGCCCGTCGACTTCAGGCTGGCAACGATTTCACGGATTACTTCTTCCTTGGTGGTGGATGTCAACGATGGAACGATGGCTTCGCGAACCACAAAATCTGTGAGCTTCATTTGCGACACTACTTCTTCTAATGCAATTCGAACTGAAACTATGCTACCGAAATCCACTCCGGAGAACGATCCGCCCTGTCTGGACGGAGCATCGACCGAAATGACGATGTGAAAGAGATTGAGCCCGGAGCCGTCCGGGGCCGGAGAAACGACACAGCGTCGTCCGCCAACCTTTACCATTCAACGTTATCAGGACGCACTTTCATCCGATTCTTCCGATTCGGACGCAGCAGCCTGCTCTGCAGCCTCAATTGCCGCATTCAGTGGCTTATCTCTCCGGTGGTCTCGCTGCTTTTCCTTGTACTTATGAACCTGGTGCTCCATTTTGTGGAGCGTTTTGTCGAACGTTGCTCCAACGTCCTCCCCTTCCACATGGGCCACGATGCTGTGGTACCCCTCGATTTCAACAAGCATTTCTACGCTGACTCGATTCCCTTCGAATTCAATCGTTACATCAATCTCACTCACCTGATCCAGGTATCGCACCAGCTTCTCGGACTTTCGAGTAATATATTCGTGGAGATCCTGTCTGATGCTGCCGTGTCGGCAGGTAATTGCGACCTGCATTCAATGTCCCTTCGCTAAAACAAGTGAGTTTGGCGACATGGCCGCCTGTCCGTGTCATCTGTCTGAAACAGACTACGAAAATCGTCCGTTCGGCCTCCGTAACCCGAAAGAAAATCGGCTTTCCCAGTCGAATCACTACGAACTTTAACACGATTCTAACCAGAGCATGACATCTGGGAAAGCAACACCAACGATTTACTGCCGCAGACGTATTCAGTCGTTTTTTTGGTCTGCACCAACGTAACCGCCGACATCTGCCCGGAATTCGCATAAAGCGATCCAGCCCTAACTGTAGGTTGAAAAATCGGGACGGAGACGCAGGACGGCAGGAAACCATCGAGTTGTCAGGTTTCCTGTTCGAGCCAGTCCCGTTTTTCAGCGGGCTGCTAAACAATCCCCTTCGGGATATCCCCTACCGGTGGCGACGACGAACCGGCTCGTTTTCGAAGCCAATCAGCCAGCCGCCCCACCTGAATCTGGGCGTCCATGACCAGGCTGAATGCAGACGGAACAAGCACCAGCGTAAACACCGTCGAAACAATCAGGCCACCCAGCACAACGCTCCCCAAACCCCGATACAACTCACTTCCCGCGCCGGCAACCCATTCCCATCGACCATCAACGCGACCAGGAATTGGAACCACAAGAGGTAACATGCCGAGAACTGTCGTCAACGTACTCATAAAAATAGGCCGCATGCGAGTTCGTACGCTTTCGCAGACCGCAGCCACCGACTCCATCCCTTCGTCGCGGATCAGGTTCAACGCCTGATGAACAATCAGAATCGCATTGTTGACCACGGTTCCGATCAAAATCACAAAGCCCAGCATTGTCAGAATGTCAAGCGCCTGGAAGGTAAAACGATTCAGGAGAGCCAGCCCAAGCAATCCTCCCACCAGGGCCAGTGCGACACTGGTCATGATCACGACGGGATAGACAAACGACTCGAACAGGGCCGCCATCAGCAAATACGTCAACACAACGGCCAATGCCAGATTCCATCGCAATTCGAACCAGGTATCTGCCAGCTTGTCCGACGTCCCAGCCAGCCGGATCTGATAAAGTCCACTTTGAAAATCCGGGTCCTGCATCAAAGGTTTGCGAATCTTCTCGTCCACCGTCCGCAGGGCGGCCTCCAAAGCCATTCCCTCCGCCGGCTTCAATTGGATGGTGATCGACCGCAAACGCTCCACATGATTTACCTGCTCCGGCCCACGCGTGAGTTCGACATCTGCCACTGAATCCAGCTGGACATTGAATCCCGACGGTGTCTGGATGGGCAGATTGTTCAGATCCTGTGATCGGCTGGCGTACTCATCATCGCCATAGATGACAAGATCGACGCGGCGACCCTCGTGCCAGTAGTCCCCGGCGTACGCACCATCGACAAGAGCATTGACGGCGTAACCAATCTCCGATGTCGATAACCCCAGCTGCGACGATCGTTCGATACGTGGAATCACGTGTAACTCCGGACTGGAAAGGTCCAGTCCCGGTATCGGGCGCAATTGATTTCCGCCCAGTGGCGGCGTTGGAAATTCTCCCATACACATTCCAAAGGCCGTTCTTGCTTTATCAACAAGTACCTCAAGATCCGGCCCCGTAATTTCAATATCAATCGTCCGGCCACCACTCAGCCCACTATCAAACAGGCTCGCCTGACTGACAATCGGGATCACCCCGGGCTGCGACGCTGCCACTTGCGACAGAACAGGAATCAATTCGGCTGCCCGAAGCTCATCCTCTGCGCGAGCCCCCATGAAGAGACTGCGGCCTCGAGCCACGAAAAAGAAATTCTTGATTCGCGGTGCCCCGGGAGCAGCCTCACCAAGCCAGTATGGCGCAAGCTGCCGCTCCATATTCTCCCCCAGCTGAATCATCTGATTCACACTGTAACCAGGCGGGGGAAGAAGGATGGCGATCACCAGATTACGATTGCCCGAAGGCAGATACTCTGTATCCGGCATCAGCGTGCGGCTGAGAGTCAGAGATCCGATGACAAATCCGGCAACGACAAGCAACCGGATCAGCCAGCTTCCTTTTACAGACAGCGACGTCTGCATGAGCTTCACGAACAGCGTGTTCAGAAATGCGCCCAGACGCACTAAACCGAACAATCCAGATGGTCCAAAACCTGTGTCCCGCTCAACCGAAGCGGATCTTTCACCTCGAAGCAATCGGCAGGCAGCCGTCGGAATCACGGTGATGCTCACGATCAGCGATAACCCTACGGCACAACTGATGGCGATGGCAATGTCGCGGAAAAGTTGCCCTGCCTGTCCCTGAACAAAAATCACCGGCACGAACACGGCCAGGGTCGTCAGGGTCGAAGCCAGTACGGCTCCCCAAACTTCCTGCGTCCCGACAAGGGCGGCATCGCGAGGAGATTTCCCCATCTGATAGTGTCGGTAGATATTCTCGAGCACAACGATGGCATTGTCGACAACCATACCAACGGCGAAAGCCATCCCAGCCAGGCTGATCACGTTAATACTGCGATCAAACAATCGTACGAACAAACATGTGGCGACAATGCTGATCGGTATCGAAATACCCACGATCAGAACAGACCGGATACTTCGAAGAAAAAGAAGCAGGACCGCGACCGCCAGAGCCCCACCCACATAGACGTTGCTTCGAACCAGATCCGTGGCAGAATCAAGGTACTCGGTCTGATCATACACCTGATCCAGATAAACGCCTTTCTGCTTCAGGATGCCATTGTTGAGCTCTTCAACTGAGATTCGCAGACACTTACCGTAGATGCGTTCACATTCGGCGAGTTCGAGCCCCGTAATCTGTCCGTCATGATCCAGATCCAGTGCGGTGCGCGGCGGGCCCATGATCTCTTTCAGATTTGTATTGGGTGCCTGCTGTGCATTGACAGCCAGCGCGCTGAGTCCCTGTTGCCGCACAACGCCATCGGGTTTCTTATAACTCACCCCAACCGTCGCCACATCCCGAACTCTGACGGGCGAACCATCTCGATACGTGATGATGGTTTCTTCAACCTGCTCCGGTGTCTGGAATTGTCCCAGAGTCCGCACCACGTTGCGTTGCTTGCCTTCCTGGATATCCCCCGCGGATGTGTTCTGGTTTTGCTGCATCAATGCCGTTCGCATATCAGAAATGCTCAGGCCAAGCGACGCCAGACGAGCGGGCTGCACGACAACCCGAAATTCCTGTTCCTGGCCACCGAAGACATTCGCATTGGCAATCCCCGGAACACGTTCGAACTCCGCTTCGATAAAATCCTCAGCGAATTTCTTCAACAGCGCAGGATCGTTGCGGCCTTTGACAAAATCGTCCAGAACGGGAAATTCGGGCCGAAGCATATTCAGCCTGGTGAGATCCACAGGTTCAGGTGCATCGAAAATCGGCCGCAATGCTTCGCTGAGTTCCGGATGGGCGGCCACCAGATTCGTCAGATCCTCCTTCGAAGGAGGAAGCGGTTTCATGATGAACCAGGCAATCGCATTGGTATTGGCATTGACCGTCGAAATCACCGGTTCACGTGCATCGTCAGGATACTCCGGCACCTGATTCAGTTTTTCCGCCACCCGCGCTCGTGCATCCGACAGGTCTGTGCCCACCGGAAACTGAAGCGTGATTGACCCCATCGAATCACTGCTCTCACTGGTGAATTCCTCCAGCCCTTCCACCGACTTAAGCTGCTCTTCCTGAGCTTCAATGATTTCGCGTTCAACCTCCTGAGCACTCGCCCCGGGCCACATGGTGGTAATGGTAATTTCCGGTTCGACGACATCCGGCGTCAGCTGGACGGGCGTGCTGATGTAGGCAATTCCGCCAAACAGCACCATCAGAATCACACCCACAGTAACCTTGACGGGATTGTCAATGGAGAAGCGGATAAAGTTCATCGCTTTGCCTCCTGCCCGGCGTTGTCCCTGTTCGAGGAATTGCCGGCCTTGCCTGCTGGCGCACCAGCAGACGCGCTCTCCGCTGTTTTCACCGTATCGGAATCCTGAATCATGAGTGTCTGGAACGGACGAAGGCGTTCACCGCCGACCGTCACGACGGGTGTCCCCGCAAGTATCACCTGCCCTGCTTCAGCTTGCGGGAATTGCACCTGAATCCAGCCCTGGTCGCTGATGCCCGGCACAACCTCCACCTGCCGCGCCACTGGTGGTTTTTGATCCGCAGGGGGATCAACAGCAAACACAAAGACACCGCGATTTGATCTCACAAGCGAGTCCTTGGGAACAACAAGCGCGTTCACAGCCGTTCCTTCAAACTGAACTTCGGCCATCATCCCGTCTCGCAGCACTGGCAAGGCTGGGTGGGCACTTGCGGCCTGAGCAGACGCGTCGACTTCATTTTTGATTCGAACGATCACCGGGAAACTCCGGGAACCTTCCTCCCAGTTGCTGCGAAGTACGATAGCATCCACCGTGCCCTCCCATCGTTCCGTCATCGATCCGGGATTGAGTGCCCCGGGAATACGAACTTCCACGATGTTGCCGGGTTTCACCTGGGATATGAATGTCTGATCCACCTGAACCTCGACCTCCACTTCACTGAGATCAGCCAGTGTTACGACTGGATCACCTTTCGACAGCCATTCGCCAACGTAGCTGTGTTCCTCGACCACAAAACCAGCAAACGGAGCGGCGGTGATTCGTTTTTCTCGTTCTGATTCCAGGTAAGCGACGTGGGCTCGCTGAGATTCAAGCCGAGCCAGCGCCTGGGCCTTTCTCTCTTCGCGAACACCGGCAGCGACGCGATCATGGGCCGCCTTGGCTGCAAGACGCAACTGCTGTCGTTCATCGTAATTGTCTTCAGCATCCCGAATTGCCGAAGCATTCGCCGCGCCCCGCTGCCCCAGCGACTTGAGTTCATCGAGTTGACGACGGGCATTGGCCACTGCAATTTCGGCCGCCTGCAACCGTGCCATTGATTCTGCAACGTCTTCATCTCGTGGCGTCAGAACTTCCTGATATTCCGCCTGTCGTTCGGCAAGAATCTTTCGCTCAGACTCCAGGTTCAAATCCGTTGAGCGCATTCGTAATTCCGACAGCACCGCGTCCTCTTTCACATAATCGCCTCTTTCCACCTTGTAACTGGAGACGACTCCGTCCGCCCCGGAAGCGACGACGCTGGTATGTTTGGCTCGCACAGTACCGATTGCGACCAGTTTTGGCCGGATGTCTCGCTGTTCCGCCGGCTGCACCACCACAAGTGCGGGGGGCTGAGCCGGCGGTTTCGCGGCCTGCAAATCACCGTCCACAGGATCGACGGACTTCGCACAGCCGCTCAGCACCGCAGAACAAAACGCCAGACAAGCGGAAATCGCCAACCAAACGGAGCGAAATGAAGGAGAGCTGTTGATTCTGGCCACGATGTTCCTCAGAAGAATACAAGGCAGGGACTGTCCGCCTGACGTCGCAAAGAAAAATAAATTACCAGTAAATCGAATGGATTACACTGATTACTAAAACCTGACATCTGATAAGACAGATGATTGACACTGACGGACATCCACCGTTCAATCCGCCCACCCGAAACAATACCATTGCCCTTTGACATCTCGCCAGAAACAGTCTTCCACGATGCCCTGTTTTGATCTGATTGCCACTACGACCTTCGGAATGGAATCCGTCGTCGCCCGCGAACTTTCTTCGCTGGGCTATGTGGACCTTAGAACATCAGACGGCCGTGTCGACTTCTCTGGTGACGAAAAAGACATCGCCCGCCTCAATTTGTGGCTCCGCACGGCCGATCGACTGCTCATCCGTTTAGGAGAATTTCACGCTGAGAATTTTGATCAGCTGTTCGACCAGACGATGGAATTACCCTGGAACGAGCTGCTTCCGGTCGACGCAAAATTCCCGGTTGCAGGACGTAGCGTTCGATCCAGGCTGACAGCAGTTCCCAAAGTTCAGGGAGCGGTAAAAAAGGCCATTGTCGAGAACATGAAGCGAAAGTATAACCGCTTTCGGTTTGATGAAACGGGCGCAGAGTTCCCGATTGAGGTTTCTTTGCACCACGACGTCGCAACGCTCACGATCGATACAAGCGGCGATGGTCTGCATAAACGAGGCTACCGAGCGGTAGTTGGTGCAGCACCTCTCCGGGAAACGATGGCCGCCGGACTAATCCAGCTGAGCTACTGGAATCGCGAACGACTTCTGGTTGACCCGTTTTGCGGGAGCGGAACGATTCCGATCGAAGCCGCGATGATCGGACGCAATATTGCTCCCGGCCTGAGCAGATCCTTCATTTCAGAAGAATTCCCCTGGATGCCCAGAAGCCTCTGGAGAGAATGTCGCAACGAAGCCAAAGCCCTGCGTCAGCCACGTATGCCCGATCCCGTGATCGCGTTCGATCACGATCCCGGAGCCATCCGCCTGGCTGAACGTCACGCAAGCGAAGCAGGTGTGCTGGGAGACATTCGATTCAGGGAACAGGAAATCAGCGACCTTTCGTTTACCCGTGAATTTGGCTGCATCATTTGTAACCCTCCCTACGGCGAACGTCTGGGAGACGCGCAGGAAGTTGAAGCCGTTTATCGGGAGATGGGGCGAGTCTTCGCGCCACTTGAAACGTGGAGTATCTACGTGCTGACGTCCAACCGATGGTTCGAAAAACACTTCGGACGTCGCGCACCTCGACGGCGAAAACTCTACAACGGCCGACTGGAATGTCAGTATTACCAGTATCCTGGTCCACCGCCAGGACAGGACCCGAGGCCCGAATCGGATGCCGTCGGCACTTCAGAACCCGAATCCGCCCGCCCCGAATCCGAGGCTCCCGGCTCAACGAATCCTGACTGACTCAACCTGCAACCCTCCAGTCAAACGCTTCTGAAGAGCCTTACGGGCCAATCCTGTGCCAGGAATCCGGCACGATGTCGCGATCATCCCGTCCGGGATCAGCAAACCAGGTCCGACACGCAATGACTGTTTTTTCGGGCGATGGATTCAGCCACGCTCCCCACCAGCTGAAGCTGCTGTTGGCGATCACGTGGTGCCTGCAACTGCTCATCAGTTTTAAATCCGCCAGAGGGACATCGACCGGATTGTGGGACATGAACTTCATCGGGAACGGCAGCTTCAGATTCTCCCGCGTCCAGACGGAGTCGTCCGAAAACACAAAGAACACCGGATGTTCACCGGATTGATCCGCCATGAAACGAGCGGCTTCCTGATAATAGTCGAGCGAGCACGTTCCATGGATTTGATTGGTCTTTGAATTCGAAACATAGTCACCGCGGCGAATGTGCAACGAAACAGACAATTCCGATCGAATCTGCTTCAGGGCCTCCTGATTCGCTTCATCTGCAGGCTCAGGAATGGCAAGCTCTTCACGCAGCAATGGTTCAATCGACCGAAAATACTTCTCCGACTGCCAGTATCCCCATAAGTATGTGTTGTCGGCTAAGTCTTCGAACTGTGGCTGATATCGCAGGGTCTTTTCCCGAAACACGTTTAATCGGCCACGATTCCGAACAGACCAGTACAACCAGTTCACCGGTCCTCGCTTTTCCGGCGGAAGTATCATTCCCCTGAGGTCAGCCGAAGACGCATCAACCATCCGCACCGGAAACCGATCAATCAGATAGGAATGCAGTTTGTAGCTGGCAAACAATCGACTGTCCGCAACAACTTCGCTGCGGCATCGGTTCGCCAGACTTCTTGCTGCCGCATACTGAAACAGTTGATTTCCTAATCCACCCAAGAACCTGCAGATGATCACTTTGCTTCCATTCGATCAATTGTCCAGGCAATATGCGGTCGCTTACTCTTGCTGACAACCCAGCCAGAAGACCCATCAAATGTCTTAGCGAGTTCTGCGATTCGATCGGGTGCGACGCCACCACTATGCACGAACAACTGATACCGCAGAATCAACGGTTGACTTTTTTCAATCACAATCGAAGCATTCATCGTCGGCGACGCACACATCCAGCCATCTTCGCGAACATGCCAACCCGTTGGCTGCCCCGGATTCGAAGGATGATCCATGTAAGTAATACCTTCGATTTGTTGTGCGTTTCGATCTGTGGCTCCACTGTAGTCCACCCAGGTGGCAGGTTTTCCGAAAATCGCCCGCTCTCCAATCGCTGATTCGCTGTTGGTCAACGTCCCGCCACCAAAGTGCCCGGAAATGCCGCGAGCAACTCGAACCGCCAGCACACCAAAGTTTGTCTGCTGCAATTCCAGTGAATCTGCTGATGGCGTAAAGCGAGACTGAACCTCAACAACAAACTCACGCTCGCTTCCGACAGGTCGAACCTCGCAAACCATTTCCTGCTGCATCAACGCCGCCGGATCATGACCATCATACCAACCCAGCAGGACAGCCATGCGGCAGGCATCGTCACCATCCTCGTAGGCCAGCCATTGCAACTGGCGAATCGTTGCACCGGAAGCATTGCCCCAGAAATCAATCCCCATCACTTTGTGATGAGCAAACCAGATCGATTGATGGTGATCGTGATTCGGTGCCCCAGGGTGCCCCATCCTTGTCAACGATCTGCCGGATGGTGCCACTAGTGGAAAGAAATAAGGCCGCGGATAGTCTAGACCTTCATGCCACCGCAGGACTTCACGATCGTCAACACAAAAACTAACCTGACGACCAGCCTGAGGTATCACCTGACATCGAGCGGGTGGAGTTGCCATTCTGCGATCTCTTCTGTCAAAGTATCAACCGGTACGTCTTTTTGAAGCAGGACAGGCGAACGTTCGAATCGACAGGACCGTTGTGCATGCGGAAGCAGACGACCAATCAATTCTTCCGCACAGCGATCTGCTTCGCAAAATGACTGCTCCGGTTTTTTCAGTTCCACACCGCGAATCCATTCGCTCCAGGCCGTTGCCCTGCCCCTCTGGCAGACTCGCCGCATTTCTGCAGCAACTCTGTTCCGACCGTTGGCCGGAAGCTCCAGCATACCAACACGCGCACCTGCTGTCGCGGCCTCGTACAGCATCGAAACACTGTCGCAGGTCACCCAGACTGTCCCCGCCGTCTGAAGCTGAACCGAAAGCCACGTACCCACGCGTTCGTCCGGGGCAACAACGGCATGCGAAGGATACCTGAGCCGGCAATTGCGAACGAAATCCGGTGGCGTCCTTTGTGACGTTGCAATGGTCCAGCAGATCTGTGAATCCCTGGCAAGAATTCGATCCAGCTGCCCGAACAGATGATTCTGAGCCCAGTGAAAATGTCTTGAATGTCCGCCGATCAGTATCAGTCCGCGGCCATCATCCTGCAACTTCTCCGGCTGTATTCGATTCAAAGCCCCTTCGAATCGAATGACGCGCCTTGAAGTGACGCGCAAATGATCGTGAGCAGGAATCAGACAGCAATCGAAAATGCCCACTGGAAGACTGGGTTTCATCACGACTACCGATCGGCCGCCAAACCGTCGCTGGCAGGCCAGTATGGTCAGATGTGTTGCATGCCCGGCACCGATCAGAACATCGGGAGCTGGCAGATCCGCCAGCTTTGTCAGGGAACCTGGCAGCAGACTGCGCAGTCCTCGTAAACCATTGTCGACATCGATGCGATAGTCCACACACGAAATTCGTCGAGCCAGCGCATCAACCAAACCAGCCACCTGGTTTTCGTGCCCTGGTCGGCCATCACCAATCTTCCAGATGACAATCGGCCTGGAGTCAGACATGACTTTGCTCGCGGTGTCGGAAGTAAGGAAGACAGGCACGTCAAACGAAACGCGTTTCGTTATCTGACCATAATGTCCGGGAAGTCAGTTCGAAATCATCAACAGTTAATGGCAGCGAAATTTCCAACCGTCAGGCAGCGCGCCTGCCCGTGGGTTTATCCTGAAGGAGCCGACTGTATTCGGGACACGAATCAGAAAGTTCTTCGTGGGATCCCACGGCAACAATTCGCCCCTTGTCCATCACGACAACTCGATCAATCAGATCCAGAAAATGGTGATTCAGAACGTGTGAAATAATGAAGGTCGTTCGACCTCGAGTGAACTGACGAAGGGCTTTGTAGATCAGTGTTTCACTTTCAGCATCAATCGCAGATGTCGCTTCGTCAAGAATGAGGATCGAAGGATCCCGCACGATCGCACGAGCCAGCGAAATACGCTGCTTTTGCCCACCAGAAAGTCGCTGGCCCTTTGCTCCAACGCGCGTATTCATGCCTTCCGGCAGCAGAGAAAGAAAATCTGCGGCGTGCGAAAGCCGAATCGCGTCTTCAATGGCATGATGATCCGCATCCGGATTTCCGTAGCGAATATTGTTGTAGACCGTATCGTCGAACAGCATCGTGTCCTGAGTCACGACACCAATCTGTGCTCGCAGGTCATGCAGCGAAAACTGACGAACATCCACACCATCGATACGAACAGCACCTTCGGTGGGATCCATGAGTCGGGGAATCAGGCTGGTGAGAGTCGATTTGCCACAGCCATTGCTTCCGACAACAGCAACCACCTCACCAAACCGGACTTTCAGATTGACAGCCTGCAGAGCCAGTGCATGTGGTGAAGAGAGATCCGCGGTCTGATAGTGGAATGACAGGTCTTCAAACGAAATGGATTCGGAATGACGAACCGCAACCAGCGGAGACTGGGGTTCCGGCACGTTCGTCTTCATGTCGATCACTTCAAACACCCGTTCTGAAGCCGCAATCGAACGTCGCATGATAGGCAAAATGCCGGACATCTTTCGAAGCGGATCCAGAATCCCGGCCAGGAGCGCATAAAGCGTTGCAAGTTCAGCAAGTTCCAGCGGACGTGATGCCAGTTTGACGCCGGCAATTTCGTCGGTCTGATTCAGCACCATATAGGCACCGGGGATCAGAATGGAAATAAACGCGATGATTCCAAGCAACTCCGTCGCAGGGCGCACAAGAGCCGTAACCCGTACCAGTTTCATGGACCGGTCGTAATACTCTGTGTTTGCCTCATGCAGTTGATCGATGTGTTTCTTTTCGCCGCCAAACGCCAGTACCACACGAATGGAATCGAATGTTTCGCTGATGCAGCGATAGATTCCCGACATCGTTTCCAGCGATTGCTTTGAAGATTTGCGAAGAGACTTGCCCGACTTATGAAACAGGACCCCAATCAACGGAAGTACCAGCATTCCAACCAGAGTCAATCGCCAGTTGAAGTAGAAAGCGACCGCAACACAAACAAGTGCCTTCAATGGTTCACGGATCAGATCGGCACCGAATAACCGCAGCCCAAGGCTGACTTCCGTCACATCGTTGGTCAGACGCGATGTTAAGTTTGCCGTCCCCAACGCCCCCAGCGTTTGCGTGTCCAGTCGCACCGCGCTGGAGAACACATCGGACCGGATGTCGTTACTGGCTGCATTCACCAGGCCACCAACCAGAATCTCCTGTATGTAGACGAAGACCCCTTTCATCAGCGAGGCAAAGACAATCAACGCGAGAATCAGCATCACTGTCTGAAATCGGTCGCTGGGGACGAACGGAAGGATCAGATCCTTCACCCATTGCCGCATCAGAAGCACCTGCGAGGCATCGTTCAGTTTCCGCTGATACCTGGCGCGTTCTGCAATCTGGCTCTCGGAAAGGTTTCCCAGGATACCTTCATATCCGGAAATCTCTGTCTTCAACTCCGCGATCTCTTTGTCGACGTTTTCATGCAGATTGTCTCCCTCAAACAGGACCCGGACAATCGGAAAGGTGATCGACAGGTTCAGGGACCAGAATGCGGAAACGAATAGCGCGCACAAAATCGACAAAACAACGCGACGACGATATGGCCACGCATAAGCGCTGATGCGAATCAACTGCTGCATTTCGAAACCTGTCCAGAACAGACAACAACGACACTCCCCGGAAACTCCCCGGTTGATAGGCCAGAATTGCCGCTGAGGTCAAGGTCAGTCAAATTGCTCTCGCGCTTCGGAGACCTGGTATGCAACGGCGTAAACTCATGCCATTTCTGGTGTTGACGCAAATTCACTTTCGAATCTAAAGTCCGTGGCAGCTGAACAAAGCAATGGAAAGCAACGAGCGACGGCAGCGTTTCCGCCTGGAACTGAATTTCCCGTCAGAATCTCAACGGAAGGACACCCGGAGAAAACTTTTGAGCCAGGATGGATCCAGCTTAGCCACGCATCTCAAAATCCATTCCGATTCGGACCAGCAACCTGTTGCCGTCCGGTCGAATGATGATGCCAACCTGATTGTGACGGATATTCATCCACGAATTACCGGCGTCGGATCCACAATCAGAACACTTGCCCCGCACATTCATTCGCTCGAACCCATGATGATGGTCTCCCCGCGAACAGTCAGCGGTATTCCAAGAACCGGAATCATTGGAGCGATCGCCGCGTGTCTGAAGAAACCAGTGGATCGACCATTCCGCATCTGGCACGCCCGCAGAAACAAGGAAATGCTGCTGGGCCTTCTGATCAAGCATTTGTTTCGAGGAAGAATTCGTCTGGTAATGACGTCATGCGCCCTGCGGCGACATTCCTGGTTTCCTCGCCAGTTACTGGGTTCCATGGACGCAATTATTGCAACCAGCGATGAGGCAGCCAGCTACGTTCGCAACGTTGTCGCAACAATCCCCCACGGAGTCGACTGTGATCGGTTTCAACCAGCCGAAGATCGACTCGCGGCCTTTCGACAGTTGAACTTCCCCGGTCAGCGCGGTATTTCGATTGCCGGAAGGATTCGGCCGGAAAAAGGAACCGACCTGTTTGTCGATGCGATGATCGCGCTGCTACCTCAATTCCCTGACTTTACGGCGTGTATCGCAGGTCGAGCGACAGTGGAACACGAAGCCTTTCTGCGTCATCTGAAATCGCGAATCGAAAAAGCTGGTCTGACAGATCGATTCGTCTGGGCAGGAGAAGTGCCCTACGACCAGATGGCTGGATTTCACTCCGCCATGTCGCTTTGTGTCGCGCCGGCCCGCTACGAAGGTTTCGGACTGGTACCGCTTGAAGCCATGGCCTGTGGTGTGCCAGTCGTTGCTTCACGAACGGGTTGCTACAGTGACGTGATCGTACCGCAGGTAACGGGAGAGCTCGTCCCCTGCGACGATCTTCCCGCACTGATTCAGGCACTGAATTCATTGATGGCAAATCCTGACCGACTCGACCAAATGGGCCAGGTGGGTCGAATTCAAGTGGAACAGAACTACTCCGCAAAACTGGAGGCGGCACGAATTAACGAGGTCTACCGCCAGCTGTGGGAGAATGCAGCATAGAAATTATTCGTACAAATCGGTTGTTCAAAGCGACTCGGCTGCTGCAATTCACACACAGCACACATTCTGCAATCAGGAAAGCAGAAGGACGACTCCCGAGTGATCAAATCTTCGAAGTCAATCAGTCAGCGAAGTGAAAGAATCACCGACGCCGCAGAATCAGCGATCTTCCAATCCGTCTTATCAGGTCCTTACCGCCTATCAGGGTTCCCTTCCGATGAATCGTCCCGTTGTTGTTGCCTGCCTGAAATGGGGACACCCTTACCCGCCAGAATATGTCAACGTGCTTGCGGCTGCCGTAAAGGACAACCTGTCCTTCAACCATCGGTTCGTCTGCATCACCGACGCCCCGGAGGGATTGTCCTCAGACGTTGAAGTGATGCCACTTCCGGAAATCCCTATCGAGCGAGCGAAGTGGAATACAGGATTCTGGCCCAAGCTTGCCATCTTCAAACAGGGTATGTTCGATCCCGAGACCATTGTGCTGTATCTGGACGTTGACCTGATGGTCACGCAGTCACTCGATCCATTCATCGAAATCCTGAACACAGACGGCGGACTCCGCATCATTCGCGAATGGAATCCGGACATCTGGAACCTGCTTCCCATCTGGGCTCGGCCCGACCGTGGCGGTAACGGTTCTGCGATTGGTTTCATCGCGAAAGAGCAATACAACCTGTTCGATACTTTCGAACAGAACCCATACGAAGTCGACAGTGATTACCGGATCGACCAGGTCTATATCACAGAAACAGCAAACAGGAGACGCTATTGGCCACACACGTGGTGCCTGAGCTTTCGACGGTCCTGCGTCCCCCACTGGCCATTAAACCTGCTGAGCCGAACGATCCGCAAACCGCGACGCGGAAAACTGCTGGCATTCCATGGTTGCCCGAATCCGACCGACGTGGTCGCTGACGGTCATTATCGATGGGGAACAAAATGGCGATATGGCTTCGGGCCCATTCGCTGGGTTCAGGAATACTGGAATCGTTACGCAGGAAAGACCGACAGCGCAGCGAAAGCCCCAGCCGCGCCCCATGCAGAACAACCTCAGCCGACCGAGTCAAAACGAGTCGCCTGAGCAAAGCATCGGACGCCCACTGCTCTGCCAACCATCATGGTCGTGTCCAGCGCATGATCCCAATCGCATGGGTCGGAAATGTTCCAGGTTAAGCCGGGGATTTGCTCATCGCATTCCTCCGCCCGCGCTGATGCCAGCTTGCGTGCCGTCTGAGCGACGTTGCCAGGGACGACCATGCCGCATCGAATATCACGGGAACTGTTCGATCCGTGGGCAAATATCATCCGGCGCCCATACAAATCGATGACGGGTCGCTGCAGTCCGGTGACAAGGCCCGCTAAACTCACGGCGCTGTCTCTTTGTTCGTTTTCACCAACGAACACTCCACAGGCATTCCATCGACACTTCCAGATATCGTCTCACGAAAGTCCCGCACATGTCCGGTCAACCAGCGCTCCCACTTTCAAATCGATCATTTCTCTGTTTCGTTGGCGACGACTACGAAGACCTGGAAGTCTGGTATCCAAAACTTCGCCTTATCGAAGCAGGTGCGCAATTCATCTGTGCCGGCCATGAGGCAGATCATGTTTACCATGGCAAACACGGATATCCCTGCCGTTCTGACATCGCAATCCATGGCATCGACACGTCCTTCTATGACGGACTCATTTGTGCCGGTGGATGGATGCCGGACAAACTTCGGCGTGACCAGGAAGTGCTGCGAATTGTCCGCGAGTTCGCTGAAGCAGACAAAGTCGTCGCGGCCGTTTGTCACGGTGGGTGGATGCCGATTTCTGCAAAGGTCTATCAGGGTATCAAAGTCACAGGTTCGCCTGGAATTAAAGATGACCTGATCAACGCCGGAGCGATTTTTGAAGATGCCAGCGTTGTCATTGATCGGCATTTCATCAGTAGCCGACGTCCGGATGACCTTCCGGATTTCTGCCGGGCAATCATCCAGCATTTTGCATCGTGACGCATCATTCAACTTCATAGCGGCGACGGGCATGCGAACATCAGTTTGTTGCAGTACAAAAACTGCGATGCAGGTCCGTCGTCCAGCATTTCATCAGTCCGCCTGAGGGGGAGCCTGTCGCCTTGCACACGGATGCTCGGAAATCCCATTGCTCACCACCATTCAATCAAGCTGAAAAGATCATCCTCTTCATTCTGCGCTTCGTGGGTATCTCAGCCTGCTTCGCAGGTTTCGCAGTGTTCCTCCCGCATGCGTGGATGAATTCAGCGCACGACTGGCTGGGGTTAGGCACGTTGCCGGAGGCCCCGATCGTCAGCTACCTGACGCGATCCCTGTCGTTGCTGTACTTTATCTTTGCCTTGTTCACACTGGGGATCGCCGGAAACCTTCGGCAATACAAACCCCTTGTCGGAATATGGGGTCAGGCGGCAGGAATCGCGGGCATCGTACTGTTCGGAATCGACTGGCATGCAGGAATGCCATACGCATGGACCTTCACAGAGGGTCCGCCGGGAATCATCATCGGCGCAACCATCTACACCCTGCATCACCGCATTGGGCCTTCGATTCAGGAACCATCAGCTTTTCGGGAAACACGGCCTTCGCGGGAAACACTGCCCGGTGAATGACCCGCAGCCCTCGGGCAACAAGCCCCGCGACCACTGGCCCCGGGACCACTGGCCAACTATTCCGCCTGATCCTTAAACGGATCTTCCGCCGGATCTTCAAAGTGCCACGACCACAGGACGCGGTGCGGATGTTGGTCAAACACCCAGTATTCATCACCGCTGCTGGTTTGTTTTTGTTTCAGATGCGGACATTGTGATGGAGACTTGTTCTCCTTCAGAACACAGAACAGATCCGCCAGCACACTCACGTTGCCGCTGAAGTAACTGTGGCCAAGAAAACTGAAATCCACGGCCGAACAATCGATCAGATCAACTCCGCTGATGGCAGCGGGAACTTCAGCATCCCCTGACCGCTGTTCGAGATGCAGACTTCGAGAGATCTTCAGCGCGCCATCACCACCATTGGCGTAGAGTACGACGCGGTCGCAACATTGATTCACAGCAGGGATCAGATCGCGGTAGTCTGAAACACCGACATCCGGAGCACAAAGACACAATGTCTGGATTGGCTTACGCCGACCAGACGATCTGTGCGCTGCCGGCAGCTGGCTCACTCCTTTCAGAACAATCCGATTCCCCATGCTGTGGACGATGATCTTCAGCCGAGCATCTTCCGGCAATCGTTCAATCATTCGGGACAGGAACTCTGTGAACGGCGCGACAGACGCTTCGTTAATACTTTCATCGCCTTCATAATTCAGGACACCGCCCTGCGTCGGCCAGCTGTAAGCAACCAAAGCGCCGTTGAAAGGGATATCCAGTCCCAACTGCGCGGTTCGAATCAGGCTGGAATCAAAATCGACATTGAAACCATGCACAAATAAAAGAACGTCCTTCTGACGTGATCGAGCGATTTGTTCATGGAGTTTCCGATCGAATTCCGAACTGGAAATCGATTCTGCTCGCTCCACAACCGCCAAATGCTCCTCCCGCTTCGCATCCTTACGAATTAAAGATGCGAAACTCAGCTTCCCGGGGTTTCTCGCTGGCTCTTTTCCACGCTTCCGATGAGGAAGCTGAACTGACGATACGCCAAAGTCCGGGCGTGTCAGAACATCATTGCCATAATGACCAGTTGCCTGGGACCTCGCCCTGCCTCGATTCGTCGCGAACAGAATCTCCCATGTCGAATGCGAATCCTTCCATGACTGAACGCAAACCGGTTCCGCCAGCGTCTCGTAATATGGCTCCCAGACACCTTCCAGAAGTGGCAACGTCCTGCCGGAAGAGGCCATCTTTTCGTAGCTGGTATCGTAATGAATGCCAATCCTCGGTTCCGTGAGTATCGGGGCATCCGGCATGTTGCACCCGGCCAGGACAAGAGCACCGCAGAGCCGGAACAAGACCGGGATCCGGGAAGACAAAACAAATCGCTGATGGCCCATGTCGTTGGACACTCCGTTTCCAGTTCACATGCGGCAAATCGCTTCGCTACTGTTGCCATTGATCTGCGTAGAAGTTTCCGGAATCGGGACATTCGTTTCCAGAGGGGAACGTCGTCCAATCGAACCCCCAGGGCCTCACCAAAGAATGAAACGCGTTGCCGGGGGTGCCGGGTGGCCAAATCTGCCGAACGATAGACAACACGCTGCTACCGCGGTTACGTTGTGAACAAAGCTCGACCGTTCGCACCCTGGAAGTTCGGTCTCAATTGCTCTGGATTCCAGGTCCCACACTCCACCGGAACTTTTCTCACTGAGAGCCCCAAACAATGAACCGAATAACAGCGGCACTCTTCTCCTTCCTGTTACTGCTCACGCCTTCTTCACCCGCAGCCGAACCCATCAGGGCACTGATCGTTGACGGGCAGAATAACCACGCTGTGTGGCCACAGACGACTCAAATGATGAAGTCCTATCTGGAAGAATCGAAACTGTTCACGGTTGAAATCGCCACCGCTGCTCCCAGGGGAACCGACCCGAATTTCCATCCGGACTTCTCAAAGTTCAACGTTGTGATCAGTAACTTCGGACACGGAGCAGCCCCCTGGCCTGCGGAAACTCAGAAGTCCTTTGAACAATTCGTTCAGAACGGCGGTGGTTTCGTCGTGATCCATGCGGCAGACAATTCATTTCCGGAATGGCCCGCATACAACGAAATGATTGGCCTTGGTGGCTGGGGCGGACGAAATCAAAAGAGTGGTCCGTACGTCTATGTCAATGACAATGGCGACCTGGTTCGCGACACAACCGAAGGGAAAGGCGGCAACCACGGCGCGCAATGGGAATTTCCAGTGGTCATTCGCGACACCGAACATCCCATCACCAAAGGGATGCCTCGCGAATGGTTGCACACAAAGGATGAGCTATACGACCAGCTGCGCGGGCCCGCCGTGAACATGCAGATTCTCGCCACCGCCGAATCACAGGTCACGCACCGCCACGAACCCATGATGTTCACCATTCGCTACGGCAATGGCCGAATCTTTCACACACCCATGGGCCATGCCGAGTATTCGCAGGAATGTGTCGGCTTCATCACCACGCTGCTGCGTGGGACCGAATGGGCTGCGACCGGCAAAGTCACGATTCCAATTCCGGACGACTTTCCGACAGCCGACCAAACCCGCAGTCGCAAACCAGCAAATTGATTCACAGGGTCCGGGGCGTCTGCCCTCCATCAGTATGTCATCACGAAACGCGAGCTCGACAACCACGGGCTCGCGTTTCTGCTTTCAAAGGAACCACCCCGAATTCCTGCACCACTCAACTCAATTCGGAACGTAGAATCGTCGTCCTCTTTTCAGCCTGGCTGGTTGAGGCTTCTTCTGAAGCCACCTTCGCGCAGAAAGCATCTGCCAGAGTCATCAGGTCGTCGTTGAATCTTCGACTGAAAGTGACATCCGCTTTCAGCACTTCAAATGTCATGGAATTGCAGAACAGCCCTTTCCTGATGATCGCACCCTGACGAGGAATCTCAACAACCAGGTCACTGCGAAACATTCGGGGCTGAACCAGTCTCCAGCCGCCATCCGTGGGAGTCAGCAAACACCGACTGCGAACCTTGATAGCGTTAATGGCATTTCGGGGAAACACGACTATCGGAGAACAAGCGGTCTGTTTCCAAAGCGTCGCGCAAATCGCATCAACCAGCATCGTGCGAAAGAAGACCTCGCGTCGATAGATCCATCCAAACGCCAGAGCACACACAAGAAACAATGCCAGATTGATCGTTGTCGCCACAAACGGACTCCACGCATAGATCGCCATCAATAAAGCGCATACAGACTTGTTTGCAAACTCAAAAGCAGCGTCCAGAAATGGTACGGGCGTAATCCAGATCAGCATTTCAAAAAAGAACTTGACCGTATTGATCACCAGAATGTTCACTGCGGCGGCAATCATCATCAACACGTCTGCAGATGCACTCAGGATTCCCAGTTGAACAACCTCTGCTTCCGCCGGGATATCACCGGATGACATCAGTACCCGCATCAGAATCATCGTGACGATCCCGGACCATGCTTCCAGTTGATCGACCGCCTGTGCAAACGGTTTACTCACTTTGGTCAACCGCGGCAGTGAGGTCAGAAGTGTCAGCCCCAGAAAGGTCCAGAACACGGCGGAGTTATGAAGAGGTGAATGATCGCCCAGCAAAGGATTTGTGTTCGAGAGCCAGTCACCACCGAACAACGCCATTGCGCTCAGGCATGTGATTCCGAAAAACGGCGACAACGCTACCGGAGCCATAGGGCCAAGCCATTCAGCAATCGAAAGATGACTCCCGAATTGTTGAGCGGCAACAATATCACCGTTTGTCCACGTCTTTCCATCAGGCGAAACGGCGGGATCATCGACAGCCCCCTGTAATACGTTCCCCAACCCGGTGATCAGGTCAGACCGCCCCGATGCAGCGTGTCCATTGCCGTCAACTTGTTCGACGGAATCAGCTTCCGCAGACTGCATGGAAGCTTCCGTCTTCACCGGATTCATGGCGCAGAACAGTGCGAGGAAACTCGCCGTAATCAGCAACTGAACAGCAATACGTTTCATGATTCGATTTGTCCGGAACGAATGATTTCGCTGGCCCAAAGACCTCGATAAGATGATCCATTCGTTAATTTCCAGTGGTCGCGACGCTTTCGCAAGCAACTCGACAGTGTCGCCGCCAGAAATCTGGTCGTTTGAACTCATTCGTTTGTCGGAGTCAGATTCTTATGCCTTTCAGTCAGAATTATTCAGGCATGGTCCAAAGATTTGCCAGCCTGACTGCCACGGTTGTGGCCTTTTCAATCTCTGCATCTTCCGCTCAGGAATGGAAGAGCGGCGTGGAATGGCAGGAACCGCCCGTCGTAACTCCGGGCGAAACCAACAATGCTCCACCATCCGATGCAACAGTGCTGTTCGATGGAACCAGCCTCGAAGCCTGGGAAGGCGGAGACAAATGGCTGATTCAGGACGGGGTCGCGATTCCTCGGCAGACCCAGATTGTCTCAAAGCAGCACTTCGGCGACATGCAACTTCACGTCGAATGGTCCGCACCCACCGAAATACGGGGTGAAGGTCAGGGGCGTGGCAACAGCGGAATCTTTCTGATGAACCTGTACGAAGTGCAGGTCCTGGACTCATACGAAAACAAAACATACTTCGACGGCCAGGCCGCTTCGATCTACAAACAGACTCCTCCCATGGCCAATGCTATGCGCAAGCCAGGCGAATGGAACTACTACGACATC
>JAGQQE010000719.1 GCA_020426345.1 Planctomycetaceae bacterium
GATGTGGACTTTGATTTTCTCGCACAATTCAACCTTAAGAGCTTCCATTACCCTTTCATTGGACTTCCTCAAATTTTTCTTTTCTTGTCTGAGGGCTTTACCTATCTTTCCACAGACATAAGTTTTCATGTAAGGGGAATGATTGCCCAATAGAGCATATAGTTCGGACAGCTCTTCAATGTTTAGTTCGACTTGCATATTTCTCTCCTAATTCTAGGGAGCCCCACCTCCCCCCTACCTTTCCTTTGCTATTCCACGATGAAAAAACAAGAAAATGTGAAATGCGGACAGTAGGATTCGAACCTACGGCCTACGGATTAAAAGTCCGTTGCTCTACCAACTGAGCTACGCCCTCGATGGGAACACCATCGCCCATCCTCAACAGGTGAGGGGCGAGCGATTGCGAAAAGGATAGTCAGTCCGCCATGACTTCTCCACTGAGTCGACGTCAAAAAACGGAAAAAACCAGCCTCCTTGTCGGACAATGAATCGGTTGCGTGGGTTCGCTAAGTCGGATCGAATACGCGGCGCCATCCCCCTTCGTTGAACACAAGACAACGGTCCGGTATCGTGCGGAAAAATCCAGACGAATCCGCATTCGCACTCAACATCAGCGTGGACATATGGGACTTTTTGAAGGCAAA
>JAGQQE010000720.1 GCA_020426345.1 Planctomycetaceae bacterium
GTGGCCGTCGGCGTCGCGGTTGACGCCGGTCTCGCGCAGGCCGGTGTAGGACTTCACGCTGTCGTCACCGAAGCGGAAGGTCAGGTCGTAGAGCGTGGGCGACTCCGGAGTCCAGAGCTGCGGGTCGGGGATCTTGAGGGTGACGGTTTCACCGGGTTTGCCGGTGCCTTTGGCGACCTGCTTGCCGTCGATCGACGCGGTGACCTCCACCGGTTTGTCGTTTCCGCCGCTGGCGTCGAAGTCGAAGGTGACGGTGCCGTCGATGGCCGGGACGATCTTCACCGACTCGAGGTGATCGGCGGGCACGGTTTCCATCCAGACGGTCTGCCAGATGCCGGTGACGGGCGTGTACCAGATGCCGCCGGGTTCGGAAACCTGCTTGCCGTGGAGCTGCCACCCGGTGTCGGTGGCGTCGGTGACCTTCACGGTGAGAGTGTTGTCGCCGGCCTTGAGCGCGTCGGTGACGTCGAAGGAAAACGGCAGGTTGCCGCCGGTGTGCGCGCCGACCTGTTTGCCATTGACCCACACGGTGGTCTGATAGTCGACCGCCTCGAAGTGAAGGATGCAGCGATTGCCGCCGGACGGAGCGGGCGCATCGAAGCTGCGTTGGTACCAAACCGCGTCGTCGGGAGTGACGCGTTTC
>JAGQQE010000721.1 GCA_020426345.1 Planctomycetaceae bacterium
CTTTGGCAGACACCGCAGGCAAGACACGCATCATTGCCACCGTTCCCTCACTGGATACGGGCACCTGTCACGCAGAAACCAAACGCTTCAACGAAGAAGCTGCTCAACTTGAGGGGGTCGAGATTCTTGTTGTCAGCACCGATCTGCCTTTCGGTCAAAAACGCTGGTGCGGTGCTGAAAACGTCGACAAAGTGACCTGTCTCAGCGATCATCGCACGACGGAATTCGGCAAAGCTTACGGCGTTTTGATCAGTGGCGGCGGATTAGACCGTTGTCTCTGCCGGGCAGTGTTCGTGGTTGGTCCAGATAACGCAATCAAGCACGTCGAATACGTCAGCGAAATTGCCGAACAGCCCAACTACGACAGCGCCCTGAACGCAGCCCGCGCGTAGTTTCTCACCAACCTGTTAGTGTAGGTATCACCGGTCTCCGTGCACCAAGGTCAATTGGTCCGTGGAGCGAGTTCTCACGTTACGGGGTCGACGCCATCTCGTAACGTGAGACTACGCTCCCGGACCTTCGTTTTTACCCACCTTATTCACGGGTGGAAGGGCCATTCGGGGCCGTCGCTCAGCTGAATCTCTCTTTGAGTGTCATCCGCAGGCGTTTACAATCGCGGGATGGCTTTCATGTGAGGAAC
>JAGQQE010000722.1 GCA_020426345.1 Planctomycetaceae bacterium
ATTCTCGTGAGAATCCCAAAGCCCGTTCGCGAGTCAGAGGCAGGCGTGACGTCTCATCCGTGCCAACGGCCTCGGCAAATCGTTTGAGCCAGGCAGGAAACCACTCCTTATCCTTTGCTCCAAAGTTCCCATTTCGAACGAGTTGCTTAAACTGCTGAACGCTCATGTTTTCTGATGACCTGGGCAGATTCGGCTTTTGACACACAGTCCGTATCCCGGTATTTTACTTTTTATCCCGGCCTGTCATACCCGAGCCTTGCAGAAATCCTTACACCCGAATAAAACTGTCACCACACCGGTATAAAACCGGCGATATTGATTTTATCCCGGTGAATTTCCGGGTTACTTACTATAGTTAGCCCACAAGCAAAAGGGCAACATCGTCGGCGATACGCATCCTCCATCAAATGCAATTTGCCACGCCGTTACGATGCGGCATCGGATGCTTTGTTCAAGTACTCTGGTCTGCCCGTAAGACTCGTTTCATAGGATCAGCCATGTCCATCGAATCACCATACGGAACGCAGTTTATTTCTCACCTGCGATCGGTAAGCCGACGATCATACTTTGACTACGACGACCTGCAGGCAATCAAAGCGATGTCACGCGAGGATCTCGCAAATACCCTCAGTTCCAAG
>JAGQQE010000723.1 GCA_020426345.1 Planctomycetaceae bacterium
CAATTCCTTTTTCGCCTTTCTTGACGGACCTTCCAACGGCTTTCCAGCCGTGAAATCCCATCACACGCGTTGCGTCCGGAAACTGCTCTGCGATCAGTAGGCAGTTATTGAAGCTGTATTTGTGAAACCTCGCCATGAGCTTCATGACTTCCTCCAGCCGCACTGAACGCCCTTCCGATAGGGCTGAATTCAGTTCGTTGATCCCAGTCTCAACGAGTCTTGCGATTTCGTCTTTCTTCATCGTTCATTTCCTTGCGTTGGCTGCATCCGACACTGCAGCAAGGTGACATTCAATCGGCCTGTCGGCGGCCACCCCGAACCGGACACAGCAAGTCAAGGTGGAGCCTTTCGCGCAGCGAAAGCAGCAGTGAGGAGCGGAGTTCAACGAAGCGACGAGCGGACCTTGACGCTGTGGCACGATGTGAAATGCCGACGACGAAGGCCCCAGACAATCCGGTCCGTAACCGAGTAAGTAGATTGGGCAAGCAATGCGATTTAGAATGGGGTGCTTTCGCATTTTGAAATGGAGGAGACGAGTCCATGTTGCGTACCGCGCTAACGACGATCGTGACGCTCAGCTGGATCACGTCGGGTTGGGCTCAGGAGAGCATTCCGCTCACGGAACCCACCAATC
>JAGQQE010000724.1 GCA_020426345.1 Planctomycetaceae bacterium
GCTCCAGTGACGAATAGCAGATCTGAATAGCGGGCGAGTTGCTCCACTTGCGACGTCACTTACCAGTGAGTCTGCTCACCCTCGCTATGCCGAAAGATCGTCCTGCAATTAAATCGACAGACCTGCATTCCCGATGTCCGTCAAGGAAAACTTGCCAGCCAGCAAGCATTCATTCCGGCAAACCAACTTGCCGGATTGCCTGTGATTTTCCTCAGAAATCAAGAATTTCTTTGCGGTTGATAAAGGTTGTTATCGATGACATAAGGAGGTTGATGAAATTGAAAATGAAATTCAAAAACAGCATGGAGGTCATCAGGAATATGAAACAAAGTGACAACGCATTTCTCGGATTGGGTGTGAAGTTTCCGGCTCTGGTTGATGCACCGGGCGTCGCACCGTGGAATCCCAATCAACTCGACATCTGGGCGGCAGAATCGGAGGCCGACGCGAACGCCGTACATGCCGCACGGTTCCTGCTGAATCTGTGGATGCCGACACGCGAATGGCAGTGTGGCCGATTCGACATGAACGAGGCCATTCAGAAATGGGATCGCGTTCATCGACGAGCGTTTCTTGACTGGGCTGCGCGCGAAACGGATGTCGCCTGATCGCAGAAATGGATGAGCAGAATCT
>JAGQQE010000725.1 GCA_020426345.1 Planctomycetaceae bacterium
AATCATAAGACTTATCGTCGGTCAAGATGACGACGATGTTTGGTTTGTTGGCAGCGCAGATTCCTTCTGGCAGCAACGAGTGCGTGCCCGCGTATAACGCGAGGAAACTGCAAACGACAAAAGCGGAAGGTGTCGTACACTTCGGCATTTGGATCGGCTCCGTTATTCAGTAGCTTGACTCTCTCTGAGTCGAGCCTGTGTAGACAACGATGCTCGACTCGGAGAGTCAAGCTACATGCAACTATCGTGAATCGGGAACAAGCAGCGTCGACAAGACTTGAGCGTAGACACGATGCCCGAAATCATTGGGATGATTGACGCCATTGCCGGTCAAATCCCAGTCGTGCTTGCGTTTAAGAAACTCCGTCCAGATGCCGGTCATGTCGGCCAAGGCGATTCCCGGCTCGCAGAGGCTGGCGAGCGCGTCACGATATTGCGGAAAGACTTCGTGCTTCAAGCGAATCCAATCGCGATTCCCCAACATCGAAGCGATCAATATGAATTCAGCATCGGGAAGCGTTTCGCGAATGTTGTCGATCATCGCTTGTGTGTTGGCTTTATACTCGTCGGCAGACCTCCCCGCAGAATCGTTCATTCCAAAAGCAAGGATTACCAAATTCGGCTCGTGCTCG
>JAGQQE010000726.1 GCA_020426345.1 Planctomycetaceae bacterium
GCCGCAGACCCCGTACACTCCACCAAAACAATCGCCGCTTGACGCCATACTTGGCTTTCTGATTCCAATTGGAATCATCGCGTTGGTGTTTCTTGGTATTCCGTTTGGATACAAGGTTGTGCTTGGGGGTCGAACATCGAGCATCAAATCAGGAACGATTCAGAACGTGACTTTGATTAATACAATACCGAACGTGGAACTTGCTAATCGGCCTGCCCGAATTGTCCAGGACTACCTTATCGTTGAGCTTCAGTCTGGCCGTTCGCTATGGATTCCCGAGGAGAACGTTGCTGGCATCGAATTCAAAACCGAGTGAAGGCAGAACAAAGCGTTGGACGCGGAGCCGCCGATCGCGTCGTTTGTGAAGTCAATGTTGATTGGCGGCGGCCCGGTCAACGCCACCGTTCGTCGCTAAACCAAACAATGGCCCGCGCCCATACCGAGATTGTCGCCCACCTAAATTCAATCGCGCCGCCGAGCGATGATTGGGACCTGCTCCAATCCATACTCGATGAACTGTGGACGGATGGCCGCCCAGATGCCGCGATGCCTGAACTTCTTGCACTATTCGAGCGATACCCCGTTGATGAAGACGGATGCGGCGTGTTTTGGTCCGCATTGCATGGACTTG
>JAGQQE010000727.1 GCA_020426345.1 Planctomycetaceae bacterium
GACGCTCTTCCGATTTGCAATTGTGGACGGGAAATACGGGCCATCAGGCTTCAGATCTGAGCAGCTGGATCGGCGGCAAGTAGATCTTGTTGCAGCCAACTCAATTCCAAAAGAACAGGGCAGGTTGAATTCAACCTGCCCTGTTTCTAATTGCTGATGACATACCGAACGTTACTGGTTGATCTTCCAAAGTAGCCAAAACTCACTGTTCCCTCCTTCGGACTGCAAGGTGTTCAGAATGTTGGATACGTCCAGCAGTGCGGACTGGCCGTCACTCGCGACGATAAATCCTTTCGCCTGAATGATCGTGCCGTTGGCAACAGCGATGCGAGTTTGCGAGATTCCATTTGCGGACTCCTGCAGCAATTCGGAGACGCTTTGACTGGTTGCAGACGATTTCCCGGTCTGGTCCGCAGGAACATGGATGCGGATCGTCAGTTTTCTTTGAAGGCCATCCTGCCTGAATGTCCCAACCATGGAGAACTGAGCATCTTCGGGGGGATTGCTGAAGTACTTCTCGAGCGATTCTGCGCTGGGTAGCCTGGCTTTGATCACGCTTGCGAATGGCGCATTTTCGCGGAGCCAGACTGACTGAATGATTTCTCCATCGGCTCTTCGAATGTGAT
>JAGQQE010000728.1 GCA_020426345.1 Planctomycetaceae bacterium
CATCATCTGCTCTTCCGGAACGAACGGGTTGGATGTGTCCGTTTCGCCGTACAGCACTTGAGTGCCCGCTGGGACTTGCACGCCGATCATCTGGGCCAGGACGGCTGCATCCTTGCCGATGAGGTCACGGTTGAGCACCGCATGTCCGCCCGGCTCTTTCGGCGGAGCGAACGCGAGTTTCGTCAGGTCGTCGATCTGCTGCGGGGAGAGGCGATAGCCGCCGTGACGACTCATCGCATTCATCAGGCTGCCGAAGATGCTGCTGACCGCGAACACTTCCTTCTCGCCGATGCACAGCAGATTGTTGTCGTAGGCGGCACCGGCGACGATCGACTTGGCGGCGTGATCAAGATCAGCTGTCTCGTCGACCACAACCGGTGGGTTACCGGGACCAGCGACGATGGCCTTTTTCCCACTGTTGAGTGCTGCCCGTGCGACTGCTGGTCCACCGGTGACACACAGGATGCGGACTCCCCGATGACTGAAGATTTCATTAGCCGACTCAATCGTCGGTTTGCCGATGATCGTCACGATGTTGTCGATCCCGATGGCCGCTTTGAACGCCCGGTTGAAGGCTCGCACCCCCTCACACGCGATGCGGGCTCCCGATGGGTGCGGATTGACGA
>JAGQQE010000072.1 GCA_020426345.1 Planctomycetaceae bacterium
CTGAGGATCAAGTGTTCGACGCAGCATCAACGGCAGGGAATCCGATACTGCCATTGCAGTGGGTTCGGCAAATCGAAGGCCGCGAATTCGAGATGAATGACTCTGCGGTGCCCCGGGACTGTCATGGGTGACGAAGCATGGAGCGTCAATGGATTCATCAACACCGCACCACCGCGAGAAACTTCGCAGATCACTTCGTTGCTGAGTTTAACGGTGGAATCCAGCGAGACCGCACAAAGTCGCCCATTGCGATGGCTTCCGGGTAGTACTTTCAGTGCTCCATTTTCAGCGTAGCAGTCGTCCAGATGAAGCCGCACGGCCAAAACGTTGCCCATCAGACGCGCCGGAGGTTGAACACTCAGTACCCCGGCCTTTCTTGTCCAGGCATGAAAGCCTTCCACTTCATGCCTCGCCTTGACAGCGATGGACAGGTCCTGATGCCAGAAGACCCCCCAGTTCGCACCATCAGTCTTGTCAAAAAGAGTGGCTCGAGTCATGAAGGCGTCGTGCCCGATGACAGAATGTACAATACGTACGACCTCAGGGTCCTGGACAAGTCGTTGCAGGTTCGGAATGACATCCGAAAGATTGCGCAGTGCGTAAACTCCACTCCTGTTGGAGACCGCTTCGAGAGCCGCTGGATGCTGACGTGCCTCTTCGATACTCCGAATCATTTCCCGCACGATCGCAGGCGACAGGCATTGTGGCACAATGGCATATCCATTGTCGTCAAATTGACCAGCCAGTGGTTCCATCACTTCTTATCCACAGGGCGACAGTGGCTTACAGGATCTTTCAGCAGCGCACAAAAAAACGACTGACAATGGGTAATTGTCAGTCGTTAGGCATTCAAATCAGCAAGGCAGACCTTACTTCTTCTTGGTTGCCTTCTTTGCAGCTTTCTTGGGAGCAGCTTTCTTAGCTGCTGCCTTCTTAGCAGCCTTCTTTGGTGCTGCCTTCTTGGCTGCTGCCTTCTTAGGTGCAGCTTTCTTTGCAGTTGCTTTCTTTGCAGCTTTCTTGGCCACAGTCGTTCCTCCGATCAAAAGTTGAACTTTGAGTGGCTTTCCTGCCGTAGCTTACCGGGCTTCAATTTTGCAGGACAGACCACAACCCAAAACATCAGATCATCAAAGTCACATGACTCATGATGATGCAGATTCCATTCTGTTTAAGATGACCGTTGATTGATGTTCCGTCTTGAAGATTGCTCTTGGGCATCTTGCTTCGCAACTCGCATCCGGTGCAGCACAACAGAATCTGCTGTTAACTCGTGCGGAATCCTAAGCAATCAATCGGATAACGCAATACTTGTTCGACTTCAAACCACTCCCACATGCAACTTTTTTTATTGAAGGGTTGACGCAGGTTTTAAGCGACATCACTTCCAGCTTCACCACTTCGTTCAACTGCGATGCGTCAACAGCCTTCAATGCGATCGTCAACAAGCATCACCGTGCGTTGAAATTGTTGCTACCGCATTCCAGATTCTTACCATCCATTCAGCAGCATGCGGCATTTGTACTTCAGCCGACGACATCGATTTCACTCGAAAAAACACGGCAAAATAAACAAGCGCATGAAGTCCTGAGGCGATGCGACTTGTGTGATCCGCACTGGGATTCACGTCATCAGCAGCATGTTGTGCAATCGCCAGAACATCACAACACTTCGTAGCTGGCACACACCTTGTCTACTTCTGAACAGACATGGAAGGTGACATGCGAAGCGTTCGATCGCTTCAGCCAATGAACTGCTCATTACTATTCAAAAATGAGAACCAACTCTGCGGGAACATCCCTTTCACTGGTCATCACCCGTCTGCGCGCTGCACTTCTTCCATGATGCGCTTCAGGTATTCAATACTCTGAAGCGCGATGTTCTGAGCGCCTGGCTTGTAATCAAACACCTCGACAGACACCCAGCCTGAATAGCCGGAGTCCAGTAACGCACGAATGATTGGTCGATAGTCCGTATCGCCCATTCCAGGGCCCAGCAGGTTGCTGTCGTTCACATGAAAATGTGCCGTCACATCTTTGAACTGAGCGATCAGATGCGGAATAGAGTCTGTTTCACCGCCCAGCATGGCTTTCACATCCTGATGCAGACGCATCGCCGGGCTTCCGACCATGTTCATCAATTCAACGGCCTGCGCACACGTGTTGATGAAGTCGGTTTCCTTTGGAGTGAGGGGTTCCATACACAGCTGAACCTGATGTTTTTCGAATTCCGGCATGGCCATTTTGAAGACCTCCGCAGCAAACTGCATCGCCTGCTCGGTTGTTACGCCCGGCAGGAGGCTCCGCTGCTGTGGAGATCCGAAAACAAGGACTTTGCCTCCCAGTCCGGCACAGATGCGAGCCAGCAACTTGAGATAATCAGCCGTTGCTGCTCTAACGGATGCATCCGGTGACGTCAGGTAGAACCCGCTGGTCCTGGCCAGCAACCAGTGCAGCCCGATGATCTCCAGTCCATGACTTTGAGCGACAGACTTCATGTCTTCAAAGACTGCATCCGGCACTGTTGCGAGGTCGTCCGAAATTGTGAAGGGAGCAACCTCAATCCCGGTGTAGCCAGCCTCCGCCATCAGGCGACATTGTTCCGGCCATGGGATGGATTCATAAAGTTCATGGCAAAGTGCAAATTTCATCACTGTCTTCTTTCATTTGAAACGGGGTGTTGTGATTGCGATCGTTCTGTATCAGTGGGCTGCGCATCGATCAGGGAGCCACTTAGTAGTCGAGACTGGCTCCACCTTCCGCTTCAATTGCCTGACCGGTGATGAAGCTGGATTCGTCGGAGGCCAGAAACAGCGCGACTTCGCCCATTTCCTCGATGGTTCCCATCCGCCCGAACACCTGCATGGCCGAAACGCGTTCCAGTGCGGATTCGGGGTCGTCGAGCGTGGCGGCCCAGTCACGCATCAACGGGGTATCGATATTGCTGGGCAGAATTGCGTTCACGCGAATCCCTTCGGGTCCCAGTTCTTTCGCGAGTGCCTTTGTCAGGCTGACCTGAGCTCCCTTGGTTGCACAGTAAGCGCTGGACTTATCCTGCCCCAGAACCGCAGTCATGGACGAAATATTGACGATGGTCCCTTTGGTTTTGCGCAAGTGTGGCAGCGCATAATGGGCTCCCGCAAATGTGCTCAGGTAGTTAATTCGCATTAATCGCTCCATGAACTCCACGGACGTTTCTTCGAGCGACATCGCGGGTGGGTGCTGCCCTGCGTTGTTAATTACGCAGTCGAGGCGGCCAAACTCTTTTACGGTCTGTTCGATGGCATCGTGCAACTGCTGGTGGTCACCCACATCACACGAAATAAAGATGGCTCGCCCGGGCCCCTTTTCATTTAATTCGTCCGCCAGCTTCTGACCTGCGTCAGCCCCTCGCGCCAGAACGCTGACCAGTGCACCCTCGCGACAGAAGACTCGGGAGCAGCCTTCCCCGATTCCCTTGCTGCCTCCCGTGACAATGACTGCTCGCCCGCTGTACCGCATTCGAATACTCCCGAGTCACGTCCCCTAAATGCGCTTCGGGTTGTGACGGTTAACTTTATTTGAGTGGTTATCAGAAATCTGCTCGTCGTAGTGAATCGATGACGACTTGCCGCATAAGCGTCAGGATCGCACGACAGGTTCTGCCGCATTCTGGTGGATCGCAGTTCAGATTCAACACGGTTTGACCGGGCTTCTTTCTCGACATAGATCCTCATGTGTTGAGTAGTGTTTCACTTTTGCCACACAAAAAGATTCCGGGAAGGTGAATTCCTGTCTCCGGGTGACTGTGCACCATGAATGGGTGGCCCCTGACCCTGCTTGCAGATCCGGGGCGGAATCAGCCGAACGCGGTTGGTTTTCGCAGTCAGTAGGCAGCTCTGCAGACAGCACTGGCGGGATAACGATCCGAAAAGCAGGACGCGGACACCCGGAAACTGACTTCAACACAATATGTTTGACTGAATTCGACGTCGAAACGGAGCCTGATCTGTGTCATCGCCTTCTACAAAAACGGATTCACCGAATCCAGGTTTGGATGAACTGTTCAACCGGGTCAATGCGTTGCTTGGCAACGGAGACGGGAACTCGGAGGGCGGACAGCGTTCGGCATCACGCGATTCCAACGTTTATACTCCCCGCCAGCCTCAGTCGATGCGTGAAATTGGTATTCCGCCTTCGATGATCGAGAAGATCATCCTGAAGTATCTGATGCAAATGGGCGTGGAGACCGGTCGTCGAATCGCCGGCCAGCTGAAACTACCGTTCAGGCTCATCGAGCCGATGCTGAAGCAGATGCGGCAGGAAAAGCACATCGACTTGTGCGGCACGACATCAACCGGCGATCCCGAATACACAATCACAGAATTTGGACGCGACCGGGCACGACGCTACGCTGAAGAAGGCACGTATTTCGGAGCCGTTCCCGTTTCGTTACAGGACTACACCGCAGGAGTGGCAGCGCAGACGATTGCTGGTCAGATTGTGACCTCTGACGACCTGAAGCGGGCATTCAAAGGGCTGATCATTAACCAGGCGATGATGAATCGTCTTGGCCCGGCGATCAACTCCGGCCGCGGTATGTTTCTGTTCGGAGAACCGGGTAACGGCAAGACCAGTATTGCAGAAAGGGTCACCGGGGCGTTTGGTTCGAACGTCTGGATTCCCCGTGCAATTTGCATTGAAGGTGAAATCATCCGCGTCTACGACCCGGGTGTTCACGAAGAGGTGGATGAGACGAGCCAGGGTGGGCTCCTGGATTCAATGGATATCGATCGGCGCTGGGTGCAGATCAAACGTCCGACAATCATCGCCGGCGGCGAACTGACCATGGACGAACTGGAAGTCAGTCAGAATCCGCAGTCCAAAATCTGCGAATCGCCCCTGCAAATGAAGAGCAACTGCGGAACCCTGGTGATCGACGACTTCGGACGACAGAAAATGCCTGTCGATATGCTGTTGAATCGCTGGATCGTTCCTCTGGAAAAACGTTACGACTTCCTGAATCTGCCCAGCGGCAAGAAGATTCAGGTGCCGTTTGACCAGTTGATCGTATTCTCAACCAACCTGGAACCGAAGGACCTGGTTGACGGAGCGTTTCTGCGCCGAATTCCGTACAAGATTGAAGTTCCCGATCCGTCCGAAGCCGAATTTCGGGAGCTTTGTAAGATCATGTGCAAAGTCATGAAGTTCGAATTCGATGCGGATGCGATCGACTACCTGGTGAAGACACACTATCTGGCAGAAGACCGGCCATTCCGACTGTGTCAGCCGCGCGACCTGCTGCTCCAGGTTAAGAATTACTGTCAGTATCACGAAATGCCTCTCAGCCTTTCGCGAGAAGCTTTCGATGCGGCAGTGGACAACTACTTCTCTGCAATGTCCTGACACAACTGATCGAACGATTCCCGGTCGCGTGCAGAACGCATTCAGAAGCACGAGGCACGACCGATCGCTTTGCGCAAGTCGTGCTGTGTTACGGATGAATCACTGCTTGCTGCGGCGTACTCTTTTGTATCGAACCGCACATCCTCGGGCCGGGACTTCGCTTACCTTCGGCAGCGTTCCGTTGATCGCGGCACGGACGGCGTCCTGAACATAGTTGATCGTCGCTTTGGAAGGATCGGTTTGATCATCCATCGCGCCACGATAGACAATGGTCCGGTCCTTGTTCAGCACATAGAACTCAGGCGTGTAAGTCGCACCATATGACCTCGCTACGGACTGGGATTCGTCTTTGAGATAGGGGAAATTGAATTGCTTCTCCATTGCTCGTTTCTTCATGGCTTCCAGTTCGTCGCCTCGGACTCCATTCGAATTGATTGAGATCAACTGAGCAGAGAGACCCTCGTCCTCGAATGACTTCTGCAGCGCTTTCATGCGATCTTCGTAGTCCACCGAATACGGGCACGTATTGCTGGTAAAACACACCACAACGACGTCCTTCTGAAATCCTTCCAGTGAATAGGGCTTGTCGTCCGTGCCCATCAATTCCTTCCAGTCGGCCGCCTGATCACCGGGTTTCAAAGAGGCAAAATCGGCGTCCGATTGTGCTTCCAGAACGTCAACCGAAATGACTGGTATGAGACAGCAGGTCAGAATGACGCACCGGAACAGGGAGAACGTCCAATGGCCGGGACGGGGGGTGTTTGCAGAAACAGTCATGGTAGATCAGGCTTTCATCGACAGGCTCAAAATCATCTTGAGCCAATCCTGGGATTTGGTTATCTCGCAGGCAGACCTGTGAATTGGCGGGTTTCGACTTCGGCAAATTCTGCCGCTGGACAGAATAGCCAGCGTTTATCCACGTGAAAAGCTGATTCGATGGTTCCTCCCTGTTCAACTTGTTCGAGTTCCCTTTCCTGCCAGTGACCTCCCCTAATTCTTTCCCTGTCTTCTCAACCGGCACTTCCGTCTGATGAGCTTCCTGCGGCGGCAGATTCTGCCGAATCGGCTGCTCAAAGATTGAATGTCGCTCGGTAACTTTTCAGGTTTCTCATCGTTTGATTCATGGACCGGCCGTCAGTGCGAGCTTTTCTTCACTACCCGGAGGAAGCGATGCCGAATTGCTTGTTTCAATGAGGACTGCAGTCATGCGACCTGCCTTCAATACGATCGTTTTTCTTGCTGCTCTCACCAGTGCAGCAACCGTTTCTGCTCAGAAAATTGAATTCCCCTATGACGCCAGGGTGGTCGGGGACGGCACGTTCGCACGCGCGGGAGCTGGTGAAAACTGGTTTCCAACCCAGCGACTTGCAGCAGGAACGATTGTTACTGTCCATCGCCATGACGCTGGCGGCTGGTTTCAAATTTCCCCGCCAGAAGGCAGTTTCAGCTGGGTCCCGGCTCGATACGTACAGCCGACCGGACCAAACGAAGCAACCATCACAGAGGATAAGGTCGTCGCTTACGTCGGAAGTGATTTCGGCGAAGAGACAACTGTTTATCAGCGGAGTCTCGACAAAGGGACAAAGGTGGAAATCATTGACCGGAGACGCATCTTTACGCTGTCGGGCGAGCAGGACATGTTTCGCATTCGCCCCCCAATGCGTGAATTCCGATGGGTTCCGGGGGCTTCGCTGGTTCCGGTGGCCGAAAGCGTTCGTCGCCAGATGGATCGAAATCCCTATCAGACTCCGTCCAATGCTGCACGCACTCCGGGCTCTCCAGCCGGGAACGGTAACAACACAGTTGCCGGCGCAGTTGATGTTCCCGAGTTGCCAGCGAACAGTCAGCTTGCCCGGTTGAAGAGAATTCGTCAGGATCAGCAAAGACTTGCCGAGGTCGATAAGCGTTTTCGAGACATGATCACATCAGATCCTTCGCTGTGGGATCTGGATAGTATCGAATCGTCCTACATTGAGTTGCAGCAGTCCGTCGAATACAAGCCCGTGGCCGGGCAAATCGACCTTCGTTACCCTGCCATTGAACGCTATCGTCGAAGACTGGCGGAATTCAACGACTTTAAGCGGTTAACGTCACAGACCGAGCAGCGCGACGCAGCACTGGTTGCACAAAGCATGAGTCGATTTGGAGGCAACCACGTGCCGCCTGCTGCAAATGCGGCCAGTACACCAGAAGCAATGTTCGCAGGGACTACACCCCCAATTGCATTCGCCAGCGCGTCGAACCAAATTTCGGACAATGTTCCTTCGGACACCATGATCCTTGGAACAAGTGGTCAGAATCTGACAGAAGGCGATTTTCAGGAGTTCGTTGAATTCATTGGAACGGATTCGGCAGCCGAATTCACTGCTCCTTCCGCAGCGACTGTTCCCGCCACAGCGACTGTTCCTGCCGAGATTGACTTTGACAGCAACGTGCCCTCCAGTGACCCATTGCAGGTGAACTGGTCATCTTCCGATGCTTCTTCGGCAGGGCGGGAAGGCTTCCGTGAATCGCCGATGCAATTGAATGACCCAACACCTGTACCGTTTGATATGTCGGCCGACGTTGATTTTCCATTAACGGCAGGTGCAGGAGTTTTGACGGATGACGCAGCGGAAGTTTCGACGTCGGACATCCAGCTGGCTGCTGCGTTTTCTGAAAGCGAATTGACGCCGTTCGCAGGCCAGACGCCTCAGCAACAAGTGCCCCTTTCAACGCCCACACAGATCCCGCCAGCAACACTCAAACCGTCCTCTCGATATGTTGGTGCAGGCATTGTTCAGCGATCCACATCAAAAGTACCGGGTGCTCCCTACGTTCTTATGACACCTCAAGGTCGCCTGATCGCTTATCTGACGCCAAAGACAGGTATCAGCTTGGAATCATTTGTCGGTCAATCGGTCGGCTTACAGGGTTCACGTTCGTACAAGGCTGATTTGAACAGCGACCACATCGAAGTAACCGGGGCAGAGCCTGTACGAATTCGAAAATAGCCCGGCAGCCTGTTAACGAACACACCCAGGGCGGACGAAAGATTAGCCAGCGACTCATTCAGGGCATCATGCCGCAGTCGTGACTATCCTCTGATCAGTGGCTTCCGTTTTTCCCGGGAAGCAGTCGCCGGAGTGAGGAGAAGCCGAAGCGTGACCTTGAAGGTGTCACTCGGTCCGCTGTGTTTTGGTCTGTAACTGGTGACACCTGATTCATCAGTGCGGAAGAATCCGGCGAATCTGGAGGCAGATCAACAGGCTTTTCGGGAAGGTGCAGGCGTTCGGCATTGGGATTGCGCCGTGGGTAGTTGTCCAGATCAAAGGATTGTTCAGCAGCTTTACCGGAATCCGGGTAGCGACGGAGATTCTCGGCTGGGCGGAGCGATTCCGGATAGCAGTCGTCTTCAAAGCAACGCCCCCATGCACCAATGCTGCCGTATTGTTCCTGAACGAAATAGATACCATGTGTTTCGAGAATGGTTCCCGTTGATTGTTCAAGGCTTGCCAGTTGCGAATTGTAGGCAGTCAATGATCGCGCTTCCGAAGTGACCGCGGTTCCCCAGTCGGTGATTGCCTGCAGCACATTCAGAAAGATCGACCGCCCAAGCCGCTCCTGAACCAGCTGCACCTCCAGGTTTTCCCGCGCGGCCTGTCGGCTTTCGCGGAATGCTTCGTACTGAAGAAAGTTCGAATCGAGAGTTCGAACGGACGTTGCCAGTTCGTGTTCCATCTGGTGCAGGCTTTGTCGAATAAAGGCCCGATCCTTTGCAATCTGAAGTTCAGCCGTCCTCAGACTGGCTCTGGCTGAACGCAAACCGAGTGGCACAGAAAAATTGAATCCCAGGCTCCAGTCGTTGTGTTGATCCGGTCCGCTGGAAACGGTTGCTCCGTTAAGTGCGCGGCCGCTCAGCCCGTTCCATCGCTGTATGGCCTGCGCATTGAATGTTGGCCGGGCATTGTTGTCCCTTAGCACCAGCGTTTGCTGATCAGCCATGAGCACCAGATTCAGTTCTACCAGATCCGGTCGCTGGGACTGAGCGGTCCGAACCAGATCCTCCCAGTGGAACTGGACCCGATCACGAGTCGGCGGAGTCGACGGCACCAGGCGATGACCGTCTTCCGGCGGTAATCCAAGAAGGTTGCGCAGTGCTGCCTCCGACTGGATCACGTTGGCGCGGGCGGCCAGCAGACTGGCGCGGAAATTCGCAAGTGCAGATTTGGGTTGAGATACATCAGCCAGATTTCCAAGGCCTGTTCGAAGCTTCGCAGCGACCAGATCGTAGGCCTGCTGTGCCTGTTCAACCTGTTTCTCTCTTGCCCACAATTCCGTGCGTGCCTGAACCAGAGACCAATAGGCGGTGATGACCCCCTGAACCAGTTGCTGAACGCTGCTCTTGAACTGAAAATACGATTGCTGTTGTTTCAGATGGGCAATCACAATCGGAGCTTCGTTGGCCGGGCGACCGAAGCCGGCAAGCAATGGTTGTGTGTAGCTGAGTTCAAGTTGCGGTGAGTGGGTTGAATCCAGCGGACCACCCCGGCCGTTGTGCGTCCAGTTGTCGATCGCTTTGAATTCTCCGACCCCGCCAAGGCGATTCTTCCTGCTCAGAGCAGCGCTCAGATCCGTACCACCTGACTGGTTGCCGAAGATCACAGCGTTCAGCGGATCTCCGGGATCGGTGGCAGCCGTGGGAAGATCATTGTGGCGAAAGATGCTGTTGGCAGAAAACACGGGATCGAATGCTGCCACGCTTTGATCAACAGCGGCAGTGGCGATCGCGGTATCGTAGATGGTACTGCCTGATGAAGAAGCCGATTGTCCGGTCAGAACACGAACAACTTCCGAATGCTGCAGCGCGATGCGGATTGCATCGTCCAGGGCCAGGTAAGATTCGAGAGATACGACATCGGGTGTTGCGACAGTGACCGGCGCGGGGGATGGAAGTCGATGCATCCGGGAATAGGCTTCGGGCAATGCGAATTGCATTGTGTGCTGTTCGTCGACGCCTAACTGAGCGACAGCGGGTCGGGCAAGCAACATAAGTGTCGCGCCGATGACTACCATCCCTGGCATTCGAACGAAGGGCTTCTCCATACAGTAAGAAGTCGGATTCTGCCGACTTTTCACAACACTCGATCTCTGACCCGCGGTCCCTGCAAGTCGATGTGTTACCTTAATCACTCCGCTTCGAACGCGTGTAACGATTCAAAGGCTTCGTCAAACGACTGTGTATCTGTCACAATTGCTCCATCCCGCAGGACCAGAATTCTCCTGGCGTGCCGCGCGACATTCAGATCGTGCGTCACAAGGATAATCGTGATTTGTTGTTCTTCGTTGAGCTGCCTGAACAGGCCAATGACCTCTCGGCTTGTTTTTGAGTCCAGGTTTCCGGTCGGTTCGTCCCCCATCAGGATCGAGGGTGAATTCACGAGGGACCGTGCAATGGCCACCCGCTGCTGCTGGCCACCGGAGAGCTGTCCCGGATGATGATCCAGTCGTTCGCCAAGCCCCACCAGTTCCAGCATCTTTTTCGCCAGATTCCTACGGGTCCGGCCGGACATTGCCGGGCCATACATCAGTGGCAACTCAACGTTTTCCAGCGCAGACGTTCTGGCCAGCAGATTAAAATTCTGAAAAACGAATCCAATATGCTGGTTGCGAATTCGGGCTCGGCCGTTGCGCGACAGTGTGGCCACTTCAATTCCGTTCAGGAGATAGCTGCCCGTCGTTGGGCGATCCAGGCAGCCGAGCGTATTCATCAGCGTGGACTTCCCCGAACCGGAAGGTCCAAGCAATGCGACGTACTCACCTTTTTCGATACTCAGGGTTGTTGGCAGCAGCGCATGAACCTGGACTTCGCCAAGATCGTACGTTTTTGAAACGTCCCGAAGTTCAATGACGGCCATCAGGCTTTTTCTTTCTCGCTTTCCGGCAGGGCCACCGGACTCCCTGCGGACTGATCCATGTGGACTGCCTGTGGGTTCTTTGCAGCCGACAGCGCCTGATCGCGCTGAACGTCATCATCCAGAATCATGATCTTCTGCCAGATATTTCTGCTGAGTCCGTTTGTCAGCGTTTCGATATCATTCACGGCCTGCAAGATGACACTGTCCGGGGTGCTCTGCGCGTAAAGGGAAGCAATCTTGCCCAGAAGAGAAAGCATTTCACTGCAATAGTCCAGGTAGCGGGTTAACTGAAACGCCGTCATATTTCGTTTAGGCGACGAAGCCGTCCTCATTCCCGGCGTAGCCAGCAACTGGCTTGGGTCCTTAGTCAGTTGATGCATATCAATGACGTGGGCAACAGACCGCAATTCGTGAAGCGATTTCAATGCCCGTGCGCGTTTGATTCGCGACTCCAGGGTGAGCAGGAAAAACAAGGCCGCACCAACCAGGACCAGTGCATTCAGACCGGCCTCAAGCATCGGGACAAATTCGGTGACGTCGAATGTTGTCTTATTGGCTTTCACGTAATGAAACATGCCCCAGCAGGCTGCCACCACGAGAAAGATCAGCAGAGCGATACCCAGACGGACCAGCCCGTGAGGCTTTGACATCCATTCGATTCGTCCCCGGGTTTCTGAAGCGAGTCGACAAATTTCCTGACAGACCTTGCCCAGCCCCGAATCCGGAAAACGTTCTTCAATTCGTCGCGACAACGTTTGAAGCGTTGCGATTGTCTGGTCGGTATCCAGGGTTCGATACATCGTGGCTTGCTGCTCCAATGGATAGCCTCTTTGAATTGCAGGAAGAAACTTTCAGTGCGGTCAAATTGATATCCGAATGCGATCCCCGCTGAACACAACTTCTGCGGTGTTTAACAGACGCATTGCGGGTAGCCGCAGGATATCAGGATGCCCGATGCACTCTAATCGCAATCCGGTGAAAGCACGAGTGGTCCGATTCGCATGATTCTGCACAGATGCCTGTCGCAGTTTGCTACAACGCTGTCCCGGCCAATTCGGTTCATCGAAAAAACCTCGCGAAACGCCTCGCAGGAAAAAAATCACTGATTGGTACATGGAATGCTTATCCATATCGCGTTGAGCAGCGAGCAATGGCCCGCCTTGCTGTTTGACAAAGAGGGCGGTTTGGTAACAAACCGCCCTCTTCCTTTTTCTTCGCCAGCGGAACGCTATCTTTTGCTTCTCCGCGTTTTCTCTTTGGCGAAGCGAGTTCTCATATGTCGTCGTCCACCGACGTTGCACGTGTCTATCTGGTCGGTGCTGGCCCTGGTGACCCCGGCCTGATTTCCCTGCGCGCTGTGGAATGCCTTCGGATTGCCGATCTGGTGCTGTACGACGGGCTCGTCAATCCGTTACTGCTGCGGCACACCAATGCCGTCTGTGAACGTACCGCCAGAACTCGCAGGGACGGTTCCGGAATTGTCCCTCAGGAAGAAGTCAACCAGCGTCTGGTGTGTGAAGCACAGGCTGGCAGGACTGTTGTTCGGCTTAAGGGCGGCGACCCATGCATTTTCGGGCGAGGAAGCGAAGAAGCGGATGCACTGGAAGCGGCTGGCATCCCGTTTGAAATCGTTCCCGGTATCACCGCCGCCACTGCAGCCGCAGAATACGCCGGATTTTCCTTTACTCATCGCCGGATTTCTTCGGCAGTTGCTTTCATCACCGGTCACGAAGATCCAACCCGGTCAGACAGCCGTCTGGATTTTGACGCCATCAGCCGTTTCCCGGGGACACTTGTTTTTTACATGGGTCTGAGTCGACTACCCGAGATCTGTCGTCAGCTGATCACATCCGGCATGCCTGCCGACACAGCAGCGGCCATCGTCTGTCAGGCGTCCCTGCCCTCGCAGCGAGTCGCGACCGGAACGCTCAGCACGCTGCCTGAAGTGGCAACAGCAGCCGGACTTAAACCTCCTTCTCTGATTGTCGTTGGCGAATGCGTGACTCAGCGCGAACGTCATTCATGGTTTGAGCTGCTGCCGTTGTTTGGTCAAAGCATCGCGATAACTCGACCCGTGCAACAGGCTGGCGACATCGTGGACCAGGTGGTGCGGCTGGGGGGAGAGCCTGTCCTGATGCCAATGATCGAAATTAAACCTGTTGATGACTCCACGTCCCGGGAGATCGCCAGACGATTGCAGTCACTGCTGGATGTTGACTGGTTGATTTTCACCAGTGTTAACGGGGTCGGCGAATTCTTCCGGCATCTCTGGATGTCCGGAAAAGACTCACGGGCGATCGGCCATTGTTCCGTTGCTGCAATCGGAACTTCAACCGCTGAGGCTTTGGCAGAACGGGGAATTCGGGCAGACATCGTTCCACAGACGTTTCGAGCAGAGGCACTTGCGGACGCACTGGCGCCGGTGGTGGGAGGAAAGAAGGTACTCTGGGTGCGAGCGAACCGAGGTCGAGATATTCTGCCCACTGCTCTGAAACAGGCGGGTGCCAGCGTTGAAGACCTGGTGGTCTACCAGAATAACGATTGTCAGGCGATGAGCCCCGATATCTCACAACGCCTTCGGGATGGCACCCTGAACTGGATCGCGTTAAGCAGTCCGTCCATTGCAAAGCAATTCTTAAGAATGCTGCAGGAAGCTGGAATGAATGCGAACCAGCTTCGAGCAAAAATCGCAACGATCAGCCCCGTGACCACTGCAGCTGTTCAGTCCGCAGGAATGAACGTGGCCGTGGAAGCTGGCACCCACACGTGGGCCGGGATGATCCGTTCGATTTGTGAGTATCAACGCGAAGAATAACGCCCGCCCTGCGAAGGAGGCGGCGAAGCATGGCCACCTCAATCGCCTGCGGTCCTGGCTGAACCGGTCTTCGGTGCATTGATTCTTCATCAGGCCTCTTCGGCCATTTCCTGAATCACGCTCAATACGGTTTCAAGGCCTTCCATCAGATCCGATTCGGTAACATTCAGAGCTGGCAGAAGACGCACAACCGTATTTTGAGTCGCATTGATCAGGACTCCACGTTCCATACACATGGCAACGGCAGGTGTCGCCGGAATCGACAGCTCAATACCGATCATCATGCCACAAACTCGAATTTCCTGAATGATCGGCAGCGTTGCTTTGGCAGCTTCGAGTCGGTTTCGGACCTTTTCGGCCATGTCAGTGACATGATCCAGGATACCCTCCCGTTCAATTGTTTCACCGGTCGCAATTCCGGCGGCCATTGCCAGAGAATTACCACCGAATGTACTTGCATGCATGCCGGGTCTGAGGTCGCCGGCAATCTCATCTTTGCAAATCATCGCACCGCAGGCGACACCTCCAGCCAGTCCTTTGGCCATGGTGAGTACATCAGGCTGTACGCCGGACTGTTGGTATCCAAACCAGGTACCGGTACGTCCCATACCAGTTTGTACTTCGTCAAAGATCAGCAACAGCCCTTTTTCGTCACAAAGGTCCCGCAACGACTGGAGAAACCCTGGCTCGGGAATTCGAACTCCGCCTTCGCCCTGAATAGGTTCGATCATGATGGCACAGGTTTCGTTGTCGACGAGATTCCTGACGCCTTCCAGATCATTCATTCTGGCATAACGAAAACCGGCCATCATCGGGCCGAGGCCTTCGTGATACTTCGGCTGTGCGGTTGCTGTCAGTGCTCCAAAGGTTCGTCCATGAAACCCGTGTTCAAATGTGATGATTCGGAATCGCCCTTCACCAGAACCGTGAAGTCGAGCCAGTTTGATTGCCGCTTCGTTTGCTTCCGCACCGCTGTTGCAAAAGAAGGCCTTGCCAAAACTTCGTCGACAGAGGAATTCTGCAAATCGCCCCTGTTGCTCGATGTACCAGGTATTGGGGATGTGGATCAGCTGGGCAGCCTGGTCCTGAATTGCCTTGACAACAGCAGGAGGCGAATAACCCAGGATGTTGCAACCCCAGCCGGGGAAAAGATCCAGATAACGATTGCCATCTGCATCCCAGACGCTGGAACCTTCACCTCGCACCAGAGCAATTGGGTAACGTCTGTAATTCGGGATGACGTACTGGTCGAAGAGATCAATCGTAGGCTGACTTTTGGATGGAGCGACTTGGGTCATTCAGTTTATCTCCCGAGAGACGGATTTGGGTGAACGGACTCGATAGGCCAGTCGTGGTCGGAGTTACTTTCAGAAGACGCTCTCTCCGGCTGAGCCTTCATCATAACGTCGCAGTCAAATGGCTGCGAGATTCCTGAACAGACCTCAGACACAGTTTCCGGCGTGTGGTTCCATCACAAACTTTATTTGCTGATCCGGCCGGAATGCACCCTGACCGGGAAGCGGAAGACGGACTGCCGGATCACTGTGTACTCAGCCCTCCCGGAGAACCACGTGCTGAGAACCATCCATTTCGGATCCGGTCAATGTATTTCGGATCGGTCAAGCTCATTGACGAAAGAATTTAGAAATCCCGTAGTTCACAGTTTTCGTCACACGTTGGCCGACAATTGTTGGCTCAATTGAGCTATGGTTGTACCGGGGCGCTCATCGCAAGTCGAGAATCCGTGAGGGGTTTGTAGTTTCATGAATTCACTTGATCAACTTCGGCAACACACAATCGTAGTCGCCGATACCGGAGATATTAACTCCATTGCCGAACACCGACCGCAGGACGCAACGACCAACCCGTCTCTGCTCTACAAAGCCGCACAGCTGAAGGAATATTCGGACCTCATCGAAGATGCACTGGCAAGTGCGCGGGCCGGAGGAGCATCCGGGGATCAGTTAGTCGATGCTGTCATAGATCGACTGGCGGTGAATTTCGGGCGACGTATTCTGCAAATCATTCCGGGCCGTGTATCGACAGAAGTCGACGCCCGATTGAGCTTTGATACAGCTGGAACGATCTCAAAAGCAAATGAGCTGATCGACTTGTACCGAGCGGCCGGAGTCGATTCGAATCGTGTTCTGATAAAAATTGCCAGCACATGGGAGGGAATTTGTGCGGCACGAGAACTCGAGAAGCAGGGAATCCACTGCAACCTGACTCTGCTTTTTGGTTTCGGTCAGGCCGTTGCCTGTGCCGAAGCCGGAGTCACTCTGATCAGTCCATTCGTTGGTCGTATCTTCGACTGGTACAAGGCCAGACAGGGTGGTGCGGATATTCCCATTGACGAGGATCCCGGCGTCGAATCGGTAACTCGCATTTTTCATTACTACAAACATCATGGCTATAAGACGGAAGTCATGGGTGCAAGTTTTCGAACTGCAGCGCAGGTCACCGCTTTGTGTGGCTGCGATCTCCTGACGATTTCACCGTCGCTGCTGAAGGAGCTTGGTGAGTCAACGACGGGCGTTAATAAGCAACTCGACGCAGAAAAAGCCCGCGCTCTGCCAATCGAAAAGATCTCAATGGACGAAGGTACTTTCCGCTGGATGCTCAACGAAGACGCCATGGCAACAGAGAAGCTGGCGGAAGGTATTCGCGGCTTCGCTGGCGATCTGGACAAACTTCGCAGCTGGCTTGCCCCGAGATTGCACGCATAGACGCGGCATTTCAAATCTGAAGTGATGTTTCCCCATGGATGCTGGCCGCGGCGTTTGAGTCTTCGCGCCATCACATCGAGCACCAGTTCGGCGGTCTTCATTGGGACCAGGTGAAACGAAGTCACATCTCAGCTCAATGCCAATCCGTTCTCAACTCACCCAATGCACTTCCGTTTTCCATTCGCCTGAGCATTCGGCATTTTGTCAGTCTCCGGACATCCTATGGCGCTCACTTACTGAATCGTCTTTCCGACGCGTCAGGTAAACAGCAAAGCTCCACAAACCGGCGAATTTGTAGCTGCTGTCGACGTAATGTTCGATGACATAAAACGCAAAGTAATAGAAGCGACAGAAGCACCAAATGGACAATACCAGCAAAGCTGCTGTACGGAATGTCGGAAGGTCCGCGAACAATAATCCGGCAGCCATCATACCAGCCAGCAGAAACAGCAGGCCCTTTGTGACAATCAGTCGTGAATTCTGGAGATCGCCGAACACTGCATGACCTTCCTGGAACTGTCCATTCAGAACTGGATGGCAACAAGATACACAAGTGCAATGATACTGCTGATGCCCATGAGGCGAATCGATGTGGTCACATAACGGTATTTTGCGCCGGAGATATGAGAATCTATCAGCAGGCAGGCGGCGACCTCCTTTCGAAGACCGACGTCTCCCATCGATTCGCATTCTGCAATGAACTTGTCCACATCTTCCAGACGAAAAGCCATGCTGATGGCAGCGGGATGAAAGTGCGAACTGTGTCCCAGGGCCGGGTGCCTGCCTTTGCGTCGAAAGGGCAGAATGCACAGAAACGCCCAAATCCCCGACAACAACAGCAGAAGCAGCCATGCCGAAAAGAGTACCGTGACAAATGTGGTCCACCAGACCGTTGGGTGGGTCGCAGCCTGGTCGCTGAGATATCCCTTCAGAGTCGGTATCACCAGACCGGCAACAGCTCCACCAACTGTCAGTACGACAGCCGCTTTTGCATCGGCAAACCGAATCCATTCGGCAATAACGTGATAACCTTCGATCAGATTGGCCGTTTCAGGATGAGACGCGACAACCTTTGGCGAATTTTGTTCCGAGGTGGTTGAATCCGGAGGGGTGGTTCCTGACATATCGGGCACTCTTGTTCTTTCGCCATCGGTGGTCTTGTACAGGGGATGATGACGGAGTCTAAGGACGACACGCATCGCCAGCAAGAACGACGCTCCCCGGGAATCGGCCATGCGAGCATCGTACGGACCTCGACACCAATGAATGACCACGGTTCACCAGATCAGTGGTTGCCCTTCCTTTGATTGGAATTCGAATCCTGTGATGGACTGTGTTAGGATCCGGATCCTGGAAACACCAATCGCCCGCCTCCCGGGGACCAGATATCGTGCCAAGTTTGCCTGCCGGAACACTTCCACATCGCCGTCGCACCATCGTGAATTCGATGGTAGCTGGTTCCCTGTTAATGCCTGGGGTTCTGCACCAGTTGCTGGCTGAAGAATCGTCTGCAGAGACATCGAGTGACCCACTGGCTCCGAAGAAGACACACTTTGTCCCCCGGGCAAAAAATGTCATTTTCTTGTTCATGACGGGCGGTGTCTCACACGTTGATACGTTTGATCCGAAACCAAAACTTGTTTCCGATGTTGGTCGCGAGGTCAAGCTGGACCATCCTGAAATCAAAGATCGTCCGGGCTACGAACGAATTTTTCTCAAACGTCCTCAGTGGGACTTCCATCCACATGGTCAATGTGGCACAGAAGTCAGCACGTTGTTTCCACACGTTGGAGAATGCGTCGACGACATTGCCCTGATTCGTTCGATGCACACCAGTCATTCCAATCACTATAACGCAACGCTGGGTATGCATACGGGTTCGTTCGCATTCTCAAGGCCAAGCATCGGAGCCTGGGTCAGCTACGGACTGGGCACATTCAATCAGAATCTGCCTTCTTTCATTACTATCGCGCCGGCACAGACGTATGCCGGATCGCAGGTCTATGCCAGCGACTTTCTGCCGGGTGTTCATCAGGGGACGCTGGTGGTGCCGGGGGCAGAACCGGTCGCAAATCTCAAGCCACTGGTCAACACAGAACAACAGCTGATGGAGCTGCGGATCCTCCGACAGCTCAATGAACAACATCTGGCCGAAGCAGGTCGTGATCCGCTGCTGGAAGCCCGCATGCGCTCGTTCGAAACAGCTTTTGGGATGCAAACGGCTGTCCCCGAAGTATTCGACCTTGCTGGAGAAACAGCTGAAACATTTGCCTTGTATGGTCTGGCACCAGGAGCCACCACCGGCTTCGCATGGCAATGTCTGATGGCCCGTCGACTGGTGGAAAAAGGCGTTCGTTTTGTCGAACTCATTGATACGGGTTCCTCCGGCAACTGGGATTCACATGGCGACATGATGGACCACCAGCGACTCGCTAAGAATGTCGATCAACCGATTGCCGCGTTGATTCGTGATCTGAAACAGAGAGGACTCCTGAACGACACACTGGTTGTCTGGACAACTGAATTCGGACGCACGCCATTTAACAATTCGGCGGACGCGAAGGGTCGAGAACACCACAACTGGGCATTCAGCTCCTGGCTTGCGGGTGGAGGCACGAAAGGCGGAATCGTCTACGGAGCCACAGACGACTATGGGATGCGAGCCGAATTGAACCCCGTGCATGTGCATGACTTTCATGCGACGATTCTGCACCTGATGGGACTCGACCATAAACGCCTGACATATCGCCACAGCGGTCGTGACTACCGACTCACCGATGTCCACGGCGAAGTTGTCGGTAATGTCATCGCCTGAATGCATTACAAGATGCATCTCCACGACCGCGACTCGGCCGAATTGCAGCGGGATGACTGCGAACCAGAGGATAAATGATGGCGAACGGAGTACAATCCGGTCTCACCTGCTTCTGAATTCCTCGTTTCCCGATTTCAAATTTCCATGAACATCGCATTGCTTGGCGCGGGCTGGTTTGGCCGTGAAGCGCATCTGAAGAACCTGTTGCTGCTGCCCGATGTTCACGTTGTCGCTGCCAGCAGCCGAAGCCAGCAAAGTCGCGACGCTGCCAAATCACTGGTTGGCAATCATCTGCAAACGTTTGAAGACTGGCGTGATGTTCTTCAGGTACCCGAGCTGGATGCGGTCATCATTGCGCTGACAAATGATCAGCACTACGACGCGGCGATGGCGGCATTTGAAGCGGGTTTGAATGTGCTCTGCGAAAAACCACTGGGCCTGACAATTGAGCAATGTGACCAAATCATCGCTGCCGCTCAGGCAGCGGGGAAGGTTCTCCAGGTCGGACATGAACTTCGACATCAGCAGCTTTATCAGCGCATGAAATCCATGATCGACACGGGTGACATTGGCGAACCCCGCATCATGTGGTGTCGGGAGTATCGAGGACCAATGCGACCTGGATGGCGATCCAGCGAGAAGGTCACAGGCGGGCTTTTCCTCGAAAAAAACTGCCATCACTTCGACATTTTCAACTGGATGTTCGGCACAAAGCCGCTGCGGGTGTCAGCATTCGGCGGACGCGATGTGCTCACCGATCGCGAATTGCTCGACAATGCTCAGGTGTTGGTGGAGTACGAAGGTGGTCGCCGCGCTGTGCTGGAGATCTGTTTGTTTGCACCTGTTGGCGGAGATTGCGAAATCGGAGTCGTGGGAACAAATGGACGTATCGACACTCGCAATCAGGCGATTCACCTATCCTATCACCGCTTCGAACCGCGAACACACCTCGAAGAACAGGTGCCGGATTCGGACGATGAAGCAGGGTTTCGAGATGCATCGGGGCGAGTCGACCGTGGCATCAAAGCCGAACTGATTCATTTTATCGATTGCTGCCGGTCCGGCACAAAGCCTTTGAACAGCGGCGAATCCGCTCGACTGAATGTCGCCATTTGCCTCGCAGCAGAGGAATCGATTCGCACCGGAAAGATTATTGAACTGTCGAATTTCATTTAGTGGTAGTGGTTCCATCAGGGGCAGGAATCTGTCCGGCACGTTGCAGATCGCTTGGCGATTCACCTCGCGACGACGGGTGATCCGCCCCGGGAATATCAGGAACATCCAAGACCTTGATTTGATGCCATCCGTCTCGCACCACCCGGGAAGCAGGTTCGCATGCGATCGAAATGCCTTCGGGAAGATGCAAGTCTGGAATGCCCGGAACACACACCTCCACAAATTCGGCCGGGAGTGTCGAGAATCACGGATGAGAAGCCATTGATTGCTTTCTCGCTGACCAGATCAGGATGTATGCTTGAT
>JAGQQE010000729.1 GCA_020426345.1 Planctomycetaceae bacterium
CTCATAGCTACGTCCATTTATGTTGCCGTTTTACTTCTCGATGCTCCCCATTGAAGAGTTCGTTCGGGAAGCTGGGTTCGTTGAACAGCGCCGGATATGGCTGATTGCTCACCCGAAGCATCAGCGAAGGAAGGGCGGTTCACGGGAAGAGTCGATCGTCGAGTTGGCGCTTCTTTCCGTGCGAACCTCTCCATGTCCAATCAATGGTTAAAGATGAATTCGTTGGAATTCAACAGGGCCCAGAACAGGTCGTGCAAAGAGTCCTGCAGATCTTTGCTCGTCTTCAATCTTTGCAGAATGGCGTCGAGCTCTTCACTTAACGGCTCACGGGAATACGCTCGGATGTATAGCCCTCTGACTACGTCAGCGGGATCGTTCGACTGATTAAGAAGGTCTGAAATCAGTTTGCCTTCGGAAATCTTACCGGTTGTGGATTCACCGTTCAGCAGATGCAAAGCCTGCGACAAAGTCGGAGCTGTGGAGACTTCGCAGGAACACGCCGTGTTTCGCGACGCTCGGCCGAATGTGGTCAGAAAGTAATCACTCGTTCGTCCGTCCGGCAAATGGACCGCACGGCTTCCGGGCGGCAACCCACGAAACTGTGACGTTGTTCCGGTAACCTGAT
>JAGQQE010000730.1 GCA_020426345.1 Planctomycetaceae bacterium
TGTCTTGGCCAAGCTCGAATCAGTCAAGATGGAACCGGTCGCCAGCAGTGATCGCAGAACTTGGCTTCGCCGCGTGACTTTCGATCTCACGGGCTTGCCGCCGACTCCGTCTGAAATTGATGCCTTCATCAAGGACGATTCCGACCATGCTTACGCTACCGTTGTCGAACGATTACTGGCATCACCCGCATATGGTGAACGTTGGGGCCGTCACTGGTTAGATGTCGCTCGCTATGCCGATACGGCTGGTGACGGTGCCGATTATCCTGTTCGTGAAGCTTATAAATATCGTGACTGGGTCATTGATGCGATCAATGATGATATACCCTTTTCTGAATTTATTCGCTCTCAAATCGCAGGTGATATTCTCGCCACGGAACGTCCCCAGGACGAATACGCAGATTGGGTCACGGCGACAGGCTTTCTCGCGGTCGGTAAGCGTTATGGATACAACGCTGGACCCGACTACCAACATCTCGACTTTGCTGATGCTATCGACTCAGTCGGCAGGTCGCTGCTAGGGTTATCACTGGGTTGCGCGCGCTGTCACGATCACAAGTATGAGCCAGTTTCCACTGAAGACTATTACGCGCTGTATGGAATTCTTCAAAGTACTGTTTGGGCA
>JAGQQE010000731.1 GCA_020426345.1 Planctomycetaceae bacterium
TCCGAGATCCGGGCACTGGCCATGAGCAGCAGAGCCTGATTCATCGAACGCCACAACCCAGGGACGCCCCGTCTGCTGAGACGCTTGAACCCATTTCACGACCTGCCAGTGAGTGTCCTGAATATGACTGTTCTGCAGCGACACGCCGGTGAGTTTGGAGCGATCACCGATCAAAGCCTCGTACACCTCATCCTGCTGTTCCGGGAACGTATGAACAACGATGTTGTGATGATACGGATCGGTCTGGTGGATGAAGTCAATCATTGCCTGCTGCTGACCGGTTGTCTGAGTATTCTCTTCACCCAGATTCCAGTTCAACGCCAGATTGTGGCCGAAGCGGGCAATCAGCTCGCGGCAGTAAAGCTTTCTTTCGATCCCCAGGTCACCGTTGTCCAGACATTCGGGCACCGCTTTCTTCACCCGCTGCGGCCCTCGGTGATTGTCGTCATTCTCAGTCTCCTGCATCTTGAAGTGCAGATACATCCCTAGCGAAGTCCCGTGATCGAACACAATCCCCCATTGATCAAGCTTGCTGCAGTCATAATGCAGTCTCTGGTCACGCTGGACAAAAGGCCAGACATTGTCCCCGTCTCCTCCGGCGTTGTAGGTCAGGAACGAGAACG
>JAGQQE010000732.1 GCA_020426345.1 Planctomycetaceae bacterium
CAACGCACTTGCGTCGCTGGGCGATTATACCGGTTCGACCGGAACTGCGCCAGGGCCTACTCGGGCGTCCAAACGCCAGGTCGCGGAAGTTTGACCGGTTTTATTGCCATACGTTTCGCAAATCGACACATGCTGGCTATGATAAGACCAGCTAACCGACCGCTCCGTACTGAACGCTGGAGATTGCCGGATCATCGAAATGGGCTCAATCGCGCACGTAACCGACACGACCCCTCCATTGCAGCGACGACGTGAGCGCTCACGTTGCGCCGCGTTCACGCTAGTCGAGCTATTGGTGGTCATCGCCATCATCGCCATCTTGATTTCGCTGCTCTTGCCGGCCGTCAATGCCGCACGTGAAGCGGGACGTCGGGCATCGTGTATGAACAATCAAAAGCAGATTGCCCTGGCGATCCTGGCCTATGAATCGGCGCATGGGCGTCTGCCGGCCAGTGGACTCGTCGAGCAACACGACAATCCGAACTTGGGGTTTGGGACCTACGACCCCAAGTCGGGACGAATGTTGAGCTGGGCGGTGCTCATTCTGCCGCACCTGGAAGAACAAAACCTGTTCGATCGCTTTGACTTGAAGTTGTCGGCCTTAGAGCAGCCAAACCAACCG
>JAGQQE010000733.1 GCA_020426345.1 Planctomycetaceae bacterium
TCGCACGTCATCAGGCTTGGTGGAAATGACTCGACGCCGGTTCGACTTGCCGTTGGCTTCTTGTTCTTGGCGAATGGCTTCCAGCGCCGGCAAATCGGGCGAATACGACGTCCCGGCTGCGATGCGCCGAGCGGTCGGAATGGCGATGGCGTTTTGGCCCGAAAGGAATTTGCCCGTCACGCTGTCCTTGGCTTTGGTGACTTTTTCGGCCGGACCTTCGGCCACCACGTAACCACCTCGGACACCCGGCCCAGGTCCAAAGTCAATGATATGATCGGCGGCCAACATGGTGTCTTCGTCATGTTCGACAACGACCACCGTGTTGCCCAAGTCGCGTAGGTCGGCCAAGGTTCGAATCAACCGATCGTTGTCTCGCGGATGCAGACCGATCGATGGTTCGTCCAAAATGTACAGCACACCCACCAAGCCACAGCCGATCTGCCCGGCTAGCCGGATGCGTTGCGCTTCGCCGCCCGAAAGCGTCGGTGCGGATCGATCCAGCGATAGATAGTCCAGGCCCACATTCATGAGGAATCCAAGTCGGCCGCGGATTTCTTTCAGCACTTCTTTGGCGATCAGTTGCCGAGTGTCATCCAGTTGCAAATCGGTGAAGAAATGA
>JAGQQE010000734.1 GCA_020426345.1 Planctomycetaceae bacterium
ACAAGGTCGAGAAGTCGCAGATCATCGCCGACGGGGCGGCCACCTACCAGGGAGAGCTGGCACTGGGACGCAATGTGCTAGTCGGCTTTATGTCCTTCGACGGTTACAATTACGAAGACGCAATTATTATCAGTGAGGAGCTGGTGCGGGCGGACACCTACACCTCGATCCACATCGAGGACTTCGACGTGGAGATCCGCGAGACGAAGCTCGGCCGCGAGGAATTCACGCGGGACATCCCCAACGTTTCGGAAAAGGCGCTTCGCAACCTGGACGAAACGGGTATCGTGCAGGTGGGCACCTTCGTCCGCCCCGGCGACATTCTGGTGGGCAAGGTTTCGCCCAAGAGCAAGACGGAGCTCACGCCGGAGGAGAAGCTGCTGCACGCTATCTTCGGGCGGGCTGGCGAAGACGTTAAAAACGATTCCCTGGAAGTGCCTTCGGGCATTGAAGGGATCGTCATCGACACGCAGAAATTCAGCCGCCGCATGAGTCTTTCGGATGACGAGCGCAAGGTCTTCGAACGCGAGCTGAAGGAGATCGAAAACGAGGGCAATGCCGAGATCACCGCGACCTTCACCACTTTTGTGGAGCAGATGGAAGCCGTGCTGGGGCACAA
>JAGQQE010000735.1 GCA_020426345.1 Planctomycetaceae bacterium
CTCCCGGGTGAGTCGGGAGAGCTGTGGTTGACCTGGTGGTCTGGCTGTGGTTGGTGGGATCTTGTCGACCGGCGTGTTTTGGAAGAATCATTGGCGGAACAAAGAGTTGTTGGAGTTCAAAGCGAATGCAGTTGGTGAAACAGTGGATTGGTGTGGCGGTCGTCGTCTGGGGCGCCTCTTTGGTCTTCCGTGGATTGTCATCGTCATGCGATGCTGCGGATGCTTCGTCCCGGCCCAATGTGTTGCTGGTCGTGGCGGATGATCTGGGGTATTCAGATCCGGGCTGTTACGGTGGTGAGATTGATACGCCCCATCTGGACCGGCTGGCCGCCAATGGATTGCGGTTCACTCAGTTTTACAACACGGCTCGCTGCTGGCCGACGCGTGCTGTACTGATGACGGGTTATTATGCTCAACAGGTCCGCCGTGATGCGTTGCCGGGTAAAGGCGGCGGTGGTGGCAATCGTAATCAGCGTCCGGAATGGGCTCGACTGCTGCCCGATGTTCTGAAGCCGCTGGGCTATCGTGCTTATCATTCCGGGAAGTGGCACATTGATGGAATGCCGCTGGAAGGCGGTTTCGACAAATCGTATCTGCTTCAGGATCAGGGGCGATT
>JAGQQE010000736.1 GCA_020426345.1 Planctomycetaceae bacterium
AAGCGGCTGGTGACGATGCTTCGGTCGACTTAGGCGTTCGCCGCCTTGACGTCCATCAGAAGAACGCGTGGATGCTGAGAAGTCATCTTGAGTAAAGCGGTTTGTGATTCACGTTTGAACCGGATGGGACTCAAACCCAGCTTCACTGTCATAAATGCCTGGTTCGCAAGGGGTTATCGGGATCATGTTGCCGAATAGTGATTTCACTGCATCACGAGACTTGTGAACAGCACCAGCTACGAAATGACAAAACCCTCAGCCACACAACAGCTTGTGACCAAGGGTTTCGATGGTTTGAGTACGGAGCTCCCCGAGTCATCCACTATGCGAACACGGGCTCGATATTACCAGTCGCTTTTCGATTCCGGTGAAGTCAAAACGAGAGCTGAAGTTGCACGTTATCTAGGAGTGAGTCGGGCACGTGTGACTCAGGTATTGAAACGGCTCGTTGACGCTGGATGATTCTAACGCGTCCTGCACATGTGGCCCTCAGTCACTAAGCGTCGAACACCTATTAACCTGTGGTCAGGTCAAGTGCTCGTTCTGAATCGTCTGCCACGGTTTCCGGCCTCCCCAAACGGGCAAATAATGGTGGCAAAACCAGTAGATTCAACA
>JAGQQE010000737.1 GCA_020426345.1 Planctomycetaceae bacterium
AGTCAGCTTCAACGGTGACTCATCGTCCGAGCGAGCATACTCGCCGAATCGCTTCAGCCAGACAGGAAACCACTCCCGATCCTTGCGGCCAAACGTTCCGCTGAGAACGATGCTTCTAAACGCCTGTACAGTCATAAGCGAGAACCACCCGAGTAACGTCACGAACCCATCAACACTCCCGTATCCCTGCCTTTTACTTTTTATTACGGTGAAGACCACCCATCCCTTGCACATTTTCATACACCCGAATAAAATTCCCGGCACACCGGGATAATCCGGATGATACAGACTTTATCCCGGTGAATTTCCGGGTTACTTACTATAGTTATGCCGTCAAAAAAGTCCGACCGACATGCCCGACTTCGACTACGACAAGCTGATGCAACGTATCGGTGAATTCGTCGTCAGCTTTCAGTGGATGGAAAACAAGTTTCGCGACATCGGCTGGCTGATCGACGATCCTGAACGGTCCAACTGGCCGCCAACAACGCTTCGCAACTTAACGAACTGCGATCTACTCAACGCCGTTGAAACGAAGTACTGCGATCTCATGGATACACTGGACATCGATGACGCCGATGATCGCAAAACTGCATTCAGTGGACTCGTTGCTAA
>JAGQQE010000738.1 GCA_020426345.1 Planctomycetaceae bacterium
CCATAAGACCTTGCCGCCGCATTCGAGTTCGCCTCGCACGTGTTCAAGTAATGGCGATGGTGAAGGATGCCCCGCGTCGAGGGGATCGTGGACGTCAACGAGTCGCCCCCTATGGTAACGCTTCAGCATTTCTATTTCATCTGGCCCAGAAATGATCTCCATTCGATCACCAAGCAATCGTTCGAGCATCCGCTTGCGATGCTCAGGAAGACTGGCCGTCATTAGCAACAGTCGCAATCCATGCATTGCTTTGATGAACTGTAACAACGAGCTGAACAGCCGATCGTCATAAGCATGGATCTCGTCAAAGACGAATGCCGATCGTGTCAATGCGGGCCACGCATAGAGGCCGCGGCGGTGATTTTGTATGAGCCCTAAGACGAAATCCACGGTGCAACTTACGATTGGTGTCGACCATGCAGCCAGTGACTCGATTCTGTCGAGCTGCTCGGAGGCATCAGAGTCGTCATCCTTCCCCTGTGCGCTCGGCATTAACATCTCCCAATCGACCGATGCGCGACTATGAAACAGCTCTGCTCCCAAATCACCCTCATCGTCTACCAGGTAATCGCGAAAGCCTTCGGTCGCTGTGCCTGTCGTCGGATAGCACATAT
>JAGQQE010000073.1 GCA_020426345.1 Planctomycetaceae bacterium
AAGTGGCCAGGCTTCTGCCGGAGAGACACCTGCGGGTACCGCGATCGTGATCATTTGCATCCGATCTGTTGATGCGACGTACTTTTCGATTGAACCGTCAACGGCTGGCCCAGGCAGCAATTTGACATCAAACTGAAGCCATTCTCCAAGCGATTTCACTGCATTCCGAGCGCTGGAACTGGCAGCGATCACACCGCGGTCGGCCCGCACGGTACGAATATGAATGACGCGTTGAGGTTGTCGCTCCTCGAATTGTCTGAGAGCAAATCGCACCTCAGAAATCATGTCTGTCACACGCACAGTTCTGTCTTCGGCATTCGGGAAAAAGTTGTTCACGTACTTCCCGTTGCCATTCACGAATGACTGACGTTTCAACCCATCCGGGTTCAGTGTTCGGATAACAAAGGTCTCGAAACCGCCCATGATGCTTTGCTGTTGATGCAGATGCATTGCAAGTTCATCAACCAGTCGGATGGCAACCGGATCATTTCCACCCACACTGCCGACCACCAGCGTGCGGTAGCCGTCATTCCCGGCGGAGTAAATTTGAAACGGAAGCCCGGCTGTCGACTGCCCCTCTTCGCCCCATGCAAACGGTTGGGGCGCTGCAACCAGTGGCTTTGTGGGTTTGGTCGTTGCAACGCGTGTCTTCGGCTCTGAAATCGGCCCCGGAGAAAGATCGAACACCGGCGTGTCAGGCAAACGCAGGACCGACTCCTGAAATGAACGTCGGTCGGCAATCTCCATCGACGAATGAAACGTCGACATCGACCCACAACCCAGCGCAGCGAAAAGAGTTGCCGAAGCCGTCAGACGGCTCAGGCAACGCAGTAGATTTTTGCGTCCGGTCAAACTTCTTTGAACACTCCGAAGCTCAACTATTCGACGCCGTGGAGGGGACCACATCATCGAATCCTCCTGTGTCTCAACGAGACTCAACTGATATTGTTAGACATCGATTCCCAGCTGGTAACACAACTGTTCAAATCGCTGTTGGTACTCATCGCTGGACGAATGAACGTGCTCAGCTTCCGTTATGAACTGAAGATCTCTGATACAGGGAACCCCGTTGGACTCCAGTGCGTCCGCGTAGACCGCGTTGTTCTGGCCATAGACAAACAGCAATTTGTGTTCGTCGAGCTGTACTTCCATCGGTGTACGAGGATTCAGGACAGCAATCCCGCAACAGCCATCGTCGACCAGGAGATCTTCGAAGTCGTAAAGTATGCTCTGCAGAACAGGCATATCGATCTGTTCTCGATACAGGTCTGTGTGCTGGCCACTCGATTTATCGTGACTGGTCTCCAGTACGACATCAACAGATTCCCCCAGCAGATCCAGTTGCGAGAGGAAGGCATCGAACAGACGTTCGCGAGTGACCGATGCCATCAGAACCGGAATCCTCGCTCCGGTTTCCTGATCGACATACCACTCGTGCCGATACCCGGTACGGGGAATAACCTCCAGGTTGTACGAAGGCCGAATGGCGTCGGACAATGTGAAATCCCCATACCGAGCCACGCTCATATGAGCTTCCAGCTGCTCTTCGCTCAGATTGCGAAAGCTGCTGACACCATGCGGTGCATCGCCATCTCGGTAGTTTGATCTCAGGAAGTTCTTCAGGAAACCCATGCCAATGGTCCTGCTGGATGGTGTCTGTTGCAAGTTTGTACGTTCAGCCGACGAGTCCGTGACCTGTGACTTTCGAAAACCTAGCACGCAATCTCAACAGAACGACTCAGAATTGAATCGATCTGGAAAAATGCCCCATCCCCTGCCCTGAAAAGCTACGAACGTACCGTCCTGTCAAACTGTGCTGGCACTCGGCCAATCGATACGAACGAAAAAAACTGCCTGTTCGGCACCTTAAGACAACTCCTGGCGCCACGATTCAAGAAATCTGTCATACTACGGAGCCACTTCTTCCGGACGGCTTTATTCACGGATGTCGACATGCTGGATTCAGAAAAAACATTTTGCATGTTCCGCTGGACCGCAGGCCACCTGGCAGGTTTCGTCAGGCTGCTCCTGCTCGGGTCCGTCTGGTTCGGACAGGCAGCTCTCGGGCAGGCACAACAGTCCAATGCACCGGTGATTTCGCCGGGCATACCCGGAATGCAGAAGCCAGCCGGATCCGAGCCCCGATTTCGTCCTGGCAACAAATCACGCACCAGCGCCCCCCTGATTGACCTTCAGCCAGCAGACACGAAACAAGCGACCAGCGAAATCTGGTACATCGTCCTCTTTGGTGATGAGCGAGTGGGCTATGAGCGAGTGACCGAGACTCAGCTTCAATCTGGTGGACAGCAGAACTCCCGAATTCGACGGCGACGCGATACTCAGCTGGCGCTCAGGAAATTCGGGACAGACCTTTCTGTCTCTGCACTGCAACAAACTCTTGAGAACGAAGAAGGGTCGGTCCTCGAATGGTCGCTGCAGCGTACAGCAGCCGATGGAACAACTCTCGAGAGGTCCGGCAGATGGAACAGCGAAACATCCACGTATGATGTTTCAGAACTCGTCCAGGCCACTCGGCACGAATTCAGGATTTCATCCGGTTCGCCCGCCCGTTCTTCAATGATTACTGAGTGGATGCCATCGGTGCTGACGAGGCAAAATCGTTCGATATCGCGATTTCCAGTTCTGTTTCCAGAGACAGTCGCCATCGCAGATATCGAAGTTCGGGACAAAGGATCGCAAACCGTTCGCCTGCAGAACGGAACTTCTGTCAGTGCTCGACGCTTCGACTTCTGGCCGGTCATCGATCAAACGCGCATCACTTCCATGTATATCACCGAACAGGGGCAAGTTCTTCGGACCGAACAGCCTATGCTCGGCAGCAAGCTTGTCTTCGAACCGGCCGATGCTTTGGCCGCGATGGGACACGGAAACACCAAGTCCCTGGATCTGGAATTGGCGTCGATTATCCCGATCGATCGACCGCTGCCGAATGATGAAAACTGGCAACAGGTTCGTCTGAGAATGACAGTACCATCGCCCGGTCATCTTTTCCTGCCATCCGGCAGACTTCAGAAGGCGGAGCAAACCAAACCGGAGCAGGTAGACCTGACAATCCAGTCGCCAAAGCAGATATCAACATCAACTTTCAATACCCAGGCCTCAACGAAAGCAGCTCCGGAAGAATACCTGGCTGCAACCCGGCTGCTGGATATCGACAACTATGAAGTGCAACGCATGTCAAGACTTGCCGCTGGCAGCCTGATCGATCCGGACACAACCTGCAGACACCTTTCAGCATACCTGACTGTCAATCTTCGTCGGTCCGCGTTTTCCACATCTCTGGCACCAGCCAGTGCCATCGTCAAAAACATGCGAGGTGATTGCTCCGAACATGCGATCCTTCTTGCCGCGCTGATGCGCTGCAATCGTATCCCTTCGCGTGTTGTAACCGGGCTCGCATACAATCCAAAGTTGTCCGGTTTTACCGCCCATATGTGGGTCGAAGCATGGATTGATGGTGACTGGAAGGCTTTCGACTCAACGACCGGCACTTCAGCAGCAGCACCGGTCTGCATCAAGGTGCTCGATTCCAGTCTGGCAGATCAGAACGCAAACGCCGCAACATTGTTTCTTCCACTGCTGGATTTGATGGGTCGAGCCAAAGTCAAAGTCTTGACGGAATCTGGTTTCTGAGCCTCTTGCCAGCGTTTCGAATCCCGCAGTGTGATCCCATGAAAAGCGAAAACCGTTCGGATTGGCCCAACGCCCTGCACTACTGTTCCGTAACAATCCGGAACTGATCGCACTTTTCACTTGCCGTTCCTGCTCACGGTAACTTCAATGTAGCAGACAATGGTTGTCATAATCCGGTGAGATCTCATCACCTCGGAATCTTCTCAAAATGCTTCACCCACCTCGTGAAAGCCAGGCGTGCTCCCCTTCAGTGGGCGGTCGCTGCGCGGTGAAGTCATTTCTCGCAATTGCCACGGTTCTGGTCGCAGGCATTGTGCTTTCCGAAGAAGTTTCGGCCGGATGCGGCGACTACCTCTTTCGCAATGGTGTCCCGGTTTCTCGACACGATATGAAACCGTCGTCCTCCATGCAGTCAGCCCAACGGCCCGCGACACAACAGGACCATGCGACAGATTCAGATGCATCGAGATCGAAACGCAGGCAAAATGCCCCATGCAGCGGCCCGGGCTGCTCTGGTTCCCCTGCGTCTCCTTTCGCCCCTTCGATCCCCGATCAGAGACTCGTCAACGAATCAGCCTGTCTGAATGATTGGCGTTCCATGCCATGTGTAGAAATTGAACGCTTTGATCATCAATTGTTCCAGTTCATTCAGGATGTCTGTCTTGATTCGCTGTTCCGTCCGCCCAAATCAGCAATCTGCTGAGGAACAGTGTGGCTGTGCTGATCGCGTTCTGCGCTGATCGTGGTTATCCGTTTTCTCCCATCCTTCGAAATTGCTGCAGTCTGCCCACGCGGGCGCGACTGCAGACGGATGTTGCGACGTGAGAATTCCGTTTGATCGTACAGTACGACATTGCTGAAAGACGATGTCGTTTCCGCTGGCCCCCTTTCCGTTCCTCAGCTCTGTTGTCGCCTGCGCCGCTCATGCGCTGGTCAACCCCGATTTAACAGCAGAATTCTGACGGAGAGTAGCACTATGGATCAGCCTTCCCCGAACGTAAGTGCGCCTGCGCGCAAGTACGTCCGCGCTGTCGGACCGCGTCTCAGGAAACTTCTTTATGTCATCTTCGCTCTCAGCGCCCTGCTTGGAGCGAACGCCGTGTACCTGGTCAGTATCACGGCCCTGGAATGGTACTCGCAGCGCACTTACCAGAACTATTTCTACCAGTACATGTTCCTTGCGCACCTTGCACTGGGAATGCTGTTTGTTGTCCCATTCATTGTCTTCGGCGTCATTCATCTGCTGGCAACCCGCCATCGCAAAAATCGTCGCGCTGTTCGCATTGGGTACGTCCTGTTCACGACATCCATAGTCGTTCTGGTCTCCGGGTTTCTGTTAATGCGGATCGGGAACTTTAATCTTCGCAACCCAACGGGCCGCAGCATGGTTTACTGGGCGCACGTCGCAAGCCCGCTCTTTGCCGGCTGGCTGTATTGGCTGCATCGGCTTGCCGGGCCAAAAATACAATGGCGTATCGGACTGACGTACGCGGGGTTAGTGGCAACTGCAGTGGCTGTCGGCGTTGCAATGCATTCTCAGGATCCCCGCCAGTGGAATGCAGTCGGGCCCGCTTCTGGCGCCAGATACTTCCAGCCATCACTCGCAAGAACCTCTTCCGGCAACTTCATCCCTGCCGCTGCGCTGATGAACGACAATTACTGCAAAAGGTGTCATGCGGACGTCCATGCTGGCTGGAGCCAGAGTGTTCACCGTTTCAGTTCGTTCAACAATCCGCCTTATCTCGCATCGGTCAATGAAACGCGTGCGGTCACACTGCAGCGTGACGGATCTGTTCAGGCTTCTCGATGGTGCGCAGGATGCCACGACCCTGTTCCCTTTTTTAGTGGAGCGTTCGACGATCCGAAGTTCGATGTCACCAATCATCCAACGGCACACGCAGGAATTACGTGCACGGTGTGCCATGCGATCACTCACGTGAACAGCCAGCGAGGGAACGCGGATTACACCATCGAAGAACCGCTGCATTACCCCTTCGCCACCAGCGATAATGAAATCCTGCAATGGGTCAACAATCAGCTCGTCAAAGCAAAACCATCTTTCCACAAGAAGACATTTCTAAAACCGGAGATCCACAAATCCGCAGAATTCTGCTCAACCTGTCACAAGGTTCACCTGCCGAAAGAGCTGAATCATTACAAGGAATTCCTGCGAGGACAGAATCATTACGACCCCTATCTCATGAGTGGCGTGTCGGGACACAACGCCAGGGCGTTCTACTATCCACCGAAAACCAAAGACAACTGCAACCAGTGCCATATGCCCCTTGTGGCGTCCGACGACTTTGGTGCGCAGTTCTTCGACAATGCCGAACAGCTGAGTGTCCATGATCACCTGTTCCCTTCTGCCAACACCGGAATTGCATGGCTGCGTGACGAACCGGACATCATCAAGGCGCATCAGGAATTCCTGAAAGACAATGTGCGAGTCGACATTTTCGGGATCCATGAAGACGGAGAAATTGATGGCAAACTCTATGCACCACTAAGACCGCAGTTACCAGAGCTCAAACCTGGTCGCAGGTACCTGATCGACACTGTCGTCCGCACTCTGAAACTTGGACATTTGTTCTCACAGGGAACAGTGGACTCCAACGAAATCTGGCTGGACGTCACAGTCCGATCCGGCGAAAGAATCATTGGTCGAAGCGGAGCAATTGACTCAACAAAACAAAATGAAGTTGATCCCTGGGCACACTTCATCAATGTGTTCATGCTCGATCGTGATGGCAATCGTATCGACCGACGCAACGCTCAGGATATCTTCACACCATTGTACAATCATCAGATTCCACCCGGTGCCGGCCAGACGGTACACTACGAACTGCTGTTGCCGGAAGACCTGACCGAACCCGTTACCGTTGAGGTAAAACTTCAGTACCGCAAATTTGACCAGCGTTACATGCAATTCGTGGCCGAGGCAAATGAGAAACTGGGGCAGACAATCCGCGGACATGTACCAGGTCAGCCATACGTCAACAATCTGCCAGTGACCACGATGGCAAGTGACCTGGTGACATTTCCTGTCGAAGGAATCGATGCCGAAATCGTGAATGAAGATCGCGAGATCCCCACATGGCAGCGATGGAATGACTATGGAATCGGGCTGTTGCTGAAAGGGAAAGCAGAGCTTCGACAGGCCGCAGATGCATTTGCGGAGGTTGAAAAGCTTGGCCGCTTTGACGGCCCACTGAATCTTACCCGGGTTCTGAACCTCGAAGGCCGAATCGATGAAGCTGTTGATGCCCTCGGCCGGGCCGCCAGGATGGAACAGCAGGAAGGCTTCCCAAGGTGGACGTGGGCCTGGCTAAACGGAATCGTTAATCGCCAGCAGGGTTACCTGGAAGAAGCAGTCACAAACTTCCGATCTGTGCTCGAAGACCGGACTCCATCGATGATCGAACGCGGCCTGGATTTCAGTATTGATATCGAAGTCCTCAACCTCCTTGGGCAAACCTACTTCGATCTGGGACGACAAAAAGCCCGGCAAAATCATCCTGACGAAGCAAAGGAATACTGGCAGAAAGCAGTGTTGCAATTTCAGAAAACGCTGACAGTAGACCCTGAGCAACTGACGGCACACTATAACCTTCAACTCCTTTATCGCGAACTCGGAGACGCTGAAAAGGAGGCCGAGCACGCTGCACTGCACCAACGCTATAAGCCGGACGATAATGCCCAGGGGCGAGCCGTTCGACTTGCGCGAGAGAAGTATCCGGCAGCCAATCACGCGGCCGAAGCCATCGTCAGGTATTCCCTTCAACGCGATGGTGCACCAGGGTGGATCGTTGTGGAACGTCAGGAACAACCTGCACGACCTGGTACGACTCAGGAGTCGGCAACCACGTCAACCACCGAGTATCAACAGGCGGGAGGTGCAGAATGAATCGTCCACAAAAGAACAATCCCAAACCACCCAAAGAACCATTGAATGATCAACTTACGGAAGGAGAAGAAAGAGACGACGCGGTCATTGTCACCGCTCTGAAGTGGTCGACGCTGGTACTTTTCACGATTGGAATCATCGTGGTAACGACGGTCTGGTGGCATAATCGACCGGCCCCGGTCGTTGTCGCCCCGCAAACTCCGGTCGTTGAAGCGAAAGCCCGGCTGGCATCAGAAGCCACCATGCCTGTCGTTCGTTTCACGGATATTACCGAATCTTCCGGCATCGACTTTATTCACGAGAACGGAGCATCCGGTGAAAAACTGCTTCCGGAAACAATGGGCGGTGGCTGCGCGTTCTTCGACTATGATCAGGATGGAGACCAGGATCTGCTGCTGGTGAATTCGAACGTCTGGACAATTCACCCGGACCGCCCATCGCCATCCACCCGGTTGTACAAGAACGCCGGAAATGGCCAGTTCGAGGATGTTACAGAAGGGTCCGGGATTGGCATCACAACTTACGGCATGGGAGCCGCCGTCGGAGACTTTGATAATGACGGACGCGTCGACGTATTTCTTTCTGCACTCGGAAAGAATCACCTGTTTCGAAATCTGGGGAACGGCAAGTTTCTGGACATCACGGATACGGCGGGCGTCTCAGGTACCGAATCAGACTGGAGCACAAGTTGTGGCTGGTTCGACTTCGACAACGATTCGGACCTTGATTTGTTTGTATGCAACTACCTGACGTGGACGTCAGAGTTTGACAAGTCACAGGACTTCCAGCTCACTGGAGGCGGACGCGCTTACGGTCGCCCTCAAAACTTCGAAGGCTCCTTCTCGTTCCTTTATCAGAATGATGGAGACGGAAAATTTACGGATATCTCAGAGCAGGCAGGCATCCGCGTCCTCAATCCCGCGCAGGGTACGGCTATGGGTAAGTCACTTGGAGTGACGTTCAGAGATCTCGATTCTGACGGATGGATGGATATCGTCGTCGCCAACGATACGGTGCAGAACTTCCTGTTTCGGAACACCGGAAAAGGCAGGTTCGAAGAAACCGCCGCCATTGCAGGACTGGCATTCGACATGAATGGCAATGCGCGCGGGGCGATGGGAATTGATACATCCACGTTTCGCAATAACGGCTCCGTTGGTATTGCCATTGGCAACTTCGCAAATGAAATGACGGCTCTCTACGTCTCCGGTGACGCTGGTCTTCAGTTTGCCGATGAAGCCATTTCCACGGGGCTGGGACCCAACACCCGGTTGAATCTTACTTTTGGCGTTTGCTATGTCGACTATGATCTCGATGGGCGCATGGACTTGTTTGCTGCCAATGGACATCTGGAAGAAGATATCAATCGAGTTCAGCCGAGTCAGACTTACGAACAGCCACCCCAGTTGTTCTGGAATTGCGGACCGGAACAAAGCACAGAGTTCATGCCTGTTGATTTGAACCATTGTGGTGAAGAGTTCCTGCAGCCCATTGTGGGGCGTGGATCTGCCGTTGCAGATATCGATGGAGATGGCGATCAGGACCTTTTGATCACGGCAACCGGTGCCAGACCGAGGCTCCTGAGAAACGACCAGAACCTGGGGCATCACTGGCTTCAGCTGAAACTAACGGGAACACAGTGCAACCTCGATGCGATCGGCGCTCAGGTCAGCGTGCGTCTGGCAGATCAAACAATGCAACAGCAGGTTATGCCAACGCGCAGCTATCTCTCGCAGTCTGAGCTTCCGCTGACTTTTGGACTGGGCACTATCTCCGAAATCGAATCCGTCGAAATCAAATGGCCTGATGGATCGTCACAGACTTTGGCCGACGTGGAAGTCAACCAGCGAATCAATATCACTCAGGAGTAGGACATCCAGGCATTCAGGGTTCACTTTCATCCAGAAGACTCTGGTAGACATCTCGTGCCTGTTCGAATTCTGCCAGAGATTCGGCGGGCAGAATGTCCTTGTTGCGAATGATCTCCGTATCCATGAGTTGCAGAAAGTACTCAACCTGTTCACGTCGAGGCCGCATTGGTCGATTCTGCACAGATACATACCACGGCGCGGAATGGGCGAAGCGTTTCCTGCCATCGGGTTGATTTTCAATCACTCGAACGGCAATCCAGCCGGATGTTCTTACGGCAATGGATTCGTCAATCACAGTCCTGGATGCTCCTGTTGCATCGACCGTTGATTGCGGGACGATGGATGCAACAACACGCCCATTTTGAAGAATCTCAACCAGAGATGCAGAAAACTGACTGACAACTTCCACGTGTATCGGCAATTCCCCGCCGTCTTCGGAAAATGGATGTGCTGTACCCGGATGTTCTTTGTTGATCGTGGCGAACAACATTGGCCCGTTCGTGACAAAGCTGTGCCCGGCCTTCAATCCTGTCAGCCATTTTTCATAATCGAATGAACTTCCTGTCTGTACATAAACACGACTGTATCCCAGCGGCACAGGATGAACACCGGAGGCGGTACCGGCAGAAGGACTCAGACGGAACCCGCAATTCAGAAGTGCATACCAGCATTCAAATCCATATTGCAGCCAGCCCCATTCGGTTAAGACGCCCGGACTTTCGTATTCAACTTTCATCCAATCGGGAATCGAATCTGACACACGATTAAACCCAAAGTTCGTCCGCCAAACACTGTTATTCGAAAGCTCGAACAAATCCACGTTTGCCACAGGCACCAGCATCATGGACCACGGCCACGAATGTTTATCCAGATCCAGCAAAGCACCCTCGCGGTGTGCCTGTTCCGCAAGATTGCGAACCGGTGGGACCAACTGACGGAAGACGGACTGATGATTCAGAATGAAAACCGCGCCCAGCACATGGCGATGATCACCGATCGAAAAAATCTCGTACTCTGTATTGCGAGGAAAAATCACGTGCTGCCGATCCACGAAGACAGGATTCCGACCTGCATCCTGCCTGGCGCCAAACGGAGACGGTCCCTGACGACGTAAAGGAGAAGGTTCCAGATCAGGTGGTCGATCTGATCGTACCGTCCAGAAGGCAACTGGAAACGCGACGTTCAAATCCTCGGCCATCATCACATTTGGCAGTTCCTGCAAACGACGATGGACGTGTGTTTCGCCGGAATACCATCCACGCTCTGCGGCATTAACAAATCGTTGCAGCCGGAAATCAACATGCTGCGGCTGATCTGTCATCGTGATCGCACAGGACAGAGGCAAGTACTCCTTCCCTCGTTCGATCCGAATAGTGTAGGTACCCGCTGGCAGCTCAATCCGAAACGGGTGCGCTGAAACCGTCGTATGTTTTTCTGTAGAGTCAGGCATTGGGACCCATTGTTCGCTGTAGGGAAACGCACTGCCATCTGATGCAGCCGTTTCGACGAACAACCAATCTCCGTCGCTGTCCTGAACATAGATGCGAGCGGCAACCGGCATCCCGGAATCGGCATCAAGCACCACGCCACGGAATTCAGCTCCGGTGGCTTGCGTTACGGACACTGCGAGGCAGCAACACAGGGCGGCAAGAATTCGCTCGACATAGAATCGACAGCTGACATTGAGCCGGGACGCGAACATGGATTGATCCCTCTTCCGAAAAACGTTGCAATGCGGACAATCCTGACAGCAACCTGCGACTACCATTGACCGGCGAGCCCATTGTGACCGAATCGACGACCTTCGACCAATCTCCATCGGATGAATCGCCATCGAACCAGAGTCCACTGACTGAAAATCAAATTTACAGTGTCATTGGGTCCGAAGGCATAGCGCGCATGGTAGCGGCGTTTTACAAACAAATCCCGCTGGATGATATTCTTGGGCCCATGTATCCCCGCGATGATCTTCATGGTGCTGAAGAACGGCTTCGAATGTTCCTGATCTTCAGATTTGGTGGCCCACAGGATTATCTTCAACACCGTGGCCATCCTCGGCTTCGCATGCGACATGCCCCCTTCGCTGTGAATCAGGCAGCTCGGGACCGCTGGGTGCAGCTCATGAGTAACGCCATCAACGAATGCAACTTTGCTGGCAAAGTTTCAGCGACACTGCGACAGTTCCTCGACAACGTCGCAACTTTCCTGATGAACCGATAAAAGACACCAGCCATCTGAAAGTGCGGAAGAGAAAGACAACGGTGAGGCAATTCGCCGAAGACACTCGTTGAATTTTCGTCCACGCCGGGACACGGTTCCTGCCGGTAGAAGATTCGCACCACCTGGAGAATCGTGCCGCGTTTTGCCATCCCACACGACAGAGTCACGACGTTCTGCAACAATCCGGTTCCCACCGCAAACCCACCCCTTGCCGCACCGTGACCGCATGGACGATATTGTTTTCTTCGACCGATACCGAAACCAAACCTGCGTGGAGAAAGTCTATGGCGACAAAGCTCTGCGATGGACCTACGGAACACTCGCCGGACGAATGTCACTTCATGCGCTGGTCAAGCGAGCCTTTTTCTCACAGTGGTACGGGTGGAAGATGGATCAGCCGTCCACGCGGGCCAGGATTGCTCCGTTCATTAAAGAGTATGAACTGGACGCATCGGAATTCGTTCGCCCTGTTGACGATTTTGCAAACTTCAACGAGTTCTTTTTCCGTCAACTGAAACCTGAAGCGCGGCCCATTGATTCGCACGTTGATTCTGTGGTGTTTCCCGCCGATGGCCGGCACCTGTGTGTGCCGGATTTATCGCAATGCGAAGGGCTGTTCGTCAAAGGGCAGATGTTCAGCCTGCGGGAACTTCTGGCGGATGATACTCTGGCCGAACAGTATGCCAGCGGCAGCCTGCTTCTTTCCAGACTATGCCCAGTCGATTACCATCGATTTCACTTTCCCGCCGCCGGTATTCCCGGGACAACCAGACTGATCAATGGACCTTTGTATTCTGTCAATCCCATCGCATTGCGTCAGAACATCCGGATTCTGGCCACCAACAAGCGCTGTCTGACAAAACTGCAAACGGAAACATTGGGTCAGGTCCTGCTGCTGGAAGTTGGAGCTACCTGTGTTGGCAGTATCCGCCAGACCTACCAGCCTGGTTCCCCGGTGAACAAAGGTGATGAAAAAGGCTACTTTCGCTTCGGAGGTTCATCCACAATTACTCTCTTCGAACCCAACCGCATTCGGTTTGACAAAGATCTGGTTGAACATTCCAGTCAATATCTAGAACTTTACGCTCGCATCGGTGACCATCTGGCAACGCGTCTCAACGACGCGCCCGCGCAAAAGAAATGATTTCAATGACGTTTCGAACCATCCTGCTGCTCTGCCTGTCCTTGTGCGTCAGCGCCGAATTATGCGACGCACAGGAGACGGCCGAAAACAACCTCCCGATTTCATCTTCTCTGGAACAAATCAAGATCGAAGCAGCGAAGCGATCAAAGTACACCCATCGCCTGCGAACTGTTGAAAACGTTTCCGGCAAGACTCCGACTGCGAATCTGGATGTATTTCGAGAGTCGATTGAGCCGATTCTCAAACAGAATTGCGTTCCATGCCACGGCCCCGAATCCGTCGAGGGGAACATTCGGATTGACACCATGGATCCGGACTTACTGACCGGTCAGGACGTAAACTGGTGGCTTGAGATTCAGGCAGTGCTCAGCAATGGCGAAATGCCTCCACCCGACGCCGATGAACTACCGGACGAAGATCGCAGCAAGGTCGTTGAATGGCTGTCCAGCGAAATCCAGACGGCGTCCATTGTACGTCGTACTGCGGGAGGTCATTCCTCGTTCCGGCGGATGACTCGCTACGAATACAATTATGCGTTGCAGGACCTTTTGGGTGTCCCATGGAATTTTGCAAAAGATCTTCCGCCCGAAGCGCACTCGGAAGATGGCTTTCAGAACAGTTCCGAAATGCTGCATATGTCAGTCACGCAGCTGGAGACTTATCGCCAACTGGCACTGAATGCATTGCAACGCACGACTGTGCGTGGTGAGCGGCCCCCCGTCATCCACTGGGGCATTACAATGGAACAGGCGGCTGACCGCGAGTGGCCGCAGCGAACGAAGCAACTGGAGAATCTGAAAGAGAAATTCAAAGACGATCCGGAAAAGCAAAAACAGGAAATTGACCAACTGCTTGCGAGTTTCAAACAACCCCACAGTCGACCGTACTATCGTCAGCTTTCCAGCGGCGATACGGTTCCCGCGGTGTGGCAGTACAACGGAGCGAAGTATGCGTTCGCACCCACTGAAACCGAGCCTCACTTCCCGGAGACATTCGATCACGTCGCCGTCATTCCCTCTGGTCGCAATCAACAACTGACGGTCGAACTCGGCGATCGCATTCCCGATGAAGGTCTCATGCGAGTGCGAATTCGAGCATCGCGATCAACGACCGAAGACGAGCAGATCCCCAGTCTGCAGCTGGAGTTTGGCTTTCAGGCCAGCAACGAAGGTCGCGCTGAAGTTCGCGTGAGCGGCCGTGACACGCCCATCCTGGCGACGGCAGATGCTCCAAAGATCTATCAGTGGGACGTGCCGCTCGGAGAAATCTATCCTCGCAATTCCTTTCGCCACATCGCGCCGATGGGTGGCTTACCGAGCCCATCAGAATATCTGCGTTTCGTCAATAGTTCCGTCCCGCAGGGCAGACACGGCGACATCCAGATTGACTACGTGGAAGTCACGGCTCCCGTTTATGACGAATGGCCCCCGCAATCTCACCGGCGAATCTTCTTCGACAGCGAAAACCGAGCCGATGAAGCTCGCTATGCACGAGACGTTTTGACCAGGTTCATGTCGCTGGCATGGAGACGAACCCTCCACGAAGAGGAGGTTGATCGAAAGCTCGACCTGTTCCAGTCGATGCGTCAGGAATGCGATACATTTGAAGAGGCAATGGTTGAAGTGTTAGCGACGGTGCTTTCTTCACCGCAGTTTCTGTACGTTGTCCACGAAGAAACAGCTCCGGACACAGCGTTAAATCCATATGAACTGGCGACACGTCTGTCGATGTTCCTGTGGTGCAGTGTTCCGGATGAAGAACTGCTCACTCTGGCTCGCAACGGACAGCTTTCGAACGCTGATATTCTGACGGGGCAGGTCAATCGCATGCTGAACGATCCTCGATCGAAACGATTCGCTCAGCACTTTGTTCATCAGTGGCTGGACATGCAGTTGCTGGACTTCCTTGCGGTCGAAAAAAGATCCGACCCTGAACTCAAGGAAGCCATGCAGCAGGAGCCGATGGCCTTCTTTCAGGAAATGCTTCAGAACAACCAAAGCGTCCTGGATTTCATTCATGCCGATTATGCAATGGTCAATGAACGCCTTGCTGTGCACTATGGAATCACGGATGTGCGTGGCAATGAGTTTCGTCGCATCCCTCTGCAGACCGATCAACATCGTGGAGGCCTGCTGACGCAGGCGGGTTTACTGGCGATGAATTCGAACGGTGTGGATTCGCATCCTCTGAAACGCGGTGTCTGGCTACTGGAATGCCTGCTGAACGATCCGCCACCACCTCCACCGCCAGCCGTCCCGGCAATCGATCTGGCCGATCCGGAGATTGCAAAACTCACACTCAAAGAACGAATTGAAAATCATCGCAATCATCCGGCCTGCATGTCGTGTCACGCAAAAATTGACCCATGGGGCATTGCTTTCGAAAACTACGATGCTCTTGGTCGCTGGCGCAACCAGATCGATGGAAAACCCGTTGATGCCTCCAGTCTGCTATTCAATCAGCAGGAACTGGATGGTATGAACGGGCTGAAGCGTTTCTTGCTTGAACATCGTCAGGATCAGTTTGTTCGATCCATGGTGTATAAGCTCTCAACCTTTGCACTAGGCCGACCACTCACCTTCAGTGATTACGCGGCGATTGATACCATTACTGCCGATACACGGCAGAACGGAGATGGCCTTGCAGATATGATTCAAAAGATCGTGGCAAGTGAATTGTTTCGATCCCGATAAACATTGATGCAGCAACCAGCCGTCAAGACCCACCCTCGTCCATCATCCCCCAGCAGTTTCCCACGAAGAACACGCCTCAATCACGTCTCGCCTGAACGAAAGTCCAACCACGATGAACCTGAATTCACTTGATCGACGGCGATTTCTGCGCGGAACCGGATTAGCGTTGGCATTACCGCTGTTCGAATCTCTTGCATTGAAGTCCGCATTCGCAGCCGACGGAACGACCAGCATCAAGCGTCTGGCCTGCATGTACTTTCCGGACGGCGTGCCCATGCCATTACCGGAAGATCCTGCACACCAGGACTGGGCGTGGTTTCCTCACGGAGGCGGACACGAATTCACCTTCAGCAAATGCGGCGAGCCATTCGAGCCGATACGAAATCAACTTACGGTTTTGTCCGGCTTTTCACATCCCTCTTCGCGAAAGGTTCATGGACATTCCAACGCGGACCAGTTTCTGACGGCAGCGTCCACGGGTTCACACGGTCCCTACGCGAATACAATTTCGCTCGATCAGGTCTATGCGGCCCATGTGGGCGACGAGACGCGATTCTCTTCGCTGGTGATGTCGACCGATGGCGGCACCGGAACACCGCGAGGCACGCACACCATTTCCTTCAATCGCAATGGGCGAGCCATTCCCGCAGAGCATCGACCAAAGCGTGTGTTCGACATGCTCTTTGTCAAAAACGACGAAGACGCTGCCCGTCGGCTGGCACTCAGCAAAAGCGCGCTGGACGATCTGCTGACTGATGCTGCGTCGCTGCGAAAGACGCTTTCGTCAAACGATCAACGCAGTCTGGATGAGTATCTGGATTCCGTTCGGGAAGCGGAGCGAAAGGTTGAGAAGGCAAAACGCTGGATCAGTACTCCGCTTCCAACAGTGGATGCCGATCATCTGAATCTGGAGATTACGCCCGATGAGCCGCGTGAATATGTCCGGACCATGTACGAACTGATGTATCTGGCCTTCCGTACGGATTCGACTCGCGTGGCCACTTACCAGATCGGGCGTGAAAACGGCTTCGGCATCAGTGACCACCTGGCAAGAGCTGTCGGGCTGAACCTGGCACATGCGCTGTCGCACGAAACGAAGGAACCTGGCGGCTGGGAACGATTCGGAACCTACTGTCGGTTCCTGAACGAAGAATTCGCTCGCTTTGCCACGAAGCTTTCAGAAACCCCGGAACCCGCCGCTGCTGGCAGCATGCTGGACAATTCTCTGCTTCTCTTTGGATCTGCATCCAGCGCGTTTCACCTGTCCCGCAACTATCCGTTGATCCTGGCGGGCGGCCGCAACATGGGCTTCAGGCACGGCCAGTACATCAACAATGCCGGCGCAAACCCACAAGGCGGGGCATGGGACGGCGGCAGAGAACCGTGGCAGGTTGAAATCTCCAAAGAGGACAAACCACTGGGCAACGTCTTCGTCACCATGCTGCAGAAACTCGGCGTGCAGACAGACAGCTTCGCAGACAGCGACGGCATCGTGACAGAACTGGTTTGACGTCTTGACCCGGCCATGTTACCAGCCGGCCTGCTGCCAGCCGACAATCCTGTCAGCGGACATTCTCAGGCCGGATTGTGACACTCAATTTATCGATTGAGCAAGACGAGACAGGCCTTCAGACTTTGCATTGCTCCAGTTAAAAGACTGACGCTGACCATTCAACAATTGCAGTTGCAGGTCGCCAAGAAAAAGGTCGGCTGCCGTTGTCGCTGTGTAGATATTGTTCAATCCATTTTGTTCGGCAGAGATCTTCACACTGCGTATTTTTGAACGAAACTTATTCCACGTGCGTTCCATTCGAACGGCCACTGATCCCAGAATCGAGCGGCCGGAAGCGGCCTGCAACTGTGACTCCGTTCCCGTCTGAGCCGCATACTCTTTCAGAATTCCGGCAACATCCGGGTCTACTATTCCAGCCGACACCTGTGAACCCTGAAGCACATAACGATACCAGGCCGAATAATCTGTAGTCGCAGGATCAACACCGCAATTCCGCCTCGCTGTTTCGTACGTTGAAAACAGGTTCACCGGAATGGACGGCGCATATCCCTTCACAGCATCCTGCACCGGATCATTCCGAAGCTCGTCACCAAATCTCCTGGCAGGTGATGCTCGCGGGTCTCCCTTTCGAAATGCATGATGTGCATTCCCTGTGCTTGCAGAACTGATTCCGTTGATGGAAAACGGATGCTTCGAAAACAGGCATCGCGCTGATCTGAGGATGGCGGTATAGGTAATGTACACATCCGGAATTCGGCCACCAAAAACGCAATCATCTTTTGTACGAATCTGAGTCAACCATTCCCGGGATGCACAGCCATGATACACGGCAGGGGGAAACGTTAATCGTGTCAGACGAGCGGACTGCAAAGAAACGCAGGCATCCGACACATCAGTGAATCGCGGCTGACCGAACAGACGTCCGGCTTCCATCCGCATCCGTCCGCTGCCCGAATTTTCACCTGGCCACTGATAGGTCAATGGGTACCAGGAAAAGATATCAGGGCGGTGCTGTTCGAGAATCCGTCGAAGGGCAGCAAACTGCCCAGGCAGAAAGCCATCATCATCACCGATGTAAAAAACATATTCACCGCGGGACTGCTGCAAAGCGAATTCAAAATTCTGCCGCATCGACAGTCGTTGTCCGGTATTCAAATAGCGAAACCGCGCATCTGATATAGTCTCCGCGACACGTTGCGTTTCGTCGGTACTGCAGTTATCGCTGACCAGAACTTCGATCTGATCATCCTGAATTGCCAGCGCCGTACGAATGGACTCGCGCAGGTATTGACAACGCTCCCTGGTTGGAATGATCAGGCTGATCAGCATCGTCGCAACCACGCCTGCGGCCAGTGAGTAATATTCTCGCTCAGTTCGCTTTCGTTGAACGGCCATGAAGGCTGTTCCAGCCTGAATTCCGGGTGGGACGCCAGAAATTCATGAACTGCCGTGACAGGGTTGTCTGTCTTCCAGTCCGGAGTACCACGAGGTACATCCCATACATCTTTCATCAGCCCGTCGGTCGCAACAATGTAGGAACCTTCCGTGACCAGAGAATGATAGGCCTCTAATTCTCGCAGGACATGTGCATACGAATGACACGAATCGAGAATGATCAGGACGGTCTCGCCTTCATTCACCAGTCCCCGAACACTTTGAACAACACTGTCACCAGCAGAATCGCCTTCAATCAGAGTGATGTAACTCGATAGTGCGTGGGATTCTATCGCCTCACGATTGTGTTTGCGGATTTCAATATCAACGCCGATCACTCGTCCTTTGTCGAGAGCTTTGCAAAGGCTGGCGTAGTAAATCAATGACCCTCCGTGAGCAACGCCGGTTTCTATGATGACGTCGGGCTGAACGCGGTAAATCACTTCCTGCGTCCGCACCATATCTTCCGGCAACTGAATAATGGGACGCCCCATCCACGAGAACGTGTATGAGTATTTCTGGTCCCAACCCACCTTTACCCAGAGATCAGAGAGTACTTCGAACCCCTGCTTGGAGTAGAGTGGAGCGGTCTTCTGCTGACCATTCGACTCGTAGCTGATTGTCTTATCATCTGTATTGACGCTGATCTTCATACCTGACCTTCAATTTCGTTCATTGCGTCCTGACGTCACCCATCAGGTCCACGACATCAATAGTGGCGTTCAACGATTCCAACTGTGCCCGAATCTCATCCGAGTAATTCGGATTGAGTACAAAAACGGTCTTTACTCCACGACTCTGAAGCTGTTCGGGGGCCACGATCGGATGTCCCGTTCCGGCAAGATATCGCCCCTGCTTATTTGGATTCACGTCGACGACACTGTCAAAAACCACAGCATCCGGATCAATCAGGTTTGCAAAGGTCACACCCTTTGCACCAGCCCCCCAGAGAGCGGCATTGCCTCTGGATTTCAAGTCGGCCACCTGACAGCTCCATTGGGCATTCCGTTCAAGGTCACTCTGGCCAAATTCTTCAGCCAGACGCCGGATAGATTCGGCATGGTGTGTGTGACGGTCAGATGCATCCGGCATACTCTCACATGATCTGGCTTCCAGCCACTGGTACTGACCGTTGAAGACATGATCCACACCAAGCACTTCGAAGCCGCATTCTTCGAAAAGACGAGACAACGATGTCGTGGTAAACAGCGAACAATGCTCGTAGAAGAAATCCCAGGCAACCTGATTTTTCAGAATCCATTCCACGCAGGGAGTCTCAAAGAAGACGTGTGCGTGGGGTGAAGATTCCAGAGCCGAACGGATATTTGACAACAGGTCCCGTGGCCGTGAAATGTGTTCGATCACATGTCGCGAAACGATGACGTCTGCTGCCGTCTGAGCCGCCTCTGCAGTATAAAACGTCTGATGAAACCTGAGACGACCATCAAACAGTTCCAGCGGCCCAAGATACGCAGGATCAAAACCATGCGCAACGATGCCGAGGGAGGGATCAGCCGCCAACTTCCTTAGAAATTCACCTTTACCACAGCCAACTTCTACAACAGTACAATCGTGCACACCGCGATCGGAAACCAGCCGTTTGATTAAGCCATTGACATGATCGTCGAATGCTGGCGAATGATTCTGCGAGTTGTCGTACAGATCGCCATAAGACAGCAGCGAAGCGTCAAATGCGGAATTGAAGACAAAGCTGCAGCGCGAACACACGCTCATCTGTAGCTGACCGCGCTGCATGCTCCGTGCAGACGCGGACGATTCAAACAGCAGATTCTGATGCACAGGCACGGCGCCGCGTTGCAGAAAAACGCTGGTTTCCGGACTTAAGCAAACCGGACATTCCGTCATGGCGATATTCCTGCTGGAGCCAGTGAATCAAGTTGACAGCGGTGCCGCTTCCACCAGTCGACCATTTGTACGAGACCGTCCTCCAGGGGTGTGAAGTTTCGAAATCCGACTTCAAACCTCAGGCGATCAATACAGGCCAAAAGCGAATCCGGATTGTTCTCAGGATGATCGGGAATCGCTCCAGGTTCAAACAAATGCAGCCCATCCGCCATTTCAGCAGCCCGCGATGCAAGATCCAGAACTCTCGTCGGCATCCCGGTGCCAAGATTAATCGGGCCCTGAACAGAACTTTCTCCGATTGCGATCAATGCCTGCGCGACATCATCGATGTAGATATAGTCACGCAACTGGCGACCGCTTGAGCATCGGGCAGGACGACCGTTCAGGACGGCGTCAATGACGACTCCGGGAAATCGGCTGGAGTGGCAACCAGGTCCGTACATGAAAAATAGCCGAGCCCACGCGGCACTGCACTGCCCTACTCCGGAACATGCGGCCCAGTAGTTCCCGGTCGCCAGCTTCGACCGCCCATACAGGCTGAATGGAACGGCAGGTGTTGAAGATTCGGACAAGACACCGCCATCCTGCCACGAATATTCTGCACAGGAGCCAACGCCAACCGCTCGCAGACCGCCGGTGCGACGGAATTCATCCATCAGAAAGCATGACGATTCCATCCATTGGACATTTTCGGGAGTGGTCCAGAATGCCCCCGGCGACGCGGACCAGGCAAGGTGATACAGATGTGTTGGCTGAACGCGTGCAATCAACTCGCAGATCGAGGCCTTCGAAAGCAGGTCGGCGGCATGCCA
>JAGQQE010000739.1 GCA_020426345.1 Planctomycetaceae bacterium
CGAAATGAATCTCCGATAAATCTGCGGGGAGCCCGTTCCGGATATTTATGTTCAAATACGAGCCCTTTCTCGTTTGCGACACTATTTAGTAATAAATGTATTTCGGAAACCAATCGTTCCAAATCGAACGCGACCGGATGAACCTGCATTTTGCCGGCTTCGATTCGACTGAAATCCAGGACGTCGTTAATAATTGTCAGCAACAGGTTGGCTGAATTAGAAATTGTTTCTATGTAGTACTTTTGTTCCGCATTGAGATCGGTGGTTAACAACAAATCCGTCATTCCGATTACGCCGTTCATGGGAGTGCGAATTTCGTGACTCATGTTGGCCAGAAAAGCCGATTTGGCACGGGCGGCGGCTTCGGCCTGATCGCGTGCCTCGGTGAGTTCGCGAGTGCGCTGAATGACTTTTAATTCCAGGCTTTCCGAGAGGTGTTCGGCACGATCGTACGCTCTGGAAAAACGCAAAGACAGAATAAAGGCCTGTGAAAAAATAAAAATCATAACACCGATCGGTGCCAGCGTCATGGTAAATATAATTTCCTGAGAAAAGAGCACATCGTTCAATAAAGAAAGAAATAGAACGAGATAACCCACGAGAGCCGGGATGG
>JAGQQE010000740.1 GCA_020426345.1 Planctomycetaceae bacterium
CGAAACATGTTTGCATTGACCACGCATGCTGTGCAGGATTTTGACAACGTCACACTCATCAACAAAGATATCCTGAAGAACAAGAACCGGTTTGCTCCGGAAGTTGTTGATGTAATTCGTGAGAAACTGGCAGCGGTCCCCAACGGTCGACTCAAGCTGGTGGCCAACCTTCCATACAGCGTGGCAACACCTGTCATTTCCAATCTGGTGGCGTCGGATTTGCCGTGGCAAAGAATGGTGGCAACCATTCAATGGGAACTGGGCGAAAAAATGGCGGCCGAATGCGGCGACAACGGCTATGGAGCACTGTCAGTATGGATGCAGTCGCAGACCAGTGTCCGCATTCTTCGCAAACTGGGCCCCAATGTCTTCTGGCCAAGGCCAAAGGTGGATTCAGCGATCGTCAGCATTTGGCGGGACGACAAGCTAAGAAGTCAGATTCATTCTCGCCCGTTCTACCTGGACTTTCTTCGCAGGTTGTTTCATCACCGCCGCAAACTGCTTCGCGGAGTGCTGGTGCGAATGTATCGCCGGCAACTGGAAAAAGAGGAGATTGACCAACTGTTGCTGGATCTGGGTTACCCGCAGGAAAAACGAGCGGAGAAAATGGATG
>JAGQQE010000741.1 GCA_020426345.1 Planctomycetaceae bacterium
TGTGCCAAACTGACGAATCTTCGGTGGTGATGGCTGCCGAAGGAGATCGGCTTGGTTTGTGGAGCGTGACCGGTCCACCGTTCAAGCCAATTGCGACACTGACAGGCCATTCGCGACGCATCCTTTCGCTGCAACAGATTGATCAGCGACTGTACGTGTCGTCGTCCGCCGATCACACCGTGCGACTGTGGGATGCGACTTCAGCGAAGTTGGTTCGTTCGTTGGAGCATCACACCGATGCCGTTTTGCAAGTAGCAGTGCGGCCAGGCGAACGACCGTTACCGCAGATTGCATCTTGCGGTGCTGACAGGACGGTTCGATTCTGGCAACCGACCATTGGGCGCATGATGCGATTCGTTCGGCTAGACGAAACACCCGTCGCGATTGCCTGGACCGCCGAAGGAAAGCACTTGGCTACCGTCGATCAGCGAGGCACCGTGTATTGGATTGATCCCGAAACGGCCAAGATTGCTCGGCAAAGTCGGGCCGAATCCACGCCATGGCCGTTTTCATTGGCCGTGCATCCGGATGACCATCGAGTGATCGTGGGAGGCGCTAACGGCATGTTGCGAATCGTCCAACCGCCTACGGAGTAACGGGCTGACTCTGC
>JAGQQE010000742.1 GCA_020426345.1 Planctomycetaceae bacterium
CTTCATGAATCCGCAGATACAGACACATTTCCCGGTAAACGCACGTCGTTCACAGTCGCGACGGTGGTTGAACGTGTTCGCCACTCGTGGAAGGACCAGTGTCGTAAAGGACCGTACGAAGCGTTTCATAGCGAGTACGTCGAAAGTGATTGCATGATCTGTCGAATCGTCTGCATCGGTCACTTTTCATTACCACCACTGCGTTCAGAAATGTCAAAGAGGCTGCTGTTTGAGGAATCTTTCAATTCATGTCGGCAGATCGAGAGATCCTGAATTGAAACTGACTGACCATCATTGTCCCTCGGTCGCGCGGTTCGTCATCCGGATATTTGACCAGGAATGGGTGCGGAAGTTAGGCTCTAACGTAGCTGATATGCCACCGAAGTCATGCCGACGGGTGTTAATCTCTCAGGCTTTCAAGCAGTTGCATTCATCAATCCACTTCCACAACCCAACGACAGCAAATAACCACTACCAATGGCTAAGAAGTCAACCAAACCCGTAACTGCGGAATCAAAGGCGAAGCGTCCCAGGTCTGCGGCGGCGGGAAAGGAGAGTGCTGGCCCATCACTGAAAGCAACGTTGAGCCAGCTTAAGTCACTCAGCAACG
>JAGQQE010000743.1 GCA_020426345.1 Planctomycetaceae bacterium
CAGCCCAGCGTCAGCCCCATAAAGGTTCGGCCCACCGTATCCAGCTGCTCGTCGATGATATCCATCTGCATTTTCATCTGGTCATCTTCGGCCAGCATCTTGGCACCGATGGAAAGAAAACCGGTCGCTGTGATCTTTTCGTTGCGCGTCTCCGCACTCGCATTTTCCGCCAGAATGTCACCGGCCAGCTGTTCCTGCAGAAACTGATCGAAGGGTTTATCCTTATTGAATGCAGCGATCACATAATCGCGATACCGCCACGCATTCGCGTAAGCCAGATTTTCATCGAGGCCGTTTGAATCGGCGTAGCGGGCCACATCCAGCCAGTGACGCCCCCAGCGCTCGCCATAACGGGGTGAAGCCAGCAGCCGATCCACCACCCGGGCAAATGCCTCCGGCGATTCATCCTTAAGAAAGGCTTCAATCTCCGCGCGTGTCGGCGGCAACCCCGTCAAATCAAATGTGGCGCGGCGGATCAGAGTCTCTTTATCGGCAGCTGATGCGGGAGTCCCCCCCGATGCTTCCAGCTTCGCCAGCACAAATCGATCGAGTGGCTTTTTCACCCAGTCAACACGTTTTACTTCAGGTAGTTTCGGCTTGTGAGGCGGCT
>JAGQQE010000744.1 GCA_020426345.1 Planctomycetaceae bacterium
TGACCAAAATGACTGCGTTCCCGGCGATCGATGAGGCCAACAGCCAGGCCATCGAGCTCACCATCCTGATGCCCTGCCTGAACGAGGCCGAGACGCTGGCCATCTGCATCAACAAGGCGAAGGGCTATCTGGAGCGTTCCGGTGTGACGGGCGAGGTGCTGATTGCAGACAATGGCTCGACCGACGGCTCGCAGGAGATTGCCCGTTCGCTTGGCGCGCGTGTCGTGCCGGTGGCCGACCGTGGTTATGGCGCGGCGCTGATCGGCGGCATCAAGGCCGCGCACGGCACCTACATCATCATGGGCGATGCCGACGACAGCTACGACTTCTCCGCGCTCGACGCCTTCGTGGAGCGCCTGCGCGGCGGGGCTGACCTTGTGATGGGCAACCGCTTTGCCGGCGGCATTTCGGATGGCGCCATGCCGTTCCTGCACCGCTATCTCGGCAACCCGGTGCTCAGCTTCATCGGCCGCCTGTTCTTCAAGATTTCCACCGGCGACTTCCATTGCGGGCTGCGCGGCTTCCGCGCCGACAGTATCCGCAAGCTGGAGCTCCAGACCACCGGCATGGAGTTCGCCTCCGAGATGGTGGTGCGCAGTGCGCT
>JAGQQE010000745.1 GCA_020426345.1 Planctomycetaceae bacterium
CCTGTTCCGCAATCTGGGGCGGCTGATCTCGCGCGGCCACATGCTTGAGGCGGTGTGGGGGCGCAACCCCAACCTGGCCACCCGGACGGTGGATACCCACATTAGCCGGGTGCGCAGCAAGCTCGGGCTGCGCCCCGAAAATGGCTTCCGCCTGAGCCCGACCTACAACTACGGTTACCGGCTGGAAAAAATCACCGACAGCGAAATCGACGCCGACGCGTGATCATGCCCCCAGCGCAAAAGCCCGTGTCGCGACACGGGCTTTTTCATGCGGGCGCGTCGTCAATTGCGCTTGAGCGAATCGCGGATTTCGCGCAGCAGCACGATGTCTTCCGGGTCGGGCTTGGGCTCTTCCGGCGCCGGCGGGGTCTCGCGCTTCATCTTGTTGATGGCCTTGATCGCCAGGAAAATGGCGAAGGCGATGATCACGAAATCCAGCGCGGTGTTGATGAACACGCCGTACTTGACCAGCGGCGCGCCGGCCTTTTCCGCCTCTGCCAGTGAGGCGAATTCACCCTCGCCGAGGTTGATGAACAGGTTGGTGAAGTCGACGCCACCCACAAGTTTGCCCACAATTGGCATGACGATGTCTTGGACGAGGGA
>JAGQQE010000746.1 GCA_020426345.1 Planctomycetaceae bacterium
ATCCTCCAGCGGACGATCGTGAACCGTGATATCTTCGATGCGATATTGATCGAGTAACGCTGCCAGAGTTGCGGAAACTTCTTCCCGCTTCACTTTCAACTTGCAGACACCTGCTTCACCGGGCAGCACTTCACCATATCGGGCAATCTCTGGAGGAATGCTCCCATTGGGGAACTGCATCGAGATAACCTTGTGCCCGCTGAACTGCTCCCGCACATCATTTAGGGAGCCATCGTGCCGGATCTCACCGGAGTCGATGATGATGACCCGTTTACAGAGTGCCTCGACATCTTTCATGTAGTGGCTGGTCAGGACGACCGTGATTTTCTCCTGACGCTGATATTGCAACACGAAATCCTGCACCCGCTTTTGACTGACCACATCCAGGCCGATGGTCGGCTCATCCAGAAACAGAACTCGGGGATGATGCAATAACGAAGCGATCAGTTCCATCCGCATCCGTTCACCAAGGGACAGCTCTCGCACCGGTTGACTGATCAGCCGACGGACATCCAGCAGATCTGTTAACTCATCCAGCCGTCGCGTGAACTCGGTGGCTGGGATTTTGTAAATGGCCTGATGAAGGCGGAAGGATTCCTGAGC
>JAGQQE010000747.1 GCA_020426345.1 Planctomycetaceae bacterium
GGCTGCGAATGAGCGACGCTCGACCGGCGCGTTCTATACGCCGACGTCGATCATCGAGGCGGTCCTCGACGCGACGCTCGATCCGCTTCTCGACGAAGCCGAACGATCATCCGATCCGGAGGGCTCTCTCCTGGCCATCACGGTCTGCGATCCTTCCTGCGGCTCGGGTCACTTTCTGGTGGCAGCTGCCCGGCGCATCGCGGCCCGGCTCGCCGATGTGCGCGAGGGGCGCATGCTCCGAAGTACGAGTGCTCCACTTGAGCGATCGACGCTCCATGAGGTTGTCCAGCGGTGCATCTACGGCGTCGACATCAACCCGATGGCTGCCGAGTTGGCCCGGGTCAGTCTGTTTCTCGAAGCGCTCGAACCGGGAAGACCCCTTGGGTTCCTCGACGCTCACATCAGGTCGGGGAACGCCTTGCTCGGAGCAACACCGGCAGCACTCGCTCGGGGCCTGCCTGACGAGGCGTTCAAGAAGGCGTCGTCGGACGATGAGGTTGTTGCTCGTTCGCTCGCCAAGCGCAACGCGCATGAGCGAGCCGGGCAGGCCGACCTCTTCACTTCGGCGCTACCCCTCTCCAATACAGACCTGGCCGCCCAGG
>JAGQQE010000748.1 GCA_020426345.1 Planctomycetaceae bacterium
ACTTGTCATCCGCAACACGTGACTTTTTCTCTGAACTGTGGCACAAACGATCTGTAGGCGAATCGTGAAGATTTGCCGGTCGTCAAGCTCTGGCAAAACGCCGTTGTCCGGCAAACCGAATGCGAATACGCATCGGCTAAGGACAACACGCTGACGTTCGATGATGGAGCGGGCAGGTCTCGGTAAAGCTGGCCTCATCAGCCGGCCTAAGAGATGAGAGGATCGCTTCCTTTCTTTACTGCCGCTCTTCGAGCTGGGTGCATCGAGAGGTGCTCGCCCAGTTCAAAGGAGGCTCGTTGGCCTAAAACCGATCGTGCGACTCACTCAGTTTGTGAGCCACACAACCATCGGACCAATCCCAGCGTTCTATCCTATGGCAAGGGCACCGGCCCTTGACGCGGATGCGAGCTGCCGCTCGAAAGAGAAGGTGGCGCTTCCGTTGGTCGCTGACCGTTGTGGACGCATGGAGCGTCTTTGCAAAGGGGTGCAGCGATAAACTTGTATCCCGATCAAACAATTCGGGATTTGTTCTTTTCATCAATAGGGAATTCGGGCGAGGCGGACATGCTCAGGGATCAACTATCGATTTCGACG
>JAGQQE010000074.1 GCA_020426345.1 Planctomycetaceae bacterium
GTTTAACGAAGCACTAAGCGGGCTTCCGGCATTTATTTCCGTGCCGTACAGCGACCAGTGGGGACTCTGGGTGACGGCATTGCACCCAATGCATGACCAGCACGGACGTGTCGAGGCAGTTCTGGGTGTTGATTTCCCCGCGGCGGTCTGGGGCCGTCAGATCTTCAACGCCCGTCTGTCAGTCATTGGCATACTTGCTGTCATTGAATCGATTCTGCTGGCATCGGCGGCATTTGCGACACTCACACGATTCCATCTGAAGCAGCAGCAGTTCGCAGCAAATCGGCTCCAGCAGTTCAAGACCACTCTCGACCAGACTCTGGACAGCGTGTTTATGTTCCGCCCGGGGGATTTCCGATTCATCTATGTGAATGAAGGGGCACGACAGCTGCTGGGCTACAGCGAAGAGCAATACCTGCAGATGACGCCTCTGGATATCGTTCCGGGATTCTCAAACGATGATCTTCAAAAACTCACCAGACCGCTGACTGAAGGGACTCATCAGCTCTTCACGTTTGAAACAACACACCGACACATCAACGGGCACGAGATCCCCGTGGAACTCTCGTTGCAATTCGTCCATCAGTCGACCGATACCCCGCGTTTTGTCGGAATTGTTCGCGACATTTCCGAGCGGAAAAAGATTGAGAAAGAACTGATGATTGCAGCCAGGCTCGACCGCCTGACAGGATTGCCGAACCGCGCTCTGTTTCACGATCGTCTGAAGTTGTACATCGAACGAACTCGTCAGGTGCCCGGATATCAGTTTGCCCTGATGTTCCTCGACTTTGACCGCTTCAAAGTCGTCAACGACAGCCTGGGCCACGATGTTGGAGACGCATTGCTCAGGGAAATTGCAGTTCGACTGCGAGACAACCTCAGTACGACAGATTCCATCAGCACACTCGCAGACGGCACGACCGTGTCGCGGCTGGGAGGAGATGAATTTGTTGTTATCCTGGACGATATCGATGGCCCCGAAGCAGCATGTCAGTCCGCTTCCCACCTGATCAGTGCTCTGGGCGAACAGTATCAACTTGGCGATCACGCAGTTCGTTCGAACGCCAGCATCGGAATTGTGTGCAGCCATGTACGTTACCAGCGTCCGGAGGACATGCTTCGTGATGCCGACACGGCAATGTATGAAGCCAAAGCCCGGGGAAAAGCATGCTACGTCGTTTTTGACGACAGTATGCGTGAAGCCGCCCAGCAAAGACAGCAAACCGAAACAGAACTACGGTCCGCGATTGGCACAGAACAACTCTCTGTCGTCTGGCAGCCCATTGTCTCACTCGAAGACGGAAAGCTGCACGGAGTCGAAGCGATCATCCGCTGGGATCATCCAACTCGCGGCATGATTCCTCCGGAAGAATTCCTGCCCATTGCAGAAGAAACCCGGCTCAGCCTTCCGTTGAGCGACTGGGTCATGCGAACCGCCTGCGCACAATTTGTCGACTGGCATTTGCAGCATGTTGAAGAAGCCCCCCGATATGTGAGCATTAATCTGTCTGAACGACAATTGATGCAGGATCACATGGCCGATCACATTATTCAGATCCTGAATTCCTACGGCATGAAGCCGCAACAGTTGCAAATTGAAGTCACAGAATCAGAAATCATGGCCCATCGGGTCGCAGCGGGTGAAGTCCTGCACGCCCTGTCTCAGGCGGGCATCCGACTGGCAATCGACGATTTTGGTACAGGTTATTCATCCCTCGCCTGCCTTCAGGAATTTCCGTTCACCGTTCTGAAGATGGATCGCACATTTGTCGCCAACCTGAACGACGGACATGATGTCATCGCCGTTGCCCATTCGGTTGTGACGCTTGCAGAAAACATCGGCATCGCCTGCATCGCAGAAGGTATTGAAGATCCCGTGCAACTGGCTGTTCTGCAATCCATGAACTGTGGCTACGGGCAGGGCAACTTTCTGTGCCCACCTGGCACAGCAGAAGAAATCGCCCTCGCACCATGGAAGCACTGCCATGACCTGGTTGCGGAACTGATCGCGCCGGCAGAACCGGAATGCGAAGTTCCTTCAATGGCCTGGCGCGCCTTTATTGGTCTCGAAGATTAGCCCGGCAGGATGCTCCCGACATCATTTCAAAGCTTTCTTCAACCAGTTGTAGGCTTCCAGCCGCGTTTCCGCAGGAAAGTCGTGCCCACAATCCGGATACACGGCAACCATGCCGCCTGATTTACCGTAGACGTCGTAGATACCATTGACTGCTTCCACAACCTGCTTCACACCGGGATTATCGAAGTTCGAATCATCAACGGGCGCGCTGATAAACACTGATCGCGGCGCGATCGCAGAAAGCACTCCATCGAAGTCGAACGGCACTCGATCGGGACGATTCTGATACAGATCACGAATGCGGGGCATGTAGCGATCACTGGTCCACCCGGCCAGATTGCCCTCATAATAATTCTGAAATGCGGTGAACCCGCAGCTTGTCACGGCGGCTCGAATTCGAAGATCAAAGGCCGCGGTGAACAACGTGTTGTGACCTCCCAGGGAATGTCCAATACAGCCTATTCGATCCGCATCGACCTCCGGCAGTGACTCCAGCAGATCAATCGCCCGGATATTATTCCAGATCGCTTTCATCGATCCGCTGGCATAGTGACGACCGTTCGTTTTGAAGTCGTAGGTGTAGTCACCGAACGAAGGGTAGTCTGGAACCAGACAAACGAAACCCAGATTTGCCAGCTCGTGTGCATAGTGCAGATTTGGCAACCCGCCCAATCCTGTTGGTTCTCCCTTTCCGATGCGCGTTGTCTGATGGAGACACAGCATTGCCGGACCACGCCCGCTTTCAGCCTTTGGAATCAGAAGAAAGGCAGGGACTCGGTCACCAGCTTCCGGAGCGTAACTGATTCGATGTCTGAGATATCCCACGACGTCCTCGGTCGACTCAATCCTGACATCAAGCGGAACGCGCTGATCGGGTTCTGGCAACGGCCCCATCACTTCGGACATCGCCTGAAGAATCCGGGATCGCCGGCGACCTGCGTCGAACGGAGTCTCCAGGATACGCTCTGAGCCGTCCGTTTCGCGCAATGTCGCGATGTTCCTGTTAGCGACCGCGAATGAACTCAGAGGATGCGATTCCTGAGGGATTGCGCCGATGTTTTCAAGAAAAAACAGTCCGTTGCGATCGGCCGTAATGAAGTCGATATCCCCGTCCAGGTCCAGATCCACGGCTTTGGGATCCAGTCCGAATCCAACGCCGGCTGAATCGCCAGAATCAATTGAGTGCCGCCGCCACGTCATCGTACCAGGCTGAAACTCGTACCAATAGCTTACAATCGGGTTGTATTCACCGGGGTCCTTTCCGTCATGCCCCATGAAACGCTTTCCAGCAATCAGGTCTTCCCGACCATCACCATTGACATCCGCCAGCAACAGGCTGTGGGGTTGCGACCAGCTTGTGTCAAAGGCATGCCTGACCCAACCACGTCCGTCTTCCGCTTTCACCTGTTGCAGCCAATACAAACCTGTGCGATGGCCACGTCCATAAATCACATCAGCCAATCCATCGCCGTTGACGTCATGTACGACCATCGGGATGCTCGCGTCTCGCTCCAGTTCGAAATCCGCGTGAAAGATCCACCGTTCATTCCGTCGGTCATCCGGGGCCTGAGCCCACCCAAATCGTCCCACGACATCGCCACGACCATCACCGTCAATATCGCCGAATCCTACGCCATGCCCCGCCAGTTCATCCGGAAGCGCATGGCGTTGCCAATGCGGTTCCCTGCCGGCAGCGATACTAAACCATGCAGAAAACTTCACTCCATTGGGAAGCACGTCCGGTAACCCGTCACCATCAACATCCGCGAGCCTTCCTGTTTCCATTGCACCAGGCCGGGCGACTTCATGTTTTTCCCATGCGTCATCCGAATCGGGACCAGGATTCTGAATCCAGTAGATTGATTCGCTGCGGTAGTTCACACTAATGATGTCCTTCAGGCCGTCGGCATTTACGTCGTACGGCAAACAGGAATAATCATCGAAGCGACCCCGAATCTGCTCCACATCCCGCACATGGTGCTTCTTCCACGCACTCAACGCATCCAGAGGCATCTCGTACCATGCCCCGCCTGTGATCACATCGGGACGACCATCGTGATTCACATCCATCGCTGCGCAGGAGTGCATTTCGGAAGCGGCATCAATGACATGTCGACGAAAACCAATCGTTTGTCCGTCCTGCGCCGTCACCTCAGCGGGCATAACAATCAAAAGGCACAGTACACCCACAGAATTCAGGAAGCGTGTCATCGCCGTCTCCAACCAGAGCGTTGTCGAGCAATTACCAACAGCAAATTCGCAGGCGAGTCAGCACAAGTCAATTGAATCGCCGTCAACAGCTGGCGGGCATGAGAATCTGCGGAATGGCTCTCGGGCAGGAGTGACAACAGGAAAATCCATCCACAAACATCACTTTAACAGGGCAGGGCAGGGCGATATCTCTGTCTGACTGGCAACAGGCGGGATCTCTTACACGACAAAAGAAGGCCACTTGCTCATCGTCGTCGTGATTCCCGAATTCAAACTCATGGGCGCCAAAGAATGGAATCACCAAAGACAATTCAATGGCCGCGTTGTCGTCACTGGCGACCAGTTCATCCTACGTTGGCACAGATTTCTGAATGCCAACGGCGACTCAGGCAATTCCCGAACCAAACATAATCTTCCAAAGACAGTGGCACGATCACCCGACTATGCCTGCTTCTTCCGTGTTGAATTCCTGAATGCAGCCTTCGCGTCCAGGATATAGTCCTGCATTTTGGATTCAATCGTACCGCACGAAACAGATGAAGGACGACTCCTGATGTGGACCGTCAGAGCCTTACCTTCGATCGCATAACACCCACTGATCGTGCCAATGGGTGTGGGAATCGCAAAGTCTCCGGAACCGACCCGGCAACTGCCCCGTGCTCGAACAAGCTCCACTCGCAAAAGCTCAACGATCGCCTCGACATCGGCCCCCACGTAAAGCTGAAATGGAACACAGTCGGCCATTGCCTTTCCTTCACATTCGTTTGGTTCCGAGGTGTAACTGTCAGTCCCATTGAAAACGATTCGAAAGGCAACCCGATGTGACAGCGAGGCGCATTTCCAAAAGCGTTCGCGCGACCACAAACCACGCATTGTGGGGACGGGCATCCGTCAGGCGTTCGCGTCGGCCTTGCAATCCGAATCTGCAGCTCTCGTCAGTTTGTTGCGCTTGTGGAAGTAATACATCGCCGCAATTCCACTCACAAGCAAACCAATACTCATCAGTTGAGAGAAAGTGAGAGTCAGACCCAGACGGCCCGGTTCGTCGTCGCGATAGATTTCGAGCACATAGCGATTGATGGGGTAAATGATCCACGCCATTGCCAAAACGGCACCGTCAAACGGACGACGGCGAAAGAACCACGCCAGCAAGCCCGCCAACAGGAATGCTGAAACAGAACTGTAAATCTGTGTCGGATGCAATGGGATGGTGGAAATGGCGTCCGGTAGAATCGTCCCGCGTTCCACAAGTCGTTGAAACGTGATGCTGTCCGGAGGAAACTGGACAGACCAGGGCAGGGCACACGGTGCTCCGAAACAGCAACCGTACAGGAAACAACCAATACGACCGAACCCTTCGCCAACGAATAGCGATGGAGCAATCACATCGCAAAGTACAAGCGGATCGACATTCCGCTCTCGACAGTAAACCAGTAGCCCGATCACTCCGCCAATGATGCACCCGTAGAAAACAATCCCCCCGTCCCACAAGGCGAAGGGCGCGATCAGAAGTGCAAGCCCCGTCTTACCTGCAAAAACCTGCGGTCCATACTGGCTGAGATAAACAGCTCGGGCACCGATCAGGCCGGGGATCAGCAGCCACATCATCAAATCCCAGATGATATCGGGCGGCAAACCGACCGTCTGAATTCGCCGGGCAGCGAGCAGTGTGGCCGTTGAAAAGCCAACAAACATCATAAAGCCGTAACCAAAGACCGGAATGCCGCTGTTGACCAGCGAAAGATTCAGAATCGGGACTGCGAGGATAAACGCGGGTAATACCAGCCAGCTCAGGTTTTCAGAGACGGCTGCTTTCAGATCCCGTTTTATTCGCCAATTCACGAACACCAGCACTACGGTCACGATCAGCATCACGGCCACCAGCCACCCGGCGCCAACAAGAAGTTCGTTGCCAACGGACTGAAAGGTCCAGAACTGGTCGAACACGAATCGTAGAAGCACCTTGCGCATGGCCGAATTGAACCTGATACAAATCACCGGAATCTCAGGACGATGACTCTGACACGAGTCGCCGTTCCTCCGTTTTTCCGAAGCATATCAAACCCAGCCTCGTTGCTCACGATCAGTTTCTCCGCCCAAAACACCTGTTTTGCCAGACTGCGTTCAGAAAACCGGCCACTTTTTGCTGAACAATCAGATCAGCCAGGTCTCTCCGTTAGTATACGGAGCCTTACGAGCCGGTCGCGAGCACAGACACACATCGAAGAACACACTCAACACATGAACTTGAAGGACCCGTCGAACTGTCGGTTCAGACCATGGATCAAACAGGCTGACCTTGATCGATGATCTCGAGGCACAGTTTCGTTCTCTTCGACGCACAAGCAACGATCTGGCGATGATCGACGCTCGGCAGACCTGCACCGATCAGGCGGTTCTAACGGATTCAGGGTAACCGGTCCCCGACCAGATGGTCAGGGACCGGTCATCGATCCAGCAGGACCTGACTATTGCAATACACCGCGTTGAGTGTCTGCAGGCATCGGGGCATATCGACAGAATGCCATCGAAAACACGCCCTGTCCCTGTGTCATACAACGGAGCTCATCGGCGTAGTGAAACATTTCAGCCAGTGGAATGACGGCAGTAATCAGACAAGAGCCATCACGGGTCTCCGAGCCGGTGACGAGTCCTCGCCGACTAGCCAGATGCCCGGTCACTCCTCCCTGAAACCGAGCCGGCACTTCGACCTCAACGGACATGACAGGTTCGAGCAACCGCACATCAGCGTTCGGAAGAATGACGTCTCTCATTGCCGCCTGAGCACAGAGCCGAAACGACAGTTCAGATGAATCGTTTTCATGGTACGCTCCGTCCAGTAAATCGATTCGTACTCCCACAACTTCGAATTCACCGAGCGGTCCGCGGTTGAGTTCATCCAGGAAGCCCTGTTCGACCGCAGGGATGAACTCGCGAGGAATTCGACCACCCCGAACATGATTCACAAACTCAAAGTGCTTTTCACCATCGACACCCAGCGGAATCATTCGGCCTTTGATCTGCGCGAATTGCCCCGGGCCACCCGTCATCTTTCTCAGGACATACTCAAAGTCGACGGCACAGCTCGGGTGCTGACGATAGGCAACCTGTGGTTGACCTGTCGCACATTCACACTGATACAACTGCTTCAGCTTCTGCAGGTAAACGTCCAGATGAAGCTGCCCCATTCCGGCGATCAACGTTTGTCCTGTCCGCGCGTCTGTGAAAACACGAAACGTTGGATCTTCACGCCGAAACGCCTCCAGCGCTTTCGCCAGCTTTCCGAAATCTTCACTACGACAAGCTTCAATTGAGACCCTCATCACTGGTTCCGGCACAAACATACTTTCGAGTGTGCAGTGGATGCCATGGCCCGTGAACGTATCTCCGGATGCGCAATCCAGGCCGACGACTGCCACAATGTCTCCTGCGGAAGCCATTGCGATGTCCTCGCGTTTGTCCGCATGAATACGCAGCAATCGGCTCACCCGCATGCGACGTCCAGTGCGTGCGTTCCGGTAAGTGTCTCCCCGAACAAGTCGCCCCTGGTACAGACGCAGGAACGTTAGCTGTCCGAAAGATTCAACAACGCTCTTGAATGCCATCGCAACCAGCGGAACATCGGCGGCCGCTGAAAGCTCAACGACCGCCTGCTGTTCTGCCATTTCAGGAACGTCCGAGGCAACAGCCTTTTGACTGGTCCGGTGGCCCGGATTCAGATTGATCGCTGTCACGACTCTGTCTGCGGGACTCGGCAAATACCGAGTGATCGCAGTCAGGACCTCCTGCACTCCTTTGTTCCTGTAGGCAGTCCCCATCAGTACTGGTGTCAGCCTGTGGGCAAGCGTCGCCTCACGAATGACTCGATACAGCAGGTGTTCACCAGGATCTTCGCCATTCAACAGGATCTCCATGAGTGCGTCATCGAACTTTGAAAGCTCCTCCAGCAGTTCGGCCCGAGCTGCTGCGGCAGTTTGCTGCATCTCCAGTGGAACCGCGGATCGCTCAACCTGACGACCATCAGCACCTTCAAAGTAGATCGCCTCCATCGTGATCAGATCAATCACACCTCGAAAGTTCTCTTCGCGCCCGACAGGCAACTGCAGTGCCACAGCGTGACACCGAAGTTTTTCGCGGATCTGCAGAATGACTCGCTGCGGATCTGCCCCCGCACGATCCATCTTGTTGATGAAAGCAATCCGGGGCACGCCGTAACGTTTCATCTGCCTGTCGACGGTCATCGACTGACTCTGGACACCTCCGACAGCGCAGAGGACCAGTACGGCTCCGTCAAGGACTCGAAGGCTCCGTTCAACTTCAATGGTGAAATCCACGTGCCCGGGAGTGTCAATGATATTGATCCGATGTTCATCCCACTGCACCTGCGTAACAGCAGACGAAATGGTAATGCCACGCTGAATTTCAATGGGATCAAAATCCATTGTCGCAGAGCCTTCACGCCCTTTGACATCTCCCATGCGATGTATCCGTCCACAGTAGTACAACATTCGTTCTGTCAATGTCGTCTTGCCAGAATCGATGTGAGCCGAAATGCCGACGTTTCTCAGGTTATGGATGGTGTTCATAGTGAACTCCTTTCAAGGTAAGCCATCACACGCCACAAGCAATGGCGACGCGGAGGCTGTCAGTGCGGATCTAACAACGGAAAGCAGCTCCCGGGAAAACGCATCTCCACATCTCGACACGACATGGAATCATCCCGGAAGCGGACGGGCTCACATTCAGCACGCGGACAACTCTCAAGTGCCCTGAAGCACGAGACTGCCTACGAACACAAACGGCACCATGTACACTCCGGCGAATGCGGGTGCGTCCTGGTGTTGAGCCAACGGAAACCTGATCTGCAGAATCAACGCGAACAAACGCGCGAAGTATGCCGGCCGGAAGGCCTGTCGATTACGCGCAGAATGCCCGCTCTGATGACAATGAAGCTCGATCCTCCGATGAACGGAAGGAGAACTTCAGTATGGTATTGAGACGGATCATAACGTAGTGATCCGGACAGAGTTTCAGGGCGACTGATCTGCTTATCGCCGCTAATGGTTCACATTCGTGAATCCGACACTATGATCGGCGGAAGGTTCACTGGTCCCCGTGAAAATTTCTTCTCGCGAAAATTCAATTGGAGACAGCCCATGAAGGTCGCCACATCCGGAACTTTGCATTCAGGCTGCAGGCTTTTCCTGGCCATGGCCGCGGGAACAATTTGCGTTCTTTCGTTGCAGAGCACGGCCTCGGCCGCACCAGCAGACCTGCGCGTGGCGACATTTGACATCGACGTGACTCCACCTCCGGGCTATCGAATGGCGTACGACCCTGTGGTCCGGGTTGACGAACTCACCCTGCGATGCCGCGGGATCGTGCTTCAGGGTGACTCAAAGCCTGTCGTCCTTTGCGCTGTAGACTGGATTGGCATTGCAAACGAATCACACGATGCCTTTCGGGAATCGCTTGCCCGTGCAGCAGGTACAACATTTGATCGAGTTGCCGTACATACGCTGCATCAACATGATGCACCGGTCACGGATTTTACAAACGAGAGCATTCTGCGCGACGCCGGAGCAACCGATACCGGACAATATGACAGCGCTTTCACGCGACAGGTGCTCCAGCGACTGGAAGCTGCTGTCAGCGAAGCTGTGACAAAGGATGTCGCAGTCACGCACGTTGGGTTCGGTGTCGCGGATGTCAAAGAGGTGGCATCGAACCGCCGTATTCTGGGCCCCGACGGAAAAGTTGCGATCACGCGTTACACAGCAACGCGCGACCCCAAAGTGAGAGCTGAACCCGAAGGTACGATTGACCCGCAGGTGTCTGTGATCAGTTTCTGGCAGGACAAAAATCCTGTTGCTGTCCTCAGCTATTACGCCTGCCACCCCCAAAGCTACTATCGGATGGGTATCCCCAGTCCGGACTTCCCCGGCATCGCAAGATTTGTTCGACAACAAGCCGTCCCATCAGCCGTTCATGTTCATTTCAACGGGGCAGGGGGGAACATCGGAGCAGGCAAGTACAACGATGGCAGTCATTCCAACCGCGTCAAACTTGCCATGAAACTGGCCGACGGAATGCAACGCGCGTTCGACAACACACTCAAAATCGACGCGGACAGCGCTCCTCTTTCCTGGCACATCAGGCAGGTGTCACTTCCACCGGCAAAACACCTGGAAGAAACACGACTCCGAACAACAATCTCCGCCAATCCGAACTCAGCGGAAGCACGCGTCGCCGGTGATAAACTGGCGTGGCTATCAAGGTGCAGGAACGGTCACAAGATTGATATTCCAATGCTGTCGCTCGGGGATATCCGCATCCTGCACATGCCCGGAGAACTTTTTGTGGAATATCAGCTGGCCGCTAAAGCAGCCAGACCGGACCTGAATGTGGCGATGGCTGCCTATGGCGACTATGGTCCCGGTTATATCGGTACCGAAATCGCATATTCCCAGGGAGGCTACGAAGCCAGCGAACGCGCATCGGATGTGGCTCCGGATGTCGAAGCAGTCCTGATGACTGCGATTCAGGAACTACTGAAAGAATAACACGACGCGCAAACGCACGACCTGATCCGGCATTTTCAATGGGTGGTTGGCCACTTTCGCGACTTCGGGCAGAAACGACCCGGCACTGTCAGGAGTGCAACTGACTTTCAATTTCACCAAACAGGCTGTCGATCAGCCTGAGATTGCCGAAACTGACTGTATTCAGAATCGCGCCTGCAGGGGCCTTCAGAACTTTCGCAGCAGGGGCGAACAGCAGCTCCATATTCAGGTAGCAGCTCGAAGATGTCTGCGCGACGAGTGTTCCATTCACGAGCCCTTTTGCTCCCCCACTCCTCCGATCCCATTCGAAGATGCTGCCATCAGGCGTGATGTAAAACCAATAGTTGTCCCTGCTTTGGAACCAGCGTTCCTGGCGGAACCCAAAGTCATACCAGTCCTTCGGCACACGCTTGAAACCGTAAGTGAACTGAAGGTCAGTCAACTGTTGCATTGGATCATGGGTTGTGGTGCGTACCCAGTCCACATGAACGGCCTGGCGCACAGTGTATTCGCCTGGCAGAACATTGTTGAAAACGTACCAGCCTCGCTCGCTGGAAGCCTGAATGACCTGATCCGCATTCTTGTCCAGGTCCGTTGAAGTTGCCGTGCCAACCACCCGACCTGCAGCATCAACAAGCTCGACTGCCCATCCATTCAGGTAAGGCTCAACGATGAATGCCGTTTCCAGGATACTCTGGGACGTCAGCTCAAATCCGCCCCACACCTGAGTGACAAATTTCGAACCACTTGATGCCGCCCACTCAAAGATGTTTCCGAACTGGTCGGCATAGTAATAAACAGCACCATTTCCCACCCCGGCAGACTGATACCAGAATACTGCCTTAGCCGGGCCACCAGCAGGAGCGGTCGCCAAAGCATGAACCGTTGGATAATCCTGGCGGCCTGGAAGTCCATCACCATTCTGATCGTGCCAAATCCGTCCGGAAATCTCGATCGCTTCAAAACTCGGCAAGTCAATGGTGTCGATTGTCGTGCCGTCAACCGCCGCAACAACGGGATTGCTGGCAAGATAGATCAATGACGGGTCGCGGAAATAAGAATGATTCAGCTCAACGACCAGAGTTCCTGTCAGGGGTTGCGAGGGCGTAATTGGCTGAGCCTTCCATCGGTACACTTCACCGGTCGGAAGGATGTAATACCAGCCGTTGTCCCCGAGAAACCAACGCTCGCCTTCTCCACCAAAATCTTCAAACAACGATTTGTAAAATCGAAGATTCAGCTGACTGTCCAACTGGTGAACAGTGGTTGCCAATCCGCTGTGGTCACCACTGCTGGCGGTGCGCGTCGTTGGTAATATCTGTCGAACCTGGTAGTCACCAGCAGGGACCTGCTCAAAACGGTACCACCCCGATTCCGTTTCAGGATTGATGAGTCCGTCGTTGTTGACGTCGAAATCTCCTGTCACAGTCGAACGTTGAACAACACCCTGTGAATCCAGCAGTTCAACGGTCACTCCATTCAAATATGCTTCGGGCTGGACTGCGTCCTTCAAAAGCAGGTGCTTGTTCTGTAGTTCCCAGAATCGTCGGGAAATGGTCGATACGGCAGTGCCCGATAATTGGCCGGGAGTCCGGTCCCAGTGGGTCAATGTTCCATCAGGTGTCAGAAAATACCATTCGTTGTTGACCGCCGATCTGTACCAGTATTCCTGGCCCCTGTAGACGTTGAAGAAGTCTTTCTGCTGGTAGAACTGCAGTTGAAGATCGTGAACCACCAGCGGAACGCGCAATCCGTTTCCATCCGAGTCATCCCAGGCTCGTCCCGCAACCAAAGCTGGCAGAATGGGTTCTTCGTAGGTAATTTCCAGAGACGGTCGCAGAGCAGCATTCGACGAATCGTGGCTGTGGAAAGCCTTCACCGAACCGGGAACGGACTCGCTCAAGAGCATCCAGCCGAAATTCTGAGACGCATCGTCCAGCCACGACTGGACGTCTGAGATCATGCCCAGGTCGTTCCACTGGTACAAACCAGCAGCAACGACACTGGCCGATGCAGATTCCCCAGCGGAAAAATCTCCGCCGGGTGAATTCCACTGTGAGCCATTGTAGAAGCGATATATCCACGTCGCGTCCTGTGCGGCTGCGACTGCACCATCGAGCTCGTCATCCAGCGCGTCAGACGCACCTTCGCCCCAGGCATTGCTGACTCGATGCAGCGAAATATTCGCTGCCCCTCCTACGCTGTAGGCTGCATTCAGCCGAAGTGTCACATCCAGAATTGTCGCGCCAAACGGAATCGACGAGGTATTCAAATCAAAATGGATCAGACCGCGAATCGCAGTTTCATCGCTGCCTTCTCCGCCGCTCAGGATGTACTCCCCGGCGCCGTTCGAAACGTCACCCTGACCAACATTGAAGATCGATGTATCCTGCGAGGCTCCAACAGCCATCGTGACAGCACTGAGAAGTCGACGTTCCTCAAAACACTCAGTCTGAACCGCCGCGGAATCGGCGCAGTACCCGCGATTTTTACGGCGTCTATTGAATGCCCGATTCAGAAACACGTCGCACCTCTGGCCAACACCCGCGGCACAATGAACACAAACTAATAAACTGCAACACTTTACAGCAAGACAACCCGCGAATTGCGACGCCATGCTCAGGGCTTGCCAGCGCAATTCTCTGCTGTTGAATACGCTCTCCGGCCCATTGCAGACGGATTGAAGTCCCTTTTCAAACAAAATCGCCCGGCATTCAGACACCCGAAGCCGCAAACTGCAACACAGGATCGGCTCTGCTGGATTTGCGTCGCATGGACGTTATCCTGCCGCATTCTCAAAAAACACCTTCAATCCTGCCCGAAGTCATCCCAAAAGCGACAACCATGCAGACTACTCCGTTTCGCCCCGAACAGTTTCGCTCATCCGTTCTTGCTGTCCCACCCCTCGCACGCGGGGCAAACGACGTGATTTGTCCGGATGAAAATACAAAAATTATTCGGCACATCGAAAACGGTGGCGTCTCGATGTTGCTTTATGGCGGAAACGCGAACCTCTACCACGTTCGAATGAGCGAATATGCCAGCCTGCTGGATGTACTTCGCGCGTCTGCTGGCGAAAACACCCTGGTGGTTCCGTCCGTTGGTCCTTCGTATGGCCTGATGATGGATCAGGCCGACGTCATCCGTGACACAGACTTCCCGACAGTGATGGTTCTGCCGACAAAGGCCGTTATGACAGAACCTGGATTGATGAATGGCTTCCGGCGATTCGTCGAAACGATCAATCGCCCAGCTGTCCTGTACATCAAGGAAGAAGGGTACATCAGCCCGGAAGGTGCAGCCGAATTAGTGCGTGACGGACTCGTTTCATTCATCAAGTATGCAATCGTTCGAGAAGACACGTCGGACGATCCTTATCTTGAGCGACTGGTGTCAATGGTCGACCCCAGGATCATCTGCAGCGGAATTGGAGAACAACCCGCTTTGGTCCATCTGACGAAATTCAAACTCAATGGATTTACCTCTGGCTGCGTCTGTATCAATCCGACTCTTTCACAACTGATGCTGAAAGCAATTTGCGACAAGAATTATGACCTTGCTGAGGACATCCGAAAGGTATTCCTGCCCCTGGAAGACCTGAGGAATGAAATTAATCCCATCCGCGTCCTGCATGAGGCTGTTGCTCTCGCTGGCATCGGTCAAACGGGTCCACACCTGCCATTGCTTTCCGGTCTGGCTGATTCCGCGGCTGTCCGGGTCAAAGAGGCGGCCATTGAACTGCTGAACGCAGGAATCAGCGTCTGAGAACGGATGATCTCGGGTGGCAAAGTCTTCACAACCAGAACACACGCTCCTACTTAGGCGGATGTTGTGTCGAAGTTGGGCAAGAATCTTTCGTAGTCTTGTAATGCCGGTCGACAGTCACTAACATCCCGCCCGCTCACGATTTCGAGTCATCAAAATCGTGAAACAAAGGCGGTTTGAATGGCGAAAGCCATTCATCTCCAGGGCAGATAGCTCAGTTGGTAGAGCACAGGACTGAAAATCCTGGTGTCGGGGGTTCGATTCCCCCTCTGCCCATTGGAAGAATAGCAGGGTTTCCGAGACATTCGGGAACCCTGTTTTCGTTTACCTCCATCACTTTGAGCGTCTCTGAGTTGCCTGGCCCGTCCCTGAGTTGCCTGAAACCATGATGGCGGTCTACCGGCGGCCAGAATCCGGGCTCTGCCAGTCAGGCATTCCGGGTGCCCTTGTTCGTGTCGCATCTCCCGACAACCGCCTTCTGTTGAATCCACGCGTTCGTGTCGGTTCAAGTCAGAAAGTTCACGCCGCAAAGATTCTAAGTGCGAACGATTTGAGGCGAGTGCACTTTCGATCGCCGGGGCGGTCGATGGTGGCACAGAGCCTCCCCGAATTGCCATTCAGAAATTCATGGTTTGCCCGCTTTCCGAGCAGAATCAGGGGCTCGCAGCCCGGGGCCAGCCGGCGTCTCAGTTCAGGCAGGGAACTCCATAACTTAGCTGTCCATTGAAAAATCGGGACAGGCACGCTGGACGGCTGGAAACCGTCGTGTTCTCAGGTCTCCAGCTCAAGCCAGTCTCGTTTTCCAACAGGCCGTTAGGTTAGTAGGTTAGCCGTCGCTGAACCCATACCGTGATCATGTTCCGGTCTCAGCAGGTTATAAGAGCGGCCATGCTTCGTTGTGAACTCAGGCCAACGCCGTCGCTTCGCTCACTGGACCACCGGGGGGCACCGTATCAAGCCGACACGGTGCACCTGCGCCGGTGATTCCAGAGCCCTAACCAATCCCTGGTACAGGGAATGCTTTCGCGAAGTCAGCGATTTCTTGACGGACCGCTGATAGTTCACCACTGTTGTCAGCGTTCTTCAGTGCCTGCAGAATCCAGCCCCCGACTTTCTTCATTTCGTCAGTCTTCATTCCACGAGTTGTCAGCGCCGCAGTCCCGATGCGAATCCCGCTGGGATCCATCGGCTTGCGCTGGTCGTACGGAATCATATTCTTGTTGACGGTGATGCCTGCTTCATCCAGGGCCTTTTCGGCAACGTTACCCGACAGGTCAATTGCCGTCACATCGCACATCATCAAATGATTGTCCGTCCCCCCGGAGACGAGTCGCAGACCACCGGCCATCAGTGTTTCAGCCAGGGTCTTTGCATTGTCGACAATCTGCTGAGCGTACGCTTTGAAGGCCGGTTGCAAAGCTTCTGCAAAACAGACAGCTTTGGCCGCGACAATATGCATCAATGGGCCGCCCTGCATCCCCGGAAAGACGCTGCGGTCAAGGTCTTTCGCGTACTGACTCCTGCAAAGAACAAACCCTGAACGCGGACCTCGCAAAGTTTTGTGCGAAGTAGACGTAACAAAGTCAGCGACTGGGACTGGGCTGTTGTGAATGCCGCCGGCAACAAGTCCGGCGTAGTGGGCCATGTCGACCATCAGGACCGCGCCAACTTCTTTGGCAATGTCCGCAAACTTTGCATGATCAATTTCGCGAGGATACGCGCTGGCACCGGCGATGATCATCTTCGGCTTGTGTTCGCGAGCAAGGCTGGCAACCTGATCGAAATCAATGCGATGATCATCCTGCCTGACACCGTAGTGAATTGCATTGTAATGCAGACCGCTGAAGTTCAGTCGCATACCGTGCGTGAGGTGTCCTCCGTGTGCGAGGTCCATGGCGAGCACCGTATCGCCGGGCTTAACGACACTCAGATAAACTGCCATGTTGGCCTGGGATCCGGCGTGAGGCTGCACATTCGCATGTTCTGCCCCGAACAGCTGACATACTCGCTCCCGCGCCAGATTCTCGACAACGTCTACATTTTCACATCCACCGTAGTATCGTTTGCCGGGATAACCTTCTGCGTACTTGTTTGTCAGCACTGTCCCAGCGGCTTCCATAATGGCAGCACTGGTGTAGTTTTCGGAGGCGATAAGTTCCAGACCTTCTGTCTGACGGCTGCGTTCGTGGCAAATGGCTTCCCAGATAGCGGGGTCGGCATTCTGAAGGACTGACATTTGTTGTTCTTTCGGATGTTGTGAGAGCGGTGGTCAGCGGGAATCAGGAACGGCCCGCTTTGGTGGATAACGAGACAATTAACCGACAGACTTTGTGCAGTTTGACGTTCAGGATCATGGCGTGACTGAATTTGTGTGCGAATTTGAACTCTTGCGTCACGAAATGGCCTGAATGCTACCCATCGTAATTTTCCGACGGTATCTTCGCAGCTGACTGATCCGGGGTTGTCAGAAAATCATGGAACAGCCTTCCAGCCTGTCGAATTCTGCTGGAAAAATGACGGGCTGAAAGTCTGTCCCGCCATAAATTCACGGGCTCTCCGGAATTCGACCGTATGTCGGGGCGGAGTTTCAACATTGAGAGAGCATTTGAACTGCAGATCGAGGCGTCTTCAGGCGACCGCATGATGGCTGAGCACGATTCCACAATTCCTGGCCAGACAGGCAGCAAGTCCGGTCAACAGAGTCAGAGCAAGATCAATGAGCCGGGACTCAACCCGACCACCGACAGTTCGCTGCCGCTGGCCGGTGAAACCGTCGCGTTCACTGGGACACTCGCGTCAATGGTGCATCGCGAGGCGGCTTCACTGGTGGAACAATATGGAGGTCGATCGACGCATTCCGTATCCAGTACAACTTCCATGCTTGTTGTCGGCGAAGAGGGCTGGCCTCTTGAAGAAGATGGACATACGTCCCGGAAACTTCAACATGCCATGCAACTGATAGCAGACGGACAAGGGCTGCAGATTGTTGCCGAATCGGACTGGCTGCATCTGCTCGGATTGAATGAACGACGCGATGAAATTCATCGCGCATATACTCCCGCAATGCTGTCACGATTGCTCGATGTCCCGGTCCGTCTGATTCGAAGGTGGGCTCGTCTTGGATTGATACGACCTGTTCGCCGTGTTTGCCGATTGCCCTATTTCGAGTATCGCGAAGTCGCCAGCGCGCGACGGCTGGCCGCACTTCTGGAAGAAGGCATTTCGGCAAAGCGAATTGAACAGAGTCTTGGCGAACTTGGACAGACTCTTGCCGGAACCGACCGCTCCCTTGCTCAGCTGAATTTGCTGGTGCAGGACAAGCACGTGCTGATGCGGGATGCCCATGGAGTCCTGAATCCCCGCACGGGGCAACGGCTACTGGACTTCGAGAATGTCGAACGCCTGAACGTTATCCGCCCTGAGGAAGAGAATCTGGAAACCGTTGAGATCGGCACCCAGGACAGCGTGAATCAGGTTCGGCCAATTGATGGTGGCGTTGCAGGTTCCTCTGACGAATCTCCTGTTTCGTTTTCTATCATGGAAGCCCGGTTGACGCTCGGCGACCGCTCTATGAGCGACTGGACGGCCGATGAATGGTTTCACGAAGGGTGTCGACTGGCAGAAGAGTCTGAGTTTGAATCCGCGGTGAATGCCTTTCGCAACTCCATGAGCCTGCTGGTCTCCGAACAACTGCTGCTTCGAGATGATCTTGTGATGGCAATGCGAGAAAAGGGAGGGGCGTTCCCTGATCCGGCTGATGTCAACTTCCATCTTGCTGATGCGCTTTATCGTTCAGGCCGTCTGGATGCTGCAATCGAACGCTACCACAGTGCGATTGAATTCGCCCCCGATTTCATCGAAGCCTGGACTCAGCTTGGTTGCCTGAACGCAGAACTGAAGCGTCCTGAGGCGGCGGAAGACGCTTTGCTGACGGCCATTTCCATCCATCCGGGGAACCCTGATGCGTTACTGCACTACGCCCAGCTCCTTGATCAGCAGCAACGACCTGAAGAGGCCGCATCGTGGTGGGAGCAGTACCTGCAGCATGACTCCCGAGGTCCATGGGCCGACCATGCTCGACAACGCCTGAGCGACATGGCAGTTCGTATTGATTGACGCCCAAACCAGGGAGCCTGAGGCTTCCACCTGCATTCGTGGTGATCAATGCCTGTCGAATACAAGGGCTGGGTATCTCAACTACCATCCCTCCCTGTGGCAAACAACTGGCGAATTCAATGCTTCGGTGAGTGCTGACCTGTTGATTCGGGTGCATTGGCCAACTGATCCGGATTGCCACGCGTGTCAATGTGGAACGGATTGAAAACAAGCGGTATTGCGATTGTTCACTGCTCGCGGCCTCTGACGCGTTGACATCGCTCACCATTCAGTGGTAGTTTTACCGGTGTGTTCCGTTATTCCAACGTACTTTTCAGGAGTCTGCTATGCGTAAGACGAGGTCACGTGGTTTTACATTGATTGAGTTGCTGGTGGTCATTGCAATCATTGCAATTCTGATTGCTTTGCTCCTTCCCGCTGTACAGCAAGCACGCGAGGCAGCTCGGAGGACGCAGTGCAAGAATAATCTCAAACAGCTTGGACTTGCGTTTCATAACTACCACGACACGTACAACACGTTCCCAATGGGGAATCAACGACAGAACGGTTTTGGAGTCTCGTTCTATCCGGCTCTGCTGCCTTACTTCGAGCAGGCAAACCTGTATTCACAGCTGAATTTCAGTGGCAGTCATCCCGGCTGGACAGGAGCAGGTGGAGGCACGACGGGTAACGCCAATGGTCAGGTTGTCAATGGTATCGTACTGACTTCTCTGGTGTGTCCTTCAAGTCCCCTCGATAATATTATTCAGGACACGAACGGTGGCGCACGCCAAACAGTTCCCTCTTACGTGGGGATCTCCGGAGCTGTTGACGAAGATCGCACTTCAAACGCAACTCCAACAACCAACACCGACAATTTTGTAGAGCTGCGTCAAATAGGGGGTGGTACCTGCTGCGGAACGAATTCGCAAAATGGATACCACTCTGCCGGCGGCATCCTTGTTTGGAACGAATGCATCGGACTAAACAAAGTTACGGACGGCACCTCCAACACGATCATGCTGGGTGAAACATCCGACTGGACCGTTGATGCAAACGGCGTGAAGGTGGATGTACGTGGCGGAGTACCGCACGGCTGGCTGATGGGCACCGACGGAAATGGTCGTACGACAGGCTGGAATGGTCCCACCAACCGAAAATTCAATCTGACCTCGGTACGATATCCACCTGGAACGAAAAACTACGACCTGCCAGGTGTTCATCAGAATCATGGACCAAACAACCCATTGATTTCAGCCCACACCGGCGGTATCCAGGTTGTGTTTGCTGATGGACACGTTTCGTTCCTCAGCAACAATATCAACCTTCCAACATTGAAGTATCTCGCCACCCGGGATGACGGTCAGACCGTTGGTGAATACTAGAATTCCTGGCTGAGCATGGCAGGGAATTGCGGTCAAGCACTCTGCCATGCGTTTGCCGGGCTCTCGGGTATCCAGAATTCAGGTCGAGCCTCACAGAATAAGTTCCAAAGCCTTAGTACTTTCCGAAGTCGAGTTTCGGGATGAGCTTTATGTTTTGTGAGTCACTTACATACTTCGGAGTAGAAAATGCGATTTGCCGGATTAGTACTGTCAATGTCTGTCACCTTGTCTGCTCTGGCAGGTTGCGGTGGAGGTGGTGGCGGTAGTTACAATGGCCCCTGGGCGCAGGTGTCCGGTGTGGTCAACCTGGGCGGTAAGCCTTTGGCTGAGGCTGCCACCGTGACGTTCCTGTCACCAGAGGGATATGCGGCCAGTGGAAAAGTTGATGCATCTGGCAATTACAAGCTGAAGTACAACGGGGCGAACAATATCCCGGTGGGCACCTACAGCGTTGGAGTGTTGCCATCACTACCGGTGGAACCAACGAATCAGGACCCTGCTTCGTTCTTCAATCCGGATGGCACGACAAAAGAGGTGGAAGTTGTGATCTCGAAGATTCCGGAGAATATGCGTCAGCCGGGGTCCAGTGGTATCCAGATCACGGTTGTTGAAGGCCCTCAGGAGTTGCCGATTGATCTTGATTAAGAACCTCAATAGCCAACGCTTTTGAGGACTGAAACAGACAGAGAAGGCGGTACACTCAGTTGGGTGGACCGCCTTCTTTTCCTGGCTTCAGGCAACAATCGGAATCATACGAAAGCCCCGCCAACAGCCTGTTGAAAAACGGGACTGGCTTGAGTGGAAGACCTTAAAACACGATGGTTTTCAGTCGTCCTGCGTGTCTGTCCCGGCTTTTCAACAGAAAGCTACGGGTTTGAATACAGTTTTTTGCGACCCTGAATGGCAACATAGCGACGATCAGCCGGAATTCCCCGGAACACGTCCTCCGTTCCCCCGGGCCAGCGAATCCTTAGCTCATCAATACTGGTGGCGGTTC
>JAGQQE010000749.1 GCA_020426345.1 Planctomycetaceae bacterium
TGACGTAGGGCCGATTCCCACCGGCCCATTGCGATGATTTTGTCTCCGGCGGCCGGTAGGAACCGGCGTACTTGACTTCTCAACGCCTGTACAGTCAAAAGCTGATATCACCCGAGTCACTTCACGAACCCATCAACACTGCCCTATCCCTGCCTTTTACCTTTTATTACGGTGAAGAACTCCCACCCCTTGCACACCTTCATACACCCGAATAAAATTCCCGCTACACCGCGATAATCCGTGTGATACAGACATTATCCCGGTGAATTTCCGGGTTACTTACTATAGTTCGCTGATAGGTGACATCGCATGACTGCACTGGCACTCACGCCCCAACAACGCTCGGCAGTCGATCAGTTTGAGGCGCAGTCTCCCTGGCTCAGTCTCAGTGTCTGGGATCTAATGGCTCATAACATTGCACAGGCAGCGCCCCAGCACGAACTACTTCGCGGGTCTTGGGCGTTCAAAGGTCTGCCGCCCGAGCAAATTGACCTGTACAATCAGATCGGCGCCGCAGGCAGCGGATTTACGCCACTCGATGGTTTCAGGGCGACTCTGAGCGTTCGGGCGACGTCACCCGATTTCAACG
>JAGQQE010000750.1 GCA_020426345.1 Planctomycetaceae bacterium
ATCACCGGCCGAACAAGTTCCCTCTGGATTCGCACCGCCGCCAATCGGAGCCATCGAAATTGTCACTGAGTCCGGGTTAGTGCCCGAGATTGATGAGATTCAAGTCATTGCCGACGACACCGACGTAAACGATTCCTCCTTGCCACATTCTGCTTCACGAACGCAAGCGGATCAGGAGGATGAACGATGATCTCTAAGTTCCTCGAGTTCTGCATTCGGGAACGAATGGTGATTGTGTTGGCATCAATCGGGTTAATTGCCTTTGGTTGGTACTCGACGAAATCAGTCCCCATCGATGCCATTCCGAACGTCGGTGAAAACCAAGTCATTGTGCTCACAGAGTGGCCGGGCCGCTCCCCCAAAGACATTGAAGATCAGATCACTTACCCTCTGTCGATTGCATTGCAGGCTGTTCCGGGCTCAAAAAGTGTTCGCGGCAAGAGCATGTTCGGGTTCAGCTTCGTCCAAGTGACTTTTGCCGATCGAGTCGATCTTTACTGGGCCCGTTCTCGGGTCGCAGAACAACTCACGACTGCCGCTGGCAGTTTGCCCGACGACGTTGTCCCAACGCTTGCACCGGATGCCACT
>JAGQQE010000751.1 GCA_020426345.1 Planctomycetaceae bacterium
CGCACCGGCACTCTCATCACGGACCGTAAAGTGTTGAGGCTCCATATCCGCCAAACAACCTCTGAAGCAGTGAAATACTCTGAAACGGTGAATGAATCACCAGCCGTCGCTCGTTCTGCCTCTCAACGCGGGCTGCGGAACGGACCGTCGCGGGCGCAAATATGGCACTCTGACCGGAATCGCCGGATGAGTTCATCCGGCGTTGTTCGGGCATCGTGATGGAAACATGGTCAGTCTTCGAGTTCCACGTTCCAGTAGGCTTCGCTGACGAATTTCGACCAGCTCTGAATCTTGACGCCATGCGGAGCATACAGCGGATTCCACATGGGTCTTGTGGGCGTTTTCCGCAGAGGCATTCCTGACTGCTCCGGCGTGCGATTCGCCTTACGCGAATTGCAGTCGATGCAGGCCAGCACACAATTGGTCCAGGATGAAATACCACCTCGCGACCGCGGTACAACGTGATCAATGGTCAGCTCTTCGCTGCCCGGCCTGCAGCCACAATACTGGCACGTGAAGTGATCGCGTTTGAACACATTGCGGCGACTGAAGGCCACGATTTTCACGGGCATTCGATCGTATCG
>JAGQQE010000752.1 GCA_020426345.1 Planctomycetaceae bacterium
GTCGTCGCGACGAACGAAGGCAATGCCGACCTGGGTGTCTCGTTACCGAAGCTACATATCGCCTGCATGGGAATTGAAAAGCTGATTCCCCGCGCCGAGCATCTGGGAGTGTTCTTGCGATTGTTGGCCCGATCGGCGACGGGGCAACCGATTACCACTTATTCGTCTCACTTTCATGGTCCGATTCCTGGCGGCGAATTGCACATTGTGCTGGTTGATAATGGACGAAGTCAAATACGCATGAGTGACGAATTTCGCCGTTCGCTGCATTGCATTCGTTGCGGCGCGTGCATGAATACCTGCCCGGTGTTTCGTCGCAGTGGCGGGCACAGTTATCACAGCACGATTCCCGGGCCAATTGGTTCGATCCTGGCGCCCGCCCGTGACGTCGGGCAGCATCATGATTTACCGTTTGCTTGTAGCTTGTGCGGTTCCTGCTCGGACGTTTGCCCCGTGAAAATCGATCTACACCACCAACTGCTGACGTGGCGGCGCGAGGTGCGGGTTCGTGGGCACCTGGCGGCTAAGAAGGTGTGGTCCATGAAGCTAGTCAGTGCGGTGATGCGTCAGGGGTGGCTGTTTC
>JAGQQE010000753.1 GCA_020426345.1 Planctomycetaceae bacterium
GGCTATTGCGGATTTAGCGCGGGACGGTATCCCGATCAGAACACTGTTTTGCGTAGGTCCAGACGACAGATCCGAAAGAGTCCGTCTGATGACAGCTTTCGCCTTGAAAGAGTCAGCGTTTCTATCCCAGGAGGAGATCAATATTATCGCAGAACGGCTTGGGAACGACAAAAGCGCCAATGTCCTCGCTACCCTGGCAGAAATCACAGCACGTGACGGAAATCGCAAAATCGGGCATTGAATGAAAGAAAGGGAAGGGCAATAAGGGAAAGGGCAATAAGGGGACATTCTACTTTAGGCTAAAAGTACAATGTCCCCTTTAGCGATTCTCAGCATTCTTACATTATCAACAGCGAGTTACCATGCAGAGTTTTTTTGGAATGACGGCAGAATACGACACGGTGATGGATGCCGCACGGTGGAATGAAGTGATCAAGACAATGTGGCGCAGTCTGCACTTTGTTTGGTCTCAGGTCCCGATGAATCAGAAGCTAAAGCACGCGCGTGCCGAGGTCGATGTCTTCATCGCTCAATTGTTGCTAAAACTGCATTGTCCACCCAAATGGAGGTTACCATGGGAGG
>JAGQQE010000754.1 GCA_020426345.1 Planctomycetaceae bacterium
CATTCAGGTTTCTTTGCAATGCGTGTCTGAACTTCCTGCCAGTCAACATCCAGTGGTTTGTACTCCTGAGGTGATAGTGTTCCCACCTGTTCCCGAATGCTGATAATGCGGGCGTTGTGATCGGGATGTGTACTGATCCAGGCAAGACCGTCCGGCAGATCGCCTTCCTGCTCCTTCATAATCTCAAAAAACTCAGCCATACTCAATGGATCCAGTCCGGCGGCGTGCATCATACGAACTCCTTCCGCGTCCGCCGCACTTTCCTGAATGCGACTGTAGCTGTTGATCGAGGCCAGTTGAAACAGTTCCGATCCGAGCACGACAATTCCCTGCACATCGCCGAGCAGCAGATTTACGGCCGCCGCCAGCCCCAGCGATTGCCCGATGCGCTGAAGTCCATGTCGCAGGGTTGCATGAGCCATCTCGTGAGCGAGGACACCCGCGACCTGCTCGGGCTGCTCAGCCTGCTCCATGAGTCCGGTATAGACGACAATAAAGCCACCCGGCAGACAAAACGCATTCACTTCCGAAGACTGAATCACGTGAACTTCAAACTTCATCTCCTGAATCAGAGCCT
>JAGQQE010000755.1 GCA_020426345.1 Planctomycetaceae bacterium
ACTTCTGCCGGTAATTGAATTCGCTCTGTTTTTTTCCCGCCGGGCTGCTGCGGGCTTCGCTTTCGCTGCGGTCTGACGGCTGCAGGCAACCGTCAGACTGCTGCGCACCCTGCACATCCCTAACGCGACCCCGCCCCGCCGCTGTCCATTGCAGTGAAACCGGCTTCGTTCGCTGGCAATTCTGATCGTACCACGACGTCAAGGTCCGCTCCCGCCTGCGGCGTCCGCTGCTGCTCGGCCTGCGGCCGAGGCTCCACCTTGACCTGCCGTGATCCTCATTTCGAAACCCGCGAGCGGTCACATCGGATGACTGCCCGCACAGATCGAATGGAGATGCGGAAATGAACAGACACAACTGTCAAACAATCATCAATGGTGGAATTGATCAACTGATTCACATGCTCGAAGAAGAACAAGAAGCAATAGAACTACATTCCATCAGAGCGACAATTCGAAGCGATTTGTTTCGCCGACAATGGCGAACGCGAGGAAAAGTTCGCCTGTTTGTCGAATGGTATGTTCTTCAGCCGCACAAGCGATTTCAGCCTGGGACGCCAATCACACCTAACGGGTTCCA
>JAGQQE010000756.1 GCA_020426345.1 Planctomycetaceae bacterium
AAAGGCCCGCAACGTATTTCTGACCGATCACGGCGTGCGCCGCATGGAAGAAATTCTGGGCGTCGAAAACCTGTACGCGCCCGACAAGACCGAACTGGTGGCTCATACGCACCAGGCCCTGCGCGCCCATTTGATTTTCCAGAACGAAGTCGACTACGTGGTCCGGGAAGGCGAAGTCGTGATTGTCGACGAGCACACCGGTCGAATTATGGAGGGCCGTCGTTATGGCGACGGTCTGCACCAGGCCCTCGAAGCCAAAGAACGCGTCCAGGTCAAAAAAGAAACCCAGACCCTCGCGAGCGTTACGTTTCAGAACTTCTTTCGAATGTATCCGAAGCTGTCCGGCATGACCGGCACGGCCGAAACGGAATCAGAAGAGTTTCGTAAGATCTACAACCTGGCGGTTGTGGTGATCCCGACCAACGTCCCCGTGATTCGCCGCGACGCACCCGACCGGGTCTACGGCACCGAAAAAGAGAAGTACGACGCCATCATTTCCGAAATCGAAGATTGCATCGAACGCGGTCAGCCGGTTCTGGTGGGAACGGTCTCGATTGAAAAATCAGAAAAGCTG
>JAGQQE010000757.1 GCA_020426345.1 Planctomycetaceae bacterium
TGAAGACGATGAGCATCACCTGTTCCATGAGCCACGCCGGATACTGCTACGACAACGCCGTCGTGGAAAGATTCTTCTGGTCACTCAAACATGAGTGGACCAACCACCATCAATATGCCGATCTGGAAGAAGCTCGACAGAGCGTCTTCAAATACATCAACACGTTCTACAACACCGTTCGAATTCATCAGACACTCGACTACCTGTCACCAGACCAGTTCGAACGAAAACTACGACTCACAGCAGCCATCTAATTAACACCCCCTCCGTGTCCGCAAGAAATGGGCTATCGCAGGGGATCGGCTGTATACGGCATTTGAGTCCCTACAATTGCGCCGAGCACGGCGATTCCAGATACGATGACGGCATTCGGTATCCACGAAGAGAATTCCTCGGCAGACATAATGCTCGTGAATGGTGCCTCATGAGAGCTGCAATTTGCTTAGTCTTGGTCATAATCGTGATAATAAACTTCGTACCAGCTGTGTCTTCTGTAGGAGGGAGGATTTGGCCACATTGGCTAATGTGGCCGATAATCTCGCTTGTCATCATTGTCTGCTTCTGGCGGAAAC
>JAGQQE010000758.1 GCA_020426345.1 Planctomycetaceae bacterium
ACACAAGATCCGTCGGCCTCCGTCCGGCAGCAACTGGCTTTGTCGCTTGGAGTATCTCCGCATCCCGCTGCGGCGCAGTTTCTGGTGAAACTCATGCTTCGTTCTGAGATCCCGAAGGATGAGTCAGATGCGATTCGAACATCGCTGTCTCCACAAAATATCCGACAGGTGGTTGAAGGCGTGATGGCACAGCAGGAAAGCCATTCGGCTGATCACCTGCTTTGGCAACTGGCATCACAGGCGGTGTCTATGAAGAAGCCGGACGTGGCGGGCGACATCATCACTCTGCTGCTGCAAAAACTTTCAGAAACATCGTCTGCCGCGTCGTGGACTGCAGCTGCCGATTCATGGTCGGCGGCCAGTCGATCACTGGGAACCAATGTCCCGGCACGTCTGAAACTGTCTGTTCCGGGTGTGCGTGAGCGAGCAACGAAGGTGGCTTTCTCCGAGGACAAGGATCCCGCTGTGCGAGCGGCTGCGCTTCAGTTTCTCGGATCTTCCGGCGGCGCGGAGGACGAGTTGCTGGAGAAACTGATGGAACTGCTGCGGCCCACCATGCCAAACATGGTTC
>JAGQQE010000075.1 GCA_020426345.1 Planctomycetaceae bacterium
GGTTTGCCCGCAAGCGATCCCTGCGGCAACACCCTCGCAAGCCCCTCCCAGACACTGGTATGCACAACCATATCAGAGGCATGGATGTAGCTGCCAACGTCTTCAGGGGAAATCAGTCCCGTGAAAATGAAGTGCTGATCCAACCCCATTCCCCGAATTCTTTGCTGAAACTCGTCCCGCAGTACTCCATCTCCAACCAGTACAAATCGGACATTCGGGACAGCGTTCACAATGGCCGGGGCAGCGTCAAGCAGGTATTCGTGCCCTTTCAGGTGAAAGAGTCGAGCCACTTTGGTGACGACGACATGTTCCGGATGCAAACCCAGTTCCCGGCGAAACTCCAACGGATCTCGCGTTGAATTAAGAAAATTCTGTGTCTCCATTCCACTGTAGATCGTCGTGAATTTGTCAGCGCTCGCAATACCCGCCTGCACATACTGATTCGACATCGCATCGCAAACACTGATGAATCGCTGGCACCAGCGCGCCGCCATCCGCTCAGCCTGTCGATAACACCAATGCAGGACGGCCGGTTGTCCGTAATGAAAAGACGCACCATGAATCGTATGCACCGCAGGAATTCCAAGTCGGTGAGCCGCATAGCGTCCAAGAATTCCCGCCTTCGAACTGTGCGTGTGGACCACATCGGGCGCGAATTCTTTCAACTGCCGGATGATCGCCCGAAGAGCTCTCATATCTTTTACAGGAGACAGAGACCGATGAAGGTCTTGCAGGACTCGCACGTCCAATTCCCTGGCCATTGCGCGAGGTATCAGAGTTCCCTCCGGCCCCAACCCCGGGCCCGTGATCAGGCAAACCTGATCACCGTGAAGGTGGTGCTGGTCATCCACGCTGTAAAGCGTGTTCTCCTGAGCGCCTCCGAGAATCAGGCGGGTAATAATATGGGCCACACGCATCAAATAACGCTCATCGATATTCATGAAAAAAGCGAGCTGCAGCTTTCTGGGCTACGGCTCGCTAAGAAATCAAACCAGAGAATTCACGAAGCGAAGTCAGAGCAAGTCTATTCGCCCCCGGACATGCCACCCATACCTCCGCTGCGGCCACCACGCCCTCGGCCTCGGCGATTGTCTCGGCGACTGCCACCACTGAGTGGATCACCATATCCCATTCCGCCGTCGTAGCCTCCGCTTCCCATTTCGCCACCATAATCGCCAAATGGATCGTTACCGGGATCCGGCATGTCACTCTTTCGCCAGCCGATTTTCTCGTACTCCTTGATCAGGAATTCGATATCCCCTTTGTCCTCATTGCGTTCCCGGTCAGCATCTCCCACGGACCGAGTCGCGAGTGAACCATTCGGCGTCAGAACGGTGATTTGATCAGCCATTCTGTGTGAACTTCGACCGAGAAATGCTTTCAGGTCCGGATGCTCACTGCCATTCAAAACTCCCCCTTCGCTCACGCCGCACAGGATATCGCGAGATTTAACTTCGACAGGCACTCGATCCAGCACGCTCTTCGAAAGGTCGACAGCATCGGTTTCTTTGTGACCACCAATTCTCACGCCAACCGGTACCTGAAGATCGACCATCACTGGCGTACCCAGTGATTGCGCTTCGTAGTAAACAGATACGTCCGCTCTTTCACCAGTTTGCCCTGCGACCTTATTCACGTAATAGCGATACTCAGACGGCACAAACACAGGAGCAGTTGGCACACTCCATTCCGACATAATCGTCTTCTGTGAAGAAAGCTCTGGCTGTTCGAGTTGATCAACGGGGACGTTGAAGTTTGGATTATTCAGTTCTAATCGAATGCGATAGATGTACTGTTGACCGCGTTCGACAGTGAAGTCCATGAACCGCACAAGCAGCAGTCGACCAGCCGGCGTCTCGAACAGTTTCCGCCGCATTTCTTTGAGTTTTTCCTCGTCGACCTTCCCACCCTTGCCGGGTTGGATGCCAGGTGCTGAGCCCATCATCCCTGCGCCCATCATATCTGACCCGTACTCGCCCATCACATCGTTGTAGAAATCTTCGCCGCCGCCGTTTCCATAGAGATCCCCAAACAATTCGTTCGCGTTCCCTTTGTAGCCAGAGAAACCCTTCTTTTCAGCTCGGGCTGGAGGCATCTTCGCCTTACGCTCAGCGGCTTCCTGAGCCAGTTTCTCATCACGTTTACGGACGAGCTCCTTCTCTTCCTCACTCAGTTCAAAGTCCGAAATCAGTTTGTGGGAAGCCTGTGAATTACTCCAGCGGCCCTGAGCAAGTCGAGGCAGTGGCATCGTAATTACCGGGCGGGTGACCCGCGGATCGACAATCTCCAGGTCAAATCCCAGCGATTCCTCCAGAATTTCTGCCAGGTCCTCAACCAATACTGGTTCCCATTCGCCCGCCCACGGATCCAATGATGCCAGGGCCTGCTTCCGCTCGACATGAATTTCCACAAAATCTTCTGCGTATCGGGCAGCACGAGGGTCTGACGCAGGAATGTGCAGGGCGTCTGCTATTTTCTTGGTTTGCTCTCGCAGATCAAAAACGTACCGGACCGAAACGCCTGCAGCAAATCGGATGCGTTTTTCCTTGATGTTCGTCCCGAGCATTCCTCCATACATGCCGCCTTCACCGTACATGTCTCCATACATTTCACCACCACCGTAACCGTCTCCGTACATGTCGCCACCGGAGCCTGGGTCTCCCATGCCCATGCCAGGACCACCCATGCCCATACCCGGTCCGCCAAGTCCTGGTCCGCCAAGGCCTGGACCGCCTAATCCGGCACCACCCAATCCGGGTCCACCGCCAAGCCCAAGTCCCGGGCCACCCAGACCGCTGCCGTATTCTGAGCCCATTCCTGCACCGCCAGTGCCTGTTCCTGCCAGCGCACCGAAACGTTCTCTGCGGCGTTTATCTTCGTCACTTTCTTCGTCAACGGGTTTTCCATCCGAGCCTTCCGGATCTGCTGGATTATCCAGAGCTTCTTCCTCGTCTTCGTCCACGTCAACCAGAGCGATCGGCTGGGAAATAGCGGTCTGTTCAGGACTCACCGGTGACAGAACCAGGACCGCACCTCGCTTCTCTCTGACCGGGTTCAACGGCGGATTGAAAGCAATGGACGGTGCAAACTGATCCACGTCTTTGTTGGGGGCAGACATACGAGCCACCAGTTCAGAGACGTTCGGCGTCTGATTAAACGATTCCTGGTCTGTCTCTGGCCAGGTATTCTGGGGACTTTCCATCGCCCGCTTCGTGTCATCGGCAATTTTCTGCATCTCACCAACGGTTCGATCTGCCCCGAACCAACTGGCCGATGCCAGCCCCATGAGCGACAGCAGTGCAATTAAGCCCGCGCCAAGCTTTTCACCATGATTCAGGAAGAAAACCTTGGCATCGAAGCCTTTTCCTTTGGACTTTTTCATCTTCTCGTTCCCATCACCTTTGAGGCCGCCAGATTTCGTATACCTGATTTGCAATCACTCTGATCCAGATGCCGCTATTGGTTTCCGTCTACTGCGTCGCCGGGCGTGGACTCCACCGATCCGTCAGATGGCGAACCAGCATCGGCCGCATTTCCTGGATCAGTTGAACTTCCGGAATTCTCTGTCGCTGCATCAGGCAAGGTCTCTGCCGGTGGGCTCGAATCACCCGTTCCATCTGAAGATTCCGAACCATCGGTCACTTCAGGAACGGCGGTATTGCCGCCAGCTTCCATCGACTCCTCACCCGCAGCAGCTTCTGTTTCCGATTGAGCTTCGCGTTCTTCCGGAGTTTCATAGATGGTCATCAACCCCCCAACCCGCAATTCCACAAGAGCGGGATCCTGCATCGCCGCCGACAACACCTGCTGGCCAGTCTTTGCTTCCGCACCGCCTGCGAATCCGGCACCGTAGCCATCACTGCCGTAGCCTTCTCCGCCAAAGCCATCACTTCCAAAGCCAGGATCTTCGCCGAACTGGCCAGCTCCGGGAACACCACCGAGTGGATCACCCATTTCACCAGCGTACCCGCTGCCGTACATATCCGACCCCATGCCGGATCCCATATCGGAACCCATATCAGGTCCGCCGAGCCCTTCCATACCACCACCGCCGAAACCACCACCACTCATCGCGGGGCCTGTGGTCGTTTTCAGATCAACACGTACGATTTCGACGGGAAAGTCAGAAGTCGTCAATTCTGCCAGAAGTCGCGCGATCTGGTCTTCCCGAATCTTGACGTGCAAAAAGAACGCCCGTGTTTTGTATCCAAGATTCTCAGCATCATGCACGTACCTTTTCTCTTCCGCCTTGGCTCCGCCGATGCCACCGCTTCCTCCGAACCCACCGCCGCCGTACATGTCGGAGTTCATTTCACCGAGCCCCATTTCCATACCGCCCATGCCACCCATGCCGGCTCCCGCACCACCACTTGAATCCGGTCCGAATTCTTCGGACAGGAAATCCATTCCGAAACTGCCTTCGAAAGCAGCCCAGGGGCCTGATCCTGTACGAGCAGATCCGTACATGTCACCCTCGCCACCTTCGCCACCACCAGTGGAGAGGCCAAATCCTCCGCTGGATCCGCCGAAGCCGCCAGGCATTCCCATACCGCCTGCGGCACCACCGACAGGAGCAGGAGAGGCCTCAGGGTCGCCACCACGCAATCGCAATGCCACGATTTGGCGAAGGGATGATTCTGTGATTCGATTGGCGCCACTATTGACGCGGGACAGCGAAGACAGCAGCGACTTCAACAGCCACAGGTCTTCCTGATTCTTCCAGATCTCATCAGACAACGGTTTCTTATTTCGCCAGGTGTTGTACGGCTTGTGAGTGATCGCCTGCTTATTGACCAGCACCAGCCCGCTACCATCCTTCATGTCAAACGGATCAACGATCTCCAGCAGTTCATCAAACTGCTTTCCGTAACCGACTCCCCACTTACCGCGAGTGACCACATTGGGGATCTTCTCGCCGAACGCGATTCCCTTCATGTCGGCCGCGATCGTTTCCGGCCACACACGAACCTCCTTCTGTCGTTGCCAAAGACTGCGAGACGATTTTTCGTACGCAGTCACGTCCTGATCATTCTTTGCCTTCGCGGCTTCAATCCACTTCAGATTCGGCGCATTCGCGCCTTCTTTTGCTTTCGTGAATGAAGCCTCAATGGAAGATTTCCGGGCCGTTGTCGCTTCGGCAAGACTCCCGCTCGCCATCCACCAGCCGACGACCACAAAAATGACGGACAATACAAAGCAAATCCAGTAATGGTGCTTTATGAGTGGCTTGAGTTGGTCCATGTTCACATTTCCTGAAGAAGGCCACGTCAGTTCTGGCCAAAACGAGGAGAAACCTCGAGAGAAACAATATGCGAGAGCGGCAACCTGAATCCTGGCAGACTAACCGGCACTCGTCGCAGCAGACTCGTCTCCGGATGGGTCCGCCGGAGAATCTACACCACCCTCTTCGGACACTGTTTCGCTGGAAACCGCTGGATCCGAATCGACTCGGTCACGTTCCACCGTTGGTTTCCAGACGAACTGAAGAATGAAATCTGTTCGTTCGAGCTGTTGCAGATCTTCCTTCGACTTCTCTTCAAACACGACATTGCCGCCACCTGCAGCCCCTTGCCCGCCATACATGTTTGAACCCATGCCAGGCCCGCCCATTCCCGGGCCACCCAAACCGGGTCCTCCGAGACCAAGTCCGCCCATTGCCGGGCCCCCCAGACCAGGACCGCCTAAATCTGACCCACCAAAACCTCCCAGAGCACCCGGGGTTTCACCGCCTGTTTCTCCATACATATCACCACTACCCCCCGGATAGCCGCCTCCCATTCCTGGATAGCCCCCTCCCATCCCGGGACCGCCCGTCATGGCACCATTTTCGCCAAAGCGAGCATTCGGGTCGTAGATAAACTTGTTATCGATACTGCTGACCACAATTGGATGCGAGATACCAAGCTTGGCCACCGGCACTTCCCAGCCACCCCGATCAATGGTCCACTTCGAGAGATTATCGTTCAAAGTTGACAGGACAAAGTACTCGCCTTTTTCCTCAAACTTCAACGACTCATTGTTGTAGAAGTGATAGCCACGCAGCGTCACGATGTACCCCGCTCCTTCCGGAGCCGGAAGTTCGCTGGCCGAAGCTTCAGCACCATCAGCAGCATCACCATCGGCGCTATCAATCACCCGACCGTCTTTCAAAGCCTGGTACCAGGCACCAACGTCTTCCACCTTCTTGGAGGTAATCGTGTCGAGGTGAATCCGTCGCTGCAGCGATATATCAGCCTGATCCAGTGCGTTTCCTTCATCACGCGGCAGGCACTCATTGACCGCCTTCAGCAATTCAGCCCACAGGACCCGCTTCTCCAGCGGAGCCACCAATTGGTTAATGCTGGTGATTCGTTCTTCGTGCCGGGTTTTCTCTGCTGAATAAGCATTCTGATTGGCACTCACCGCAGACTGCAGTGCGGTAACGGCATCCTGTGCAGGCTTCCATTTTTCTTCGCCATACGTGCCGAGAACATGCGCACTTGCCATGGTGCCAATGCCCATAGCCAGCATCAGCCCGGCGGCAGCGGCCACTGCGACCGGCTTCTTGCTGCGAATCTTTCGCTCGACAGCAATTTCGGGCGGAAGAAGTGAAGTGCGAATTCGAGTCTGACCGACAGCCTGAAGCGCGAGCCCGTAGGGAACGGCAAACGTCATGATGTTGTCGACAAACAGCGGATCAGCCAGGACGGAGTCACCAGTCGCACCGCTCAGATGCTCGAGACGCTCCACGTCGTATTGCAGATTCTGTTGGAGAAACTTCTGGAGCCCCGCAAGACGGAATCCATTTCCAACGCCAATCACCTTCTTAATTTTCGCCCCGCGATTGACGCTGCCGAAGAAGCCAATCGACTTCTGAATTTCAGAGACATAGTCATTGAAGACAGGCCGCATCGCCTGAAACACCGACTTGGGATCCGGACTCTTTGTCGCATTAATCTTGAGATGCTCTGCCTTGGCAAAGGTCAGTTTCATTTCGCGAGTCAACGACCGTGTGAAATGGTTCCCACCGATCGGCACGTTTCGAATCCAGATACTGCGACCGTTCGACACCAGCAATGTGGTGTTGTCCGCCCCCATATCCAGCATCACGTAGTATTCGTCAGTCGAAGGAGGTTCGGGCGTATCAGCAGTCTTGCGAAATCCCAGAACGTCGTACGACAGGTAGTTGTAGACCGCCAAAGGCGCGAGTTGAATGATTTCGACTTCTTTACCATTCGACATGAATGGCCGCATCGCTTCGTAAACCAGGTCGCGTTTCATCGCGAACAGGCCCACCTCGGCCTCCAGCATGAAACCGCTCTCTTCTTCTCCACCGCCAATTGGCTGGTAATCCCAAATCACTTCATTCAGATCAAACGGAATCTGCTGGCGGGCTTCGTACTTGACGATTTCCGCCACCTTGCTGGGCTCAACCGGTGGCAACTTGATGAACTTCGCCAGCGAACTCTGGCCTGGCACGCTGATCGCAATCAGATCACCATCGACGCTGTTCCGTTCCAGAAATGTCGTCATCGACTGACGAATCAGCTCTTCAGGAATGGCATCCGGCTGGCTCAGAATCTTCGCATGAGGAATAAAATCAAATGCGGTGGCGGCAACTTTGTCACTGCCGGTCGCACGAAGACGAATTGCCTTCAAGCCTGCCTGGCCAATTTCAATGCCCCATGCACTGCTGGAATCTGCCATTATCCTGCCTCAATAATTCGCGAATCAGGGTCTGAAAACGACCAAAGCGAGCCGATTACCGGAATACGCAAGTCAAAGGTATCAGCCAATTTCCGGTCTCGTCAACCAATTTCGGAGAATGCTCACGATTGCAGCCCGTCTACCCGGCATTTTCAGGATGTTGTACCGGCTGCAACCATCGATTCGACGTTAATTTCGATCTCGATGTTCCGGAAAACTCGGATTTCCGCCCTCAAGCAGCAAAAATAGAGCACCGGACCCTCTGTCTGGATTCTGCCGCCCACGTCCCCCTTCGTGAAAAGAACAGTATGTCGGAGTTTACCGATTCTCCTGAAGTGTTGTTTGATGAAATCAGCATTATCGTTCCCTGTTATTCAATCGAAGACCTCCCCACCGATCTCGAAGAAGATGCCGCGGAAGGGCTGCTGAACGCATTTCTCATTGGCTGGCACCCGAATGCCCTGCTGGCATCACACGGTATACCCACAGTTCGCCAGGCAGATGCCGTCCGGCATTTCACCGGACGTCATCTGATTATCATTCCCAAAGCCACCGAAGACTGGATGCCCCACGACTGGCAAAATGACACCGCCCAGTACCTGCACGCGGCCATTGCGGACTGCCAGACCCGTGAATCGTACCTGAAACAACTCACAGAAACGCTGAACGAAGCAACACCCGATTCGTCTTCCACTTCCGATGCAGCGGCACCCGCCTTGCCAGACGAACTATCCGCGCCATTTCTGGCATTCGGGCTAACATGGCTGATGACCGTCCTCACCGCTCGCAGAATGCACCACTTTGTCGATCCCGATGCACACGTCATCGGCTCCGAAATTCGACTGGCAGCCGAGGCCGCCATCGCGAACCAACCGGAAACCGCGCGAACACATCTGAATCGTTGCTACGAACAACTGCTCGAAACCCGTGAACGCTTCTACCCAACACCCATGTGGCTTGTCGACATCTGCATCCCTCCTCGGGACACAGATGCCGACCAACTGACCGAAACCATCCAGACGTCCGGCCCATTGAACATCGTCGCTGCCGCCAATGAGATTGCGGCATGGCTGAAGTCTTCTGAAAAACTGAGAACCACCCTGGCATCGAAAACGCCGGAACAGATTCAGCTACTGACTGGTCATGCATCCGAAATTCGCCCCTCACTTGGACCATTGACAGCAACGCTGGCCGACATCGATCAGGGACGTCTCATTCTGAACGCGCTAACGAAACTTCCTGTTGAACACTGGGCTCGTAAACGTTTTGGATTAATCTCATCGCTGCCGATGCTGCTGGCACATACGGGATTCAGGACCGCAGCGCATGTTGCACTGGACGACGGTCTTTACCCGGATAAGGAACGATCGCAGTTTGAATGGCAGGCCCCCTCGGGAGACAACATCACGGCAACGTCCCGCATTCCACTCGCGATCGACAGCGCTGCCTCCATTCTGCGGATGCCGGATCGCCTGCAGGAGTGCATGCAGGATGACCACATGGCGGTTCTGTACCTGGCGAGACTGCCCATGCTGAATACTCCGTGGCTTGGGGACCTGCGTCTAGCCGCAACATTCGCACCTGTCCTCGGCGAATTCACAACCCCTTCCAAACTTGCCGAATTCACCGAAGGCCAGCGCGATCGACTGAAATTCGACCATGCCGAATACCTGAGCCCAACGCTCATTCAGTCGGCTGTCCTCAAGACGGAACCACCCATCAGTGGTCCCGCCACGATATCAAAACTCTGGGCTGCTATTGAAACCTCCCGAACCCTCGACGCACTCTGCACGATGCTGGGACTGCAAAATCCCGGGCAAGTCGGCTCTTCCGAAAGCCAGTCCCCCAATCTTTCTCCGAACGCCCGCAGCGCAAAACTCCTGCCGCCACTTCCTGGACAGGCACTTCAAATACAAGCTGCCGCTGCACAACTGCTGGACATCGAAAACGATCACGCAGAAATCCATCGAAAGGATGGACTGTCATCCAGTGATGCACGCGTGATGCAAACGTCTGCTGAATCGAGGCTGAAGAAACGCGTCGAACAAATGATTCGGGAGTCCGCAGCAAAACTCGCAGAAAAAACCGGAAGCCCTTCGAAGGATGTTGGTCGAGCCCGATCGATCCTGCTGATCAACAGTCTTCCATTTGCACGCACCCGCATGGTGCCATGGCCCCGCGACTGGAATTTGCCGAAAACGCAACGCAACCTGGTTGCAATCTCCAACCACTCACCGGTCGATTCCGCATTGTGGGCAGAAGAGCAGGACGCCACTGATCCTTCACGAGCATGTGTCGTCGAATTGCCCCCCGGTGGCTTCGTTTGGCTTTCGGAAGCGACCGACAGCCAGAGTTCAGCAACTATCTTTCAGGGAGAGAAACGCGAAGCCCCACTCGCCGAATCCCTGACGCTCCGGAATCGACACTTCGAAGTCACGCTCAGTGAACGGCACGGTGGAATCGAATCAGTCATCTTCCATGGCACCCGGTCAAATCGGTTGAGCCAGCATGTCACGTGGCGATACGAACGCGAGCAACGCATTGAAACGCCGGATGGATTTCAAAGCACATGGTATGCGCACGCTCGCAGAACAGACCAGCGAATTGTCACGTGCGATCCCGTGCAGGCCGCTCTCGAAACAACAATCGACATTCTTTCTCCGATCGACGGAAGTCCGCTGCTGACCTGTAAACAGACAGTCGCCATCGATCGCTTTCGCCCCCAATTGACAATCACAGTCTCAATCGAACAGATCGACCGACCGCTGAAAGGGAATCCCTGGATGGAGTATCTGGCCAGCCGCTTTGCATGGGAAAATGAATCAGCCTCCATTACACGAGGAGTCTGGGGACAGGCCGCCGGATTTAAAAACGAACGCTTTGAATCCCCCGACTACATCGAAGTCGCCGACCAGGATCACCGACTGACGATCATCCCTCATGGTCGGCCCTACCATCGACGAAGCGGTCCACGAATGATTGACAGTCTGATACTGTGCGAAGGAGAAACACAACGCGCGTTTCAATTCACAGTTGTTTTTGATCAGCCATTTCCAATGCGCCAATGCCTCGATGCCACTGTCCCACCCGCCAGAGTTCAGCCTTCGCCCGGATTTGCCGGCAAAGCGGAAGCAGCGTGGCTGTGGGGCTTGTCCGCAAAGAATGTGATGGCAGTCCGTGTTGGAACGTCCAGCCCCTGCAGTCACAATTCGAATGGAGATTTGGACGAGGATGTCTGCGCGAGCGATTCGCAGCCATCATCTGCCGAAACGTCCGCTCCCTTATCAGTTCGCCTCCTCCTGATTGAAACAGAAGGCATGATCTGCGAGTGCACTATTCGAACAGCCGTCTTACCGCGAACCGCGGCATTGATTCGGCATGACGGTAGCATCACCGAATCTCTTCCCATCAGCGATCAGGGCGTACTTGTTCGGTTTGCCCCCTTTGAACTGCGGGAAGTTGAGCTACAGTTCTGATCTTTTCACTTCCCCCCAAAGCGTTTTGAGCTTCACGTTCAGTCCCAATCAGGTTTCCAATGATCATTACAATTGATGGACCGGCAGGCTCAGGCAAAAGCACTGTCGCCAAACTTCTCGCGAAGGATCTGAACGTTCGCTTTCTCGACACAGGTGCGATGTACAGAGCTGTTGCATTTGCGGTTCTGCAGGCCGGCATCGACGAATCCAGAACAGAAGAGGTCGCTTCGGTCGCCGAAGGTGTTCAGATCGCCTTCCAGGATTCCAGGTTATTGCTCAACAACAAAGATGTCACCACCCAAATTCGAATGCCGGACGTGACGGCCGTTTCGTCCATCATTGCATCAAATCCGCGCGTGCGTGCCCGCATGGTGGAATTGCAGCGAATGATTGGGCAACAGGGCAGTCTCGTGACCGAAGGACGAGATCAGGGCACCGTTGTATTCCCTCACGCAGAATTTAAGTTCTTTCTCACTGCCAGCCTGGACGCCCGCGCCTGGCGTCGTCATCAGGAACTCCATGCAAAGGGCTCGCAACTTCCATTGCACATCGTGCGGGATCAGTTGCGTCAAAGAGACGACCGGGACGAAAACCGAATCCATGCCCCGATGAAACCGGCAGAAGATGCCATCACCATCGATACATCGGATCACACAATTGCCGAAGTGGTTGAAATACTCATTCGGCGGATACAGACACCCACCGATCAAGGTGCTCCACCCGCCCGCGAATAGCAGACTCCAGCACCTCGGACACATCAAATTCGTTGTCGAATTCGGCCAACTGTTTCGCTGACTTCGCCACTTTTCCGGAACCGGTAATGGACTGCAGGAAGGTCCGGCAGGCAGCAAGGGTGATCCCGCAACCGAGCCGTGCGGCAATCTCCACCAGCATCTCGAAAATATCGCCCATGCCGCGAGGCGTATCCGGTAATTCACTGCTGGCCTTCAGAGACGCACTCGCCACGCCACTCTGGTTCCGTGAAACGCACTCGGCAATTGCGCGCTCCCAGGATCGAAACACGACCCAGGAATGCAGATCGGACGCTGCAGCAATGTCCCCAAAGCGTTTGGCCAGTCGACTGAAATTGAAGGCCTGCCACGGCAGATGCTCTGCCAACGCTTCTCCCAGGCAATCCGTTCCCACACGTCCATCGGAAATGGCCTGAATCAGGATGTCGACCGCCAGACCATGTTCACCGGGTTCCTTTGCGGCCAGACCGCACAGCAACATAAACAACCCAATGGCACGCGGCGGCGTGCCCGGATCCAGCAGCGGTTCCATGAAACATTTGTTGCCCCATTCCGCTTCCCACCAGTCGAGATTGCTGAACAGGAGTTGAGCCCCTCCAGCAAGGAACATTTCGCAACACCCCGGCCAAAGCGTCTTCAGCCAATGGACTGAGTTCTCATCCGCATAGAGCGAGATTGAATTATCATCCCCATTCAGATTGACTTGTGTTATCAGCGTCGGCAGCATGACATCGCCAACTTTCGGCATGACTTCAGGCGTTGAAATGCAGGCACTGTATTCCAGCTTTCGGGCATGCTTATTCACTCGATAGGTAACAACAAATTCTGCTGCTGTCGCACAACCAGTGCCCAGTTGCGGAAAGGCCTTCTGCACAAACGCATCGTCATCAAAAGGTGCTCTCGACCTTGCCGCCGCTGCCCACAAATGTGGAGAACTTCCGGCGCGTCGAACCCGTCCGCCGAGTGCATGTCTGACCGCATCCAGCCACTCGCCCCTGACTGCTGGCTTCAATCTCTTCAATGCGGTGCCCCGGTTTTCAGGAGCAAGTCGAAGCATCGCCAGAATCACATCACACTCGTCCGGGTCTGTCCGAAGTTCATTGATGCGATCCACAAATTCCACGGGATCGATCCATCCACCTTTATGCGTCGGCGCACTGAGCAAGATCCAGGGTTCTGAATTCAGCCGATCCGCAATTTCCAGAGATCGCTTCGACAGGAACTGCATCTGCACGCAGTTTTCGTTGTCCCAGGTTTCAAACGGTTCGTCCATCAGGCCATGGATGATAAGGCGACCACCACTGAATCGGGACGCCGGCTTCTTCCGCTCAAGACGAACCTTGCCACCGTATGACCACGCCAGAATGAGACCTGTCAGGTCACCTCTTAAACTGTAGCCGCTGAATGGAACGACCGTTCGTTTCAGGAGTCCCCTGGCACGCTTCACAAGCGGCCCAACCAATGCCTGAAAGTCATCAGGTTTATCATTCGATAAACGGGCCAGACCGGCCAGAGCGCGTTCCCCTTCATCGACCAGCGTTGCGTCTTCAATGGCAAGGCCAAGGACTTCCAGAAGTTCCTCCAAATCCGCGACAGGCTCGATTCGCTGGCCCGGGTCAAGACGAGGAATCTCAGTGCCGTTAAAGATCGTCGCCGGAATATCCACACCCTCACCAGCCGACTGACGATCCTCCCGAAGCGACTGAACCAGATCAGGGATACGCAGAAGAGACAACTGCTGCGTCGAGTAACCCGAGAGCTGCCGTGCATCAAAAGTCACTCGCTTCGTCCCTGTTTTTTTCTTCGGTGCAACCAACGCGGCGTTACGAACTGCCGAGGACGAATTTGCTGCATCGACGCCTGACGATGCAAGCCATGCGGAAATCTGCTTCCGTACAACAGCCGAAGCGACTCCCTGATAATTCTGTATACTGGCCAGCAATCGATCGTCAGAAGGATCACCAATCGATTGAATCAACTGGAACGCATGCTTCTGGACCTCTGCCTTTTCATGTGCAAGCGCTTCCACCACCGTCAGGCAAACTTCGCTGCGCTGTTTCGGAAACCTGTTCGACAGTTCTTCCAGAAACTTCACAGCATTCAAAGCAGCCCCTTTCGTCCGTGCTAAAAGCAACGGGGCAACCGTTGAACATAAGGCGGGAACATCACTGACAACGCCTTGCTCCACAAATCGTCGACAATGCTCAAAAGCCCATTCGGCAACATTCAGCGCTGGTGCCGATACAAGACTCAGAATTGTCTCCGAGTGTTTTCTGAGTTCTGCTGCCGTAGGTTCCATAAAGTCGAAGAACTGCACAAACCATTTTGCGTGATGGGCAGAGAAACCGGACATCAAAGCCGACAATGTCGACTGCAGTAGCCTCGGGCGAGAAAGCTTTCCCTTCCTGGAAAGAGTCTTCAGCGCATCAGCCCAATTGCCTTTCGTAAACGATCCGTTTTTCTGACGATCAACATTGACCAGGGTACAGAGTTCTTCGCCCTCATATTCGAATAATTTCCACACGTCATCCTTCAGCAGCTCCGGATCATTGTTCAGCGCTCGCAGAACGGTATGCGTGGCGTCCCCTCGATCAAAGCTCAGGCCAACGATCATTCCGACATAGTAGCGCGGGTGCTCCGGCCTGGTGCAGAGCTTCTCCCGGACCAGCTGACGAACCACCTTCCAGTTGCCAGCCGCAAAATTCTGATCTGCCAGCATCGCGTTCACCTGATCATCAATCCAGGCAGGCCTGCGAACACGAAGAATGTCCAGCACCGTTTCAGAATCCGGCCGCGCGGTCCAGCCCGCCTTCCTGATCTCAGAGAAACTACAGACCCAGAATACCGCGTGCCCGGCCACCAGAACCAGGGGGTTGATGCCGAAAGTGCCGGGAGGATCTTCGATGAAACGCCGACGTTTCTCCTGCCCGTGTCGTTTGATGCACAGGGACGCAAATTCACGCCGCTCCGGCTCGCTCAGAGGACGCAGCAGATTGCTGATCTGCTCTTCCGATTCCGGAACTTCCAACAGCTTCGCGAGCTCTGTTCGAATATTGTCCAAACCGGCACTTCGCTTCTTCGCCATGGTATCCCCCGAACAGAACACAGAATCTTGCACAAGGAAAACTATTCAGGACGCAGGGTGAGTCATTCCGCCTGATTCTCCAGCATAAGTTGACCCGCGAGAACATGTTTACACGGCCCTCGCGTCTCCTGATGCTTGTTGTACCAGGGACACGTGCACTTGAATGATTCATCCGAACGAATCTCGACACGATGTTCAACCCCCGAACTGTCCACTCGAATCTCTGCCAGAGCGGGCGTCATTCGAGTGATTCGTACGCTGCCCGACTCCATCAGTTTTCGTGCGGCCAGCAGTCGCGGCTGCTGCTTTTCCACCTGCGAAATATCAAACGGCATTTCGCGATGAAAATACGCTCGCTCACTCAGATCATAGCCGACGTTTCCGCGAGTCCCCAAAGTCTGAAGCACTGCGCGGATCACGGGAGCCTGCAATTTCAGGGATCGGGCTAACTTCACTTCGTCAACGACGGATTGCCACTTCAACCTGACCTTCACCTTCGGAAGGACGGTGCGATCAACCGAAGCCAGGGACGTCAGAGCCTGACCTTCGCCCGAGAATCCGCGCCAAACTTCCGGGCTCAGAACCAAATGAAATCTGCTGTCCCCAAAATCCAGCACCCAGCCTGAGGCAGCTGTCGCGTTGTCAGCAAATACCTTTAGCGACTCAGCATCTTTTGCAATGGTTTCCAGAACCCGAAGTCTTTCCAGGCCACCAACTCGCACACCGTTTGCCGAATCCGTCTGAGACAAACGCAGTCCCGACCCGGCACTGGTGACGAATGTCGCACGACGATGCGTCTGCATGCGAGGTAATGAGCGAAAGAACTTCAGCGAATGCAGCCCCGAAAGCTCATGAACCAGTTCCATCCGGCTCTGCACCGTCTGCACTTCAACAAAGCCTTTCATCCATCGAATTGGTAGTCGAACCTTTTTCTCAACGACATCTCCGGATTCCTTCTTCAGAACCAACTGGTCATTTCCAATTGCCAGACCAATCTGATCCCCGCGACGCACCTTTGCCAGCGCCGAAAGCATCGGAGCGTTGAAATCCACATTGGTGGTCCCGCGACCTTTAATCTCTCCCTGGAATGATGGCTTCAGAAAATCCGCGCGAACGTAAACCCCGCAACAAGCGGAAAAACCTTCGAATCTCAAGCGATCATCATTCGCTGTGACTACCGGATCCGACTCTGCCACAATGCGCGACAACATCGCTGCAGGCATATGAAACCGCGACTTCACAATTTGGGTTACCGCACGAAGTAGCCCTGCGGCACGCTGGGGATTTGTCAGCTGCCCTTCAAAGAACCAGCCATTGGCGTCTTTGCCCTCCCGAAACGTTGCGAGTCGCAATGTCCGCAAGCTGCCGCTTGTTGTCAGGCCTGAGGCAAACGGATATCGAAACGTATACTGTGATGCAACGGTCATGACAGTCTCGATTCCCTACTTCCCAATGCTTCAGATCCGCTGCTAATGCTGTAGAGCCAGCCAGTGTAACCGCAACGGCCATCGTGCGCAACGGACATCGCCTGCAAAGATCATCCACCGGACAATCAACGAATGGGGTCCACAACGCGGTATGAACCATCGTGGTGAATCCACGGTTCAGGATTGTCAACACGCCCAAGGTCACGGCATCCCGGACCAATTGTGGTGACACCCAGATCCGTTTCCGTTGCGCTGATCAGAGCTTCGATCTCTGCGACAACCCCGGGATGATCAGAATAAACGTTGTTCGATTCCGCGATATCTGCTGCCAGATCGTACAGACAGCGTTCTGCAGGCGGAGCGGCAGAATTCCGATTCACCGCCTTTCGCTTTCCTTCACTCGCGGAACGCCCCGTGCCGAGATGAAGTTTCCATTTCCCCATTCGAACCGCTTCCAGCTGAAAGCCGCGATAATAGTAGAAGGTCTCATGCCCCGCAGCGTCTGGATCACCCGCAAGAAGTGGCCAGATATTCTTTCCATCAAGTTTCCGATCGTCTGCAATCGCAGCACCCGCCACGTGCGACAGCGTCGGAAGCAGGTCAATCATGCCGGTAACGGCGTCCGTTGATGTGTTGGCGGGAATCTTTCCCGGCCACCATGCAATTGTTGGAACGCGCATGCCACCCTCCCAGGTGGAAGCCTTAAATCCTCGAAGCGGGTAATTCGACCCCCGCGAAGTTCCTCCGTTGTCTGAGGTGAAAATTACCAGAGTATTCTGGTCCAGTTTCAACTCCCGAAGTGTGTCCAGTATCTGTCCAACACTCCAGTCGACCTCTTCAACCCAGTCGCTGTAATAACCATGAGGCGATTTGCCCGCCCAGGTTTTCCCCGGATAGATCGGAAAATGAACAGCACTCTGTGGCAGGTACAGGAAGAAGGGCTTGTCCTGATGTGCTCGAATGAATTTCACGGCCGCCGTTGTGTAGGTTTCAACGATAGCCTGCTGCTCATCCTGCCTGACTCGGGCGACCACCTTCAGGTCTTCCACAAGCGGTAGCGGTGGCTGCTGATTCCCCTTCAACCCCGTTTCATTCGCACCATGATTCGCAATCAGCGCCGGGCTCGGAGGCTTCACATCGGGAATTGGCTTTCCCAGATCGCTCTTGGATCCATCTGCCGCCGTACCCATATCATTGGAATAGGGAATTCCAAGGTAAGAATCAAAACCCTGACTCGTCGGCATGAATTCCGGCTGGTCACCCAGATGCCACTTTCCAATGCAGGCCGTGGCATAGCCAGCATCGTGAAGTACATCAGCAATCGTTACTTCTTCAGGATGAAGCCCGACCGCACCAGAAGGGAACAATACACCAGGAATCGGCAGCACGCGCTTGGAGTAGCAACCCGTCATCAGACTGGCTCGCGACGGAGAACAAACAGGGGCAGCATAAAAGCTTGTCAGCTTCCGGCCTTCTGCTGCCATTCGATCCAGATGAGGCGTTCGATTCTTCTCAGATCCGAATGGTCCGATATCAGCGTAGCCCAGATCATCAACCAGAATGACTATGATGTTGGGACGGCGTGCACATTGTGCTGAATCCTTAGCATACAATGGGTTTAGGAAAAACAGCGTGCAGGCCGCTGTGGCGACGGTTGCACTAAAGGTCTGCACCAAGTTTGATGAAAAACCTTCAGGAATCCGTCCGATAGGTCGCATCAATCGACGTGCGGGGAGCGTGGGGTTCATGGTGGGCGGACTCCGGGGGGAGGATGACAAAAGCCAGAGTCCGAGGCGGCAACCCCATGGTGGTCCTTGGCCGGCACGAACAGGACCAGCCCATTCATTCAGCAGTTTATCGTTCGGCGGCAAACGGACACAACTCAGGAGGCTTTGAGCAATGGCACGCAACAGACGGCGACAGGCGAACGGGACGGCGTGGTATCGCAGGTTCACGGATTCGTGGTATGCAACCATCGACGGGAAGCGAGTTCCCTTGCGGGATGTGCTGGGGCAGCCGATTCGGGGAAAAGACAATCGAGAGCAGGCAGATCTGGCGGTGGCTCGATTGAAGCTGCAGATTCCGGAACCCGCTTCCCGAGGAACCATCTTGGTGGCGACAGTGGTCGATGCTTATCTGGAGCACCTGAAGGCCAGCGCCTCAGCACAGTACGTCGATCAGGCTTCGCGGTCCCTGAACGACTTCTGTTCGTTCTGTGGTGGACTGGGCGCCACAGAGCTGAAGAAGAAACACGTGCGCGACTGGGTGGCCGGACATCCATCCTGGAAGTCGGACAATACCAAACGCGACAACATGACCATCGTTATGGCAGCCTTCAATCATGCGGTCAAAGAAGAAGAACTGCTGGAGACCAATCCCATCAGCGGCCTGAAGAAGCCTGCGGCCTTTGCTCGCGTGACCTACTTTCGCGAAGACGAGATTCAGGAGGTCATCGAATACTGCAATCGCCCGCCGAAGAAGAAGGCGGTGAGTCTCAGTCCGACCGGGGAATTCTTCCGAATGCTGCTGCAGACGGGTGCCCGCCCGTTCTCCGAACTGGCGAAGATGACGGCCGATGACGTGTGCGAAACGGACAAGGGGATGGTGATCCGAATCAAAGCCGGGACTGATGATGACGGAAATTATCGCCACAAGGCCGCGAAAAAGACCGGTAAAGATCGAGTCATTTACCTGTTTGAAGAGTCCGAAGAAGCGATCCGCTCCCTCATCGAACGGTTCCCGCGAGGGTCTAACATACCCCTGTTTCGTACGCCACGGGGTCAGTCATGGAAACACTGCAACGGAGTCATGGCATTCTGCAGAATCAAACATGCACTCGGCTGGGACGCCGACCAGGAGAAGAAGCATCTTTCGCTGTACACCTGCAGACACACCTATGCCAAACGTATCTTGAGTGGCTACTGGACAGGGCATCCTGCGACGATTGAGACGCTGGCCGGTTTAATGGGTAATACGCCCAAGGTTTGCTGGGATCATTATGCCCAGTGGTGCGATGAGTACTCCGATCCACTGTGGGCTGCCGTCGGCCGAGGACGTTCGCGGAAAGCTGAGTAGTTCCGAATTTGCCCCCCCCGAGGCGTTTCGAAGTGGGGAAAACCTTATTCGCCATATGCTGAGCGTCTCGCATTGGCGAACGCGTGAGGCCGTCTGGCATCGAAGGCTCGGGGTCCCTTGAGTCTGCTGACTGCCAATCGTCACCATCTCTGGCGGTGCCTGACACCTTTGCTATCCCTTTGCTATCGTGACGGAATTCCGAGTTTCACGTGGATATTGGAGAAGACCGGTCGGGCAGACGACCGGGGTTTCGACACCCGGCCTTCCATGGCTTGTTTGAGTTCGTCCAGCCATTGTGGTTCAAACAGGATGCGGCCCTGACCGGCCACACCGGTTTGGCGATAGCGAAACGGAACGGCTCGACCGCTGAATATCAGGTAGCCGTGATTGCGAACGGCCTGACGCTTCCATTTGTAAAGCGTCTTGACGGCGATGCCCAGGTATTCCGCGGCTTTTTGAGCGTTCATGACACAGGTCCCTCACGACCAACGTTGTGTTGCGGTCAGATCTCTCTGTCTCACGTTGCGGACCGGGCAAGTGTTGCAGCCGCGTTCGGGGATTGTGCCAACATTCAGCAGCAGCGGCAGCGTCGCCGCTGCGGGGGCGGAGATTTCGTCCGCCGGCGTTCGTCGATGGCCTTTACTTCACGAGAGTCCGCCGGAGCGTTTCCGGCAACCGTTGTCTGATCCTCATCGCCTGTCACCGATGGCGATTGCGTTCCTGCGGGGAGACCACTTGCCGGAGCACGGCTGTTCGATCAGATTCGCTCTTGAGTCCGAAGAGGTCAGCGTATCGCGCGGCCATCTGCAGAGAGACGGCCTGGATTCCGTCCGCCAGTGTTGCCATGTGAAGCATGTGGCGATCATTCCCGGTCATGCCGAAGACGGCACTCGATGTGAGTGCGGCGTCAATGAACGAAGACATCAGGATGATGAGTTCGGTTCCGTCGAGCTTTCCCTGCTGCCAGTCGTCGGAGTATTCCTCGATCTGTTGCTGCCATAAACGATATTCATGGATCTCGTCTCCACGCTTTCCGACGCTCATCATTTCCTTCAGTTCGGAAAGTCGTTCCGTCCGATTCTCGGTGTTACTTTCCATGCAAACCAGAACAGCGTATTCGAGCGACATGAGTTGCCGAAACCAGTCCACAGCGCGCCGGTAGTCGGTTGCGGAAGGCGTTCCCGTCCGGCGATGCGGAAACGGTTTTTCCGAAAGGCCCGTGATCTCTTGGAGCGTTTCCTGCGGAGAGATCTGAGCTTCGATCCAGCGGGTTGCCATCTGACGAACTTCCGGAAACCCTACCGGAAACGGCTGTCGATTGGTACGTTCGGAGAACGCCTTGTCGGTTTGGTCCGTTTCTTCGGTCATGGAATTCCTCTGTCGAAGGAGTGAGGCCCCGGACTCCTTCCGGGGCCTCACTCAAGTTGAACGCCTCTTCCGTTCAGGACATGGGAATGCCGATTCATCGCACACCATGCGTAT
>JAGQQE010000759.1 GCA_020426345.1 Planctomycetaceae bacterium
AAATCGTCGTGTTTAAGGTTTCCCGCACGAGCCAGTCCCGTTTTTCAACAGGCTGCTGGGCGGCAATCCATGTGGCACTCGGGATGGCAGGAACAGGAACATCATGCCTGCCCGGCATTTTACCGTCCCGCAGCAACCGGACACAACCGGACGGTTACGTTTATTGGCGGGTCGGTAGTTTGATCGGTGGGAAGAAAACCTAAATGCAGGAAACAAGACGCAATCAAACAGACCTGAAGTCTTCTGTCTTCCCATCGTTCGCAGGACCGAAACGATCAGGGCTGCGTTCATCAGGGTACCTTTGCCGGACCTGCCGACCCTGATCCGGAATGGTTTCACCAATTCGGACTCCGCTTCCATTGAAACCCTCACTGGCTACGCCAGTGGCACACTTCAGTTCGCTGCCATCGGATTCCGATAAACATTCGACGGTGCCACCCCGCCGTTTTCGTTCTTTCAGCACTCCGAAAGAAACGGTTCCTGACACCTTTTTCCATTCAGACCGTTGGCCGCAAGTGCATCAAGGTTCGGTGTCGGGATCTCACTTCCATAACAACCGATGTCAG
>JAGQQE010000760.1 GCA_020426345.1 Planctomycetaceae bacterium
AGTTCCGGCGATGGCGTGATAAAAATCGAGATGCACTTCCTCCCCGATGTCTATGTCGAATGCGAAACCTGTAAGGGCAAACGCTATAACCGCGAAACGCTGGAGGTCAAGTTCAAGGGCAAATCCATCGCCGATGTGCTGGATATGACCGTGGAGGATGCACTTACCTTCTTCGATGCTATCCCCGCGATTCGTGATAAAATGCAAACGCTGACCGATGTCGGGTTGACCTATATCAAGGTTGGGCAGCAGGCCACGACTCTGTCCGGCGGTGAAGCGCAGCGTGTCAAACTGGCGAAGGAACTCTCCAAACGTTCCACCGGAAAGACGCTTTATATCCTCGATGAACCCACAACAGGCCTGCATTTCGAAGATGTTCGCAAATTGCTGGAGGTTCTGCATACCCTTGTCGATCAGGGCAATACGATTGTGGTGATTGAGCATAATCTGGATGTTATTAAAACCGCAGATTACATTATCGACATAGGCCCTGAAGGCGGGCATAAGGGCGGCAAGGTCATCGCCGCGGGCACGCCAGAGGATATTTGCAAGGCTAAACAAAGCCACACGG
>JAGQQE010000761.1 GCA_020426345.1 Planctomycetaceae bacterium
CGAAGACAAACTACAGTCCCGCATCGAAGAGATCTTCGACGTCCTGCAGATGAAGGACATCCGCGATCGGCTCGGCGGCAAGATGTCAACCGGGATGCGGCAGAAGGTCTCCATCGCCCGCACCATCGTCCATGATCCTCCCGTGATCATCTTCGACGAACCGACTGCCGGCCTTGACGTGCTGGTCGCCCGCGCCGTGCTGCAGGCGGTCGGAGCACTTCGGGATCAGGGGAAGTGCATCATCTTTTCCACGCACATCATGCGTGAAGTGGAGAAACTGTGCGACCGGATTGCCGTCATTCACCGAGGACGGATTCTTGCCGAAGGATCGCTGCCGGAACTGGCCGACCGATACAGCCAGCCGGATGTGGAGGAACTGTTCTTCGATCTGATTCAGCGGCATGAGGAAGAATTGTCTGTAGCTGCCGACTGACGAGTCACGGCTTACAGGAATCACACATTTTGCAGGGCAGGCAGTATTCCTGCTGCGGACCGGGGATGAACTGGAAGAATATCAGGCTGATCTTTCATCGTGAGCTGCGAGATCAGCTTCGCGATCGACGTACGCT
>JAGQQE010000762.1 GCA_020426345.1 Planctomycetaceae bacterium
ATTCGGCTGGTCCGTTCAGAATTCTGCGTTTTTCGGAGTGCGTGGGAACGGAATGACATCGCGGATGTTGGACATGCCCGTGACTAACTGTACCAATCGTTCCAGTCCCAAGCCGAATCCGCTGTGAGGAACACTGCCATAGCGCCGCAGATCCAGGTACCACCAGTAATCCTTGGGCTCAAGGTGACATTCTTTCATGCGTTCCATCAACACATCCAGGCGCTCTTCCCGTTGACTACCACCGATGATTTCGCCAACCCGGGGCACCAACACATCCATCGCCCGCACGGTTTTGCCATCCTCGTTGCAACGCATGTAAAACGGTTTGATACTGCGGGGGTAGTCGAACAGAATAATCGGTTGTTTGAAGTGTTCTTCGGTCAAGTAGCGTTCGTGTTCAGACTGTAAATCCTTGCCCCAGGCAATGGGATATTCGAATTTTTTGCCACTCTTCTCCAACAGGTCGATGGCTTCCGTGTAGGTGACCCTCAAAAAATCGTTGTCCACGATGTTCTTCAATGTGTCCAGTACGGTCTTATCAATCCGCAGGTTGAAAAACTCCATATCT
>JAGQQE010000763.1 GCA_020426345.1 Planctomycetaceae bacterium
AATCCTCTGCGGGCAGAGCGACGTCTTCGACCTCGTCCACCGGCTGCGCGGCCCCCGAGGTGAGGGCGATTTCACGTTCCGTGTGCAGGGGTACGGCGCTGCGGGTCCGGCGGATCCATTCGCAGCAGGATTTCACCAGCTGATCGCGGTCCAGCGGTTTGGTGAAGAAGTCATCGCAGCCGGCCGCCAGGCACTGTGCCCGGTCTTCCTCCATTGCATTGGCCGTGAGTGCCAGAATGGGCAGGGTCAGTCCATGTTCTCTCAGTTTTCGGGTGGCGGTGCAGCCATCCATCACGGGCATCTGCATATCCATCAGCACCAGATCGTAAGCCGCGTGATTGCGAGCGGCTGGCTCTCCGGTGGAACCAGGGGGACCGGCCATGACCTTCTGCATGGCCAGACTGCCGTTCTCGACGACGTCCACCACAGCTCCTGCTCTGCTCAGCAGCGTGCTGATCAGCCGCTGATTGACCGGGTTGTCTTCCGCCAGCAGGATTCTTCCTTCAACCCGGGGCAGCGGGAACAGTGCGGCCGGGTTCGATCGATCCCGGGTGATCGATTCG
>JAGQQE010000764.1 GCA_020426345.1 Planctomycetaceae bacterium
CAGGTCCGACAGTGCAGCGATACCCGTCAGAGATGCTGCACCGCCCCCAGCACGACTCAGGAAATGGCGACGACGCAATTCTGTCAGCAGTGATGGGTGATGTGCCGCCTTCCTCATGGATTCCGCCTGTGTTCTCGCAAAGGTTCTCCGCCGTTGATGGCAGTTTGTTTCTGCCCGGATTTCAAACCATCTTCGCTTAGTTTGACCGTCACGACAATGGTCAGCCGGAATTCGAACGCGGAACGGCTGGCGGTGATCCAGACGGTCCTGCGTTCAGCTGTCCGTTGAAAAACCGGGATAGGCACGCAGGACGAACAGGAACCGTCGGTTTCAAGGTTTCCTGCTCGAGCCCGTGCCGTTTTTCAACAGGCTGTTATCGCCCCAATTCGCCAGCTAACGGCTCATCCCATTCAGCCGGCGTCTGCATTCAGTCCGTCGGGGATTGTGCGTCAGTCGACTCGAACTTGTGCCAGGTCTGACTGAATGGCAGAATCCTGCGTGCGATAGAACGGGACAAGAACGGTAAACATCCGAATCACTTCGGCAATGCTGAGCCTCATACA
>JAGQQE010000765.1 GCA_020426345.1 Planctomycetaceae bacterium
GTGCAGCCATGCGCCTTGACGCCATAATTCTGCGCCGCATGACACACGAGCCCGCCCCAACCCGAGCCGATATCAAGCATCCTGTCGCCCGGCTTTAAGCGCAGTTTGCGGCAGATCATCTCCAGCTTGTCACGTTGCGCTTGCTCCACCCCGTTCGACCAATCGGTGTAATAGGCGCACGAATAGACCATCTCGGGATCGAGAAAGAGCGCGTAGAAGTCGTTCGATAAATCGTAGTGAAACTGAATGAAGTCCTTGTTGTCCGCGGTCTTGCGTTTGCCGCCCGTGATGTCGCCCTCAAAGCCGTGCGCGTCTTTCGCGCCGTCCGACTTGGCAAACATGAAGGGTGCAAGCTTGAGCCCCAGCCGCGCGATGTCCTTGGGCTTCAGCTTCACCGACTTGCCGTCTTTCTGAAGCTGATGGCCGAAGTCGACCAGAGTTCCACCGGAGAAGTCGACACCCTTGGCAACATACTGCTGAATGATGGTGTCCAGCGTCGGCCTGCGCATCATGGCGCCGATAACGCCGGGATCGCGGATGATGATCTCGAAATCGCCCTGCG
>JAGQQE010000766.1 GCA_020426345.1 Planctomycetaceae bacterium
ATTTATTGGCCAGCGGACGGCGGAACTGACCGGTCGGCAGGATCTAAAACTGATTTCCTGCCATCTGGGAGGCTCCAGTTCGATCTGTGCTCAACAGGGTGGCGAATCCCGGGCTACAACGATGGGGATGACCCCTCAAACCGGGTTGCCGCAGAACAATCGGGTCGGAGATTTCGACGCGTTTGCCCTGCCTCTGCTGATGCGAAGAACAGGCAAGAGTTTGGAAACATTGCTTGCAGAACTGAGCAGTACCGGCGGACTGCTGGGACTGAGTGGTGGCTTGAGCGGAGATTGTCGCGATCTGGAAGAGGCAGCAGCCAAAGGACACGAGGGAGCTCAACGGGCGTTGAATGTCTTTGTGGCCAACATTCGGCACTACATTGGTGCCTACATGGCTGTGCTGGCGGGAACGGAAGCGATCGTGTTTACGGGAGGCATCGGCGAGAAGAGCCGGTTGATCCGGGAACAGGTCTGTCAGGGTTTTGCCTGGGCAGGACTGGAACTGGATCAGGAAAAGAATCAGACGGGACAGGGAGAGTTCCTGTTGTCGAGTTCAGCG
>JAGQQE010000767.1 GCA_020426345.1 Planctomycetaceae bacterium
TGCCGGGACAAAACCTCCAGCAGTTGCTCGCCACACGTGGGGCGTTGAGCGTTGCGATTGTCGTAAATCTAATGAGGCAAGTTGCAGCCGCACTTCAGAAAGCCAGCGACTGCGGCATCGTTCACCGTGACGTCAAACCCGAGAACATTCTGCTCAGCGCGACTGGCGAAGCGAAGGTCGCGGATTTTGGACTCGCTCGCATCGTCACACCTGCAAACGACTCCAGCCTCGGAATCACACAAGTTGGAATCACGATGGGGACTCCGCTGTACATGAGTCCCGAACAAGTCGAGGGGCGTGAGATCGATCACCGCAGTGACTTATACTCGTTCGGCATTAGCTGCTATCAAATGCTCGCCGGTCACCCGCCGTTTCGGGGCGATACCGCATTAAGCGTCGCCGTTCAGCATCTTAAGAACGACGCTCAACCCCTTGCCGATTTGCGACCAGACGTCCCAGCTGAATTGTGCAGCATCGTCCACCGACTGCTTTCCAAAACCGCGGACGAGCGATATCAGAATGCATCCGAGCTGTTACGAGATCTGCGGAAGGTCGAG
>JAGQQE010000768.1 GCA_020426345.1 Planctomycetaceae bacterium
AACATATTCTGCTGCGCCGACCTGCGGCCGTGAAGTTTCTGCGAGCAGACAAGATGACCCAGGAATCCATTCGACTGTTCGAACAGGAAATTCGTCTGACTTCCAAACTGTGCCATCCGAATACGATCTCGATTTTCGATTACGGCAACACGGCGGACGACCTGTTCTACTACGCGATGGAGTACATCGATGGGCTGACACTGGACGAACTGTCTCGCAGCTATTCCACAATTCCTGATGGACGAGTTCTGAATCTGCTGCTGCAGGCGTGTGGCTCACTCGCGGAAGCTCACTCATATGGCCTTGTTCATCGCGACATCAAGCCGCAGAACATCATGGTGTCTGAAGGAGCGGGCTATGGCGATCGGATTACGGTTCTGGACTTCGGTCTGGTGACAGAATCGCATTCAATGCGCGATCGTAATCTGCCGGTTCGAGGAACGCCGCTGTATATGTCGCCTGAAGCCATTCAGCGTCAGCGGACGGTGGATGCTCGCAGTGATTTGTATTCACTGGCTGCCACGGCCTACGTCCTACTGACCGGTCAGCCTGTGTTT
>JAGQQE010000076.1 GCA_020426345.1 Planctomycetaceae bacterium
AGGTGAAGGCACTCTGGTAACGCTCACCCGCGACAATTTCTCCGTCCGGCAGTATCCCGGGGATGTGATTGATGGTGGAGCCGGAAACGACACGATCCGCGGTGGACATGGCTTCGATCTGATTGATGGCGGAGCGGGCAACAATACGATTTACGGTGAGGAAGGCAACGACACCATTGAAGCCGGAACCGGCGCAGCTCAGGTTTACGCGGGTGCGGGTGACGACTTAATAAACTGGGAGTATCGGCCTTTTACAGCCCAGTCTGCTCCAGTCCTTCTGGGTGATGCCGGAACGCGGGATGAGCTGAAGGTCCGTATTGCGGATTCAGCGGATGGCGATAATGCCATTGTGGTGCAGAACAATACAGCAACCACAACCAGTACAACGGACGTCTCTGTTTCCGTGGACGGCCGCATTGTTGTCATCGATGGCGTCGAGAACCTCAGCATCGACAGCCGAACCGGTGCGGATACCATCACTGTCAATGATCTGCTCGACACCAATATCGAATCGGTAGAACTGCAGCTTGGCTCCAATAAGGCCACGGCATGGCAGGTTGAACGCGACAGTGACGGAAACCAACAGGTCTTCCCGGCCAACTACGGTGCTACGGATGAGAACCCTGGCGGCATTGTCGCCAGTACAAACAACCTCAGAGAAGGTCAGTACTTCTACCGTTACGATATCGCAGAAGGCGGAAGCTACCGATTTAATGACGATGGCAGCCCGATATTGTTCAGCATCGTCGAACCGGCCGTCGTCTCCGGGACCGCTAACGAAACCCAGCAGATTGGGCTGGGTGATGGTCTGGATCGTGTAATCGTCTACTACGGTTACAGCGATGCCACATCTGCAATCGACAACGGATACATACCGGATTCGATTGTGGACAATGCCCTGGAACGCGGGAACGGCGTTGAACTTCATGCGGGCATGACGGTTGCTGAAGTTGAGTCGGCACTCGAAGGCCTGGACGCCATTGCGGATGTCACAGTCACTGGTGCCGGCACACTGGCTGACCCCTGGCAAATCACCCTGATTAGCGCAACGCAGAATCCATCGGACTCTCGATTCAAAATCCTGGCTCAGCGTTATCAGGTGCAGCAGTTTGTGGGTACGCTGCTGCAGCGTGATGATCTTCGGACATCTCAGAGATTCTATCGCCTTGCTGATGAAGACGGCATCTTCCTGTTCAGCGACGATGGAAATCCGGCGACCGCGGATGAACCTGTACTGGTTGAGAAGTTCACCGCCGCCAGTTTGATTGAGGCGAACGCGGTTCAGTTTGTCGCGTTTGAGTCCTGGCAGCTAACGAGCGACAGTGACGCCATTCTTTGGTACGGCAACGAGGGTGTCGTTGTTAAGTCGACCGACACGGCAGAGACCCTGGAATTGCGGCTCGAATCGCTGCTCACCGGCATCGTGGACGTGCGAGTGCTTGGAGCAGGAACCACCAGCGATCCTTTCTCAATCGAGTTTCTGGACGCGACCAAATCCGGCGGCAAGTATCTGACGTTGTCCGTGACGACCGGCGGTGGCCAGCTCAGCGTTGCGGAAAAGGTTACTCGCACCTCAACAACTTCAAGCGTCGCCAGCAGTGTTCACAACCTGCGCCAGACGCTGGCCATTCCTTACAACGCGTCGAAGGTCACACTGACCTGGAATAACCTGACAACGGCTTCCGTCGACATGAAAAACGGCGCGGCAGCAATCGAATCCGCACTGGAAAGCCTGACTGGGATTACAGCGGCATCAGTGCTGGCCCCCGAAAACGGCGGTGATCCATGGATCATCGTTCTGGGTAATGCCACGCTGGACGCCAACGGCGATGCGTACCTGGTTTCAGTGAATGTCACGCACACTCTGTCTGACGTTCAGGAAGCAACGGCAGGCGGGTTGAACACCACGCAGACCATCGACTTTGGCGGTGCGACTAACGGAGTCATCACTTATGGCAACAGAAGCATCGCTGTAGATTCCAGCATGGATTCGGCGGCGATTCAGGCATTGTTTGAGCAGTTCGAAAGTCAACTGGACGGCGGCACAGTCTCGATCACCGGAGCGTTTGGCAACTGGACAGTCGCGTTCGATTCCATTCAGATCGGACAGGAATTTGAAGTTCTGTTGTTCACGACAGAATCTGCATTGACAGAGCCGCAGGTCATTACCTCCAACGAAGCTCCTGTGACGGGTATGCAGCAAAATCTGCAGCGCGCCGAAACGGCAGCCATCACAGTCTTCTACGGCAATGACGGGGTGGATATCAGTTCGGCTACGATCACTCCGGAAGCCATCAAGGCTGCACTTGAGAGATTGTCCACCGTGTCTCGCGTCGAGGTTTCCGGTGCGGGAACAGTTGGGTCACCCTGGTTGATCACCATCGTTGATGCAGAACGTGACGAAAATGGGGCGTACCGCACGCTTCGTGCCGAAACGTTCCATCGCCTGGTTGCGGCATCAGATGTTGTGGTGCAGCTGACTCAGGGCACTGGCGCGTCCGGGGCATATTCGTACTCCCGCACATCCGCCATCGCGGCCATCGCAACGCAGAGCATTCAGCTGCAGGAATGGCAGTCCTACGTAACGGTTCATTACGGAGCCTCAACCGCTGACATCACCGCCGGAATGTCAGCCGCTGAAGTGGAATCCGCACTGGAATCCATGAGCGGAATCCGGGACGTTTGGGTGAGCGGCACGGGAAGCGTTTCCACTACACCTGATTTGACTCATCAAAGCATTGGCGCGCAGGCAGTCGTCGTCGGTCTGGTACTGCGGTACGGGACTGCATCTGTGACGCTGGCTGCAGCGGACATTGATGCCGACCCGGCAACACAAGCGGCTTTGCTGACCACTGCAATTCGCACCGGCACTTCGCAGGAGACTGATCTGACCAATGTTGTCGTGAGCTACGACGAAGATCAGGATCAGTACAAATTCACATTCACAGGTATCACTAATCCAAAGGTTCTTTCAACTGTTGATGGCCTTCTTTCCATCGACGCCACGCCCGGCGAAATTGCAACGTTCGAACCCTATAACATTGTGATCCTTGATGCTGACACGGATGAATATGGCAACCACCTGCTGATGGAAACGTCAGTGGCGGTGCAAAAAATGTCTCGTCCTTTATCAGAATCCCAGACATCTTCGAACGACGTTCAAACCATTCCGGCATCTGCAATCGCAGCGAATACTGTGATTACTTACGGTGCTGGCTACTTTAGTTTAACGTCGGCTGAGGCAACGGCTGCGAAAGCGACCGTCGCAACGACAATTCAATCCAAACTGCGGGCGCTCGAAGCATCTCTTCTGTATGTCACGGTATCGTACAATCAAACAGCCGATCAGTTTGTTGTCACCTTCCCTGCCCTGCATGCGATCAGCTATCAGCCTGCTGCAGGATCAGTCACAAATGCGATCCCAGGCGACCTGGTCGGCCTCAGCAGTCAGGCGATTCCGCAGGCTGGCATCGCCGCAGGAACCGTACTTAATTACAACGGCGGAAGTGTCACTCTGGCAGCGGGAGATATCCCAACGGTGCCGGATACCGACGGTGAAGGCAACGACATCGGCACAGTTGAAGACGCCATTGCCACTCGACTGCAACTGAAGCTTCGTACGGTCGCCGGAATGGAGGCAGTCAATGTACTTTATGCCGCCGGCGTTGAGGCTGGGCAAGGTGCCTACCTGGTCAGTTTTGCGATGCCATTGTCGGTGCTCTACCGATCAGCCAGCGATGCCGGATCAACACTTGCCACTCCGCGTACAGTCAATCTGGCTTCTATCACTCTGCCACTCGCCATCAGGAATGCAACGTTCAGCATGGGCGAAACGACACGCGTCGTTTCGCTTCAGGGTGACGCAGCAACCGTTTTGAGTAACCTGCAAAACGGTCTGACAGGGTTGAACGGCACCGTGACCGTTGTCGGCAGTGGTGTTGAAGGCGATCAGTGGTCGATCCAGTTCACCGAATATGATCCCGCCACTCCGATCACGGTTGAGTATGACTTTGGCACGTTCGACGATGTCACGCCGGATATCGTGATCACGCCGTCCGTTGAGATTCCTGATGCCAGCATCGCTGCAGGGACCTTGTTTGTCTACTCCGGATCTTCCGTTGTGCTGACGGTCACTGACATCAGCACGACCCGATCTATTCAGGCGACTTTGCTGCAGACTCGATTGCGCACACTAACGGGAGATGCCTCACTCTCCGTCACCTTCGACGTTGATCGATACTATGTCAACTTCCAAGGAGCCCCATCGGGTAATCTTCAGATTCTGCCTTCCACCACCGCCCAGAATGCGACACAGGGCAGCAGTCTGCAGACACAGACAATCTCCGGTCTGCTTGTCAATCTGAACACTGTGATCACGTACGATGGCTCATCGGTCATTCTACGACCGGAAGACATCGACACCTCGGGTGCAAAGGCGCAGGCAACACTGCTTCAGGCACGTCTGCGAACGCTCACGGGCGTCAACGACACGACAGTCGTTTACACATCCGGCAGTTTCGTTGTTTCTATTCCGGACGCTGCAGCCAAACAGTTGACCGTTAACAATGGCAACGATGCGGCCGTTATTGAAGTCTCTCATTTAACTCTTGCGACTGTCTATATTAATCCAAAGTTTGATACGTTCCTGTTCTTCCGCGACGGTCAGGCTGCAAGCTTCACGCCGGGAACCGTTGGCGATACAGAAGATCCTGCCGTTGTTCTGAATGATGCAATCAGCCAACTGCAGCCGGGTACGCGAGTTCTCGTAGACGCCACTGACGTAAATACGCTCGGCTACAAGGTCACCATTGAAGGTTATGATCCAACGATTCCGTTGTTCGTCACTATTGAGCAGGGAGACTTTGAAGTCCTGACGTCCAATGCCATCGAAACAATCTCGGTGATGCAGAAGCGGAACGAAGCAGGAATCTGGAATACACTCACACGAGGTAGTGGTACGGCTCAGGATCCGACTGAAATTGCCTTGTTCAATTCGAGTTCCGGGGCCACATCAAACGACATCTATCTGTCGCCCTATATGACCATTGAAAAAGAAGGCCCCAAACTCATCGAGCTGCCGACATGGGCAGATCTGGATGGGGATGGTGACGTTGAGCTGACTGGCCAGACAGACTTCTTTGAATCCAATCAGTTCGTCACAGACAACGATGTGGATGTGGTGACCATAAACGGCTCGGACCTTCGCGACTACTTCCTGATTGGAAATGAGATCACTGAAGGTCCTCTGCGTGATGAAAACGGCGATCTTATCAAGGAAATTCACAACGACGCAGTGCAGGTCACGGCACAACGGCTGACAACAGACGGCAGCAACAAAGACGTCATCTCAGGGACCCGGCAGCTTAAGATTACGCTTCGTGGTATCGATCTCAGAAATCTGGCCAATCAGATCTCGCCGGACGAACTGCATGTCAACGGGGCGGGTGGAAATGACCGTCTGATCGCGGGAATGTCTCCGATCGATGAAGATACGCATCTGCCAGAGTATACATACTTTGACATCCTGGCGGGGCACGCCATCGATGGCCTCACACTCGATGGCGGGGCTGGCAATGACCGTATCATCGGGTCTCGATTTGCGGATACGATCAACGGTGGCCTTGGCGACGACACGATCACCGGTGGTGCGGGAACGGACACATACATCACGAATCTTGACAGCAACGGTCAACCGATTTCTGACGACGGCTACGACATCTTACTGGAAGCTCGCGACCTGAACTTCCTGATCAAGGATACGTCCTTTACTGTGACCGGCACCGAAGAGGATCTGATCGATCCAACCCAAATGGTATCGATCGAGGAAATTGAAACCACAGCCGGCATCATGGAGGAGTTCTATATCCGTGGTGGAGCTGGCAACAACAGTTTCGCAGTGACCGACTTCACCAGGAATGCCAGACTGGACGGCACCGAAGGCAGCGATTCCTACGTGGTGACTCTGTCCGGTGACAATTCCGATCAGTCAACCGTCTATGTCACAGATACTGGCACTGGCGACACGGACACCGACAGCGTCGAAATCACGGGCGGCGAAGAAAGCGACACACTGCATCTGAATGCTGATACATCGCGGCAGCAGGTTGTTGCCAAGGGTACCGGCGCATTTAACCTGACTTATCATGGTCTGACGACGTCCAGTATTCTGGGCACGGCCAGTCCGTCCGAAGTCGCGGCCGCGCTGATGGCTCTGCAGGATTCCAATAGCGTTAATCTGTTCAGCAACGTCGTGGTGACTCGCAGCGGTCAAATCGGCAGCTATATCTGGGACATCGAGCTCCATTCGAGCAATCCGAACGCAAAGAATGCGGAAGGAAACTTCTTCCACCTGGCGACGAACACAAGCGTCTATGCTCGTGTCGACTCAGGAAATGATCGTTCCTATCAAACTTTGACTCGAAACGGCGGCGGAAACTTCACACTGTCGTACGGCAGCTTCACGACCGCCTCTATCGCCGAAGACGCAGAACCCGCGACCGTACAGGCCGCTCTGGCAGCGTTGCGAGACGGTGCAAACAACAGCCTGTTCACCAGCGTGTCCGTTCAACGCACCGCGACCGGACCAAACTTCGTCTGGTTGATTAAGGTCGATGCCACAAACAGCAATGCCTTTGGGACTGACGGCAAGTACCTGCCGATCACTGTCTCGGCAACGAACGACTACGAAGTTTCTGAAGCAAACGATCGCTCCCTGCAGAGTGTTGTTCAGACGGGGAACGGTCCGTTTATCCTGTCGTTTGGCAACTACGCCACATCCAGTATCAGTGCCAGTGCAACCGCCGCTCAGGTGTCCTCGGCGCTGATGGCGTTGACGGATGGAACCAACCCTCTGTTCAGTAGCGCGACAGTTACGCGAACTGGCGCCAGTGGCAGTTATATCTGGACAATCAAGCTCAGATCCTCGAATTCTCATGCGTTCGAGTCTTCTCTGGAATTCTATCCGCTTGTCATCGGCCGAACAGAAGCACGCGTGGCACGTGCTATGGTCACGAGGCTGACCGAGCAGCCGTCCGGCCTTCTGGATGGCAAGCCGGACATTGACGGCATGTTCAATAATCCGGCCTTCCAGTCGCAGTCGTTCTATATCTTTGCCAATCAGACCGGCACTTATAAACTGTCGTACAATGGTCAGGCCACAGGCGATCTGACCAATACATCCAGCGCTGCGGCTATTCAGACGGCGCTCAGCAGTCTGTCAACGATCACCACCGTGACGGTAACCGGACAGGGCACGAACAGAAGCCCATTCCGTGTCGAACTGATCAGTGCTGACAAAGATCAGAAGGGCAGCTTTTATCCAATCGGCGTTACAAACACGGCGATGGTTTCTGTACCAATGGATATCGCAGACGCTGCCGCCACAACGCGTGAATCGGCCAGTGTTTCCAATCCATCAGTATTTCAGCGTGTCTTCTACGATCGCACTGCAGAACAGGTCCAGTTCCATGGCGGCAAGGGCAACGACACCTTTATCGTGGACGACACTATGGCCGCCATCACGCTTTCGGGCGACGAAGGCGATGACAACTTCATCATTGGCCGAGTGATCAAGACAAGAACTGTCACCGTCAATGGGGAAAAGATTGACGTCATTGACGGCGACGACGGAGTGACCGCTGGTGTCAGCTACAATGCCAAACTGCTGGGCGGCAAGGGTGATGATTACTTTGAAGTCAATCACAATATTGGCGTCCTGCAACTCTTCGGCGAAGCAGGTGATGACACATTCTTCCTGAAAGCACTGCTGCAGGCAAATCCCGGCAACACGGGGACGGAAGAAGTCAATGGAGCTGCAATTTCTGCAGGAGCTGGAGACGAAAGCAACAACGTTCAGGACAGCGAAAGCAACATCCTGATCAACTATCTGGAGAATAATCGCGTTGAGATCTACGGCGGCAGCGGATTCGACACGATTGTCGTCGCCGGAACTCAACTGGCAGATACCTTCTACATCTATAAGGATGCAGACGGACGCCAGTATATTTATGGAGCCGGACTCAAGCTTGAAAACATCAACGGCGTTGAACGACTCGCCCTGATGACCGGTGGTGGCGATGACAAGGTCTATCTGTACGGACTACGTCCGGAACTTTCCCTTCTGATCAACACGGGGACAGGCAACGATGAAGTCATCATTGGTGGTGACGAAGAGACGTTCGACGTAACATATCCGAAGTCCAGCGCCGTTTATACGGTAGAACAGAACGTCACCCAGGATAAGTTCGATTCACAACAGTACTTCTATAATGACATTCTTCTTGTGCAGCGGGCACAGAGTGCAGCGAATCGGGAAGCCGCATTCCGGAAGTTCTACAAGAAGTGGGTTAAAACCGACATCAGTGATGCTGATCTGCAACGGCTGACAATCAGTCGCGAGCACTGGAATCTGCTGGAAGCGAATCTTGCCGTAACCATGAAGCTGTGGGCGCAGGCCGTTGAACTGGCTGCTTCACCATGGCGAATTGTCGCGTTAAATAACGCCTCGGCCGATTATCTGAACGACGTGAATACGATGGAGCAGTCGTTACAGAACACCAACTCCGGTCGGTGGTACCTGCAGACTGTGTGGAGTGTTACGCGACGCTATGGTTTCCTGAATCTGCGTCGCCGCACAACCTACTACAGCTATCTGTACCCGGCACTTCAGAATGACTACGCGCCTCAGCTTCCACAGACAATCGACTACAACAGTCTTGCCAGAATGGTGTCGGACGGTCGAAGCGCGAGCGCGCTGGGATTGTCGCTGGACAGAATCCTTTACGAACAATACCTGAAGCAGGCCGTTGCTTACACCATCTGGGGCGACATGATTCGCGCGGAACAGGTACGCAATGGTACAGGACTGTTCAGTCCACGCATTGCAAACTGGGGTTATGAACCGGACCTGTTCCTTGGTGATCTGTATACACACCAGACGCCAGCGGGTGGCTGGATGCCGCATGTTGCCGGCGAGAAGGATGTCTGGGTCAACGACTACGCAGGCGGCCAGGGCACCGCGTTGTTCTGGGATCTGATGAGCCTGTTCTACGACATGTCGGCCCCATCGCCACTGAGCAAGGTCAATCTGCAGCAGCAGTATGTTACCGAAAGTGTGCGTGGTGTCGCATCGTATCGATTTGATGATATGCCGGTGCGTCAGGTTCAGAAGATCATGCCGGCGAGCTTTAATCTGAACAACATCGCGGGTGTTGTTCGAATTGCTGGTGGTCCCCAGGGTAACACAGGCTCAACCGGGGACACGATCAAGGTTAACATGGAGAAGGCCGGTGGCGCTGTCCTGACCCTTCAGAAAACCACTCTGAATCTGGCGGACTACAACTACGACCTGAACAACCTCGATTTGTCGACTCACAACGGTGCAGTCACCTATGACGACGTCATCGGGGCACTGGAGCGCGCAAATAAAGAAACCAACATCGGGATCATCAATCGCCTTCTGGATGGCTCTGCACAATCGACAACCGTCAATGTCGATGTCGACAAGGTCACGGCAGTCTTCACTCTGGCAACGCCATTGAATGAGCTGGACACGGCAGTCGAGGCGTTGACGGGACTAAGTTCCGGCATTCAGTCGAAGCTCAAGTCTGATCTTCAGGATTTCGTACTGCGTGGAAAGCAGTTGATTGGAACATCCACAGCGACAAGCACAGCCAGATTCTCTGTGGATTCGCTGGATGCGTTCCTGAATTCGACGGCAATGCGACAACTGGTGGCCGCGCAGAATTCGACCGCGCTCACCGTTCAGACGAAACTGATCGCGCTTCGTGATTATCTGACACTGATTTCAGTCAGCAATACACTCGCGGGCAATACCTCAGAAGGCGGTTACACCTGGTCGCCGGATGATGGACTTCGTATTTATGCCCAAGTAACGCCAAATGTGTCTGCACGAGTTACCACGTATAAATACAACCAGTCTGTCTGGCAGTCGGACGAATACACTGATGGGCGAAACTGGTACGATCGAGATGGCGTCCTGTACGGGACACGTGGGGACTTCTGGGGCGATCTTCGAGACGATAACTCGCGAAAAGACGGACAGTCATTCCCAACAAACGACGAAGCTGGAGAAAGCCGTCGATTGCTGGAGATTTCCTACGTCATCTACCGCGATGGCAACACGCAGAACAATTCAACAGGTAACAGGATCACGGGCGTCATTCGTGGCCAGGATTTCGCATATGACCCGATTCGAATGGATCGAGAATATGCACGCCTGATGGATAACTACAACAAGTCGTACTACACGTATTCCTTCTACGGCGTTGGTCATGGCGGGGAGCGCATTCTGGAAGGTATTGCGATTCGTCGCCTGAACGATCGGGATACGCAGTCGGACATGACCCCCGTTGATTTCCGAAGCCTGCTCGGTCCGAACGACGTTGCAGATCAGGATAAGATCTATCTTACCGCCGGCAACTGGATTAGTTATCTGGATGCGGCGATGAACGCGGGCAAGCTGACACTGACACAGCGAAACGATCTGGCAACTGCCGGGTTCTCAGACGCGAGCGTAACGACACTTCTGGCCCAGGCATTCGGTCAGACGCTTCGGCAGGACATCAAGCAGCCGATCACAGACGGAACGATCATGAAGAAGAACAGCATTGACCACATGGTCGATATTGATCCGATTCAGGACGATGGCGGTTTATATCTGCCCAGGACGGTCACCATTACCAGTGTGGAAACAAAAACGATTCAGGTTGATGCCGACTTTGTGTCGGGCAAAGTGGCTGATTCGGACTACGACGTCACCTTCGATGTGCTGAGCGGTGGTGGCAGCACTTATGGTATCTGGTTCGGTGGATTTGAGACGGTCCTTCTGAATGTGAATGCATCGCTGTCGGAGGTGGACAACATCACAGTCAATCCAACTCAGTCGATTGATAACCTCACAATCAACACGGGTGGAGGAAATGACGTCCTGAATGTCACGACAAATGCGTTCAATAATGTTTCGCTGAATGCAGGTGCCGGCAACAATCAGATCAATCTCAACGCGACCACAGCCGCAAGTTCGATCACAGTAACGACACTCGGCGGAATCGACACGATTCTCGTCAGTGCAACGGAAGCCGATAACATTACCATCGATTCCGGGGCAGCAAATGATACGATCGCATTGAATGCTCTGGGTTCAGTCGCCGTCACGATCAATGCCGGTGAAGGAAACGACAACGTCTATCTGACTGCTTCACAGGGTACAACCACCGTCAATGGCGGTTTGGGCAATGACGTTATCAAAGTCAATTACGATGCAGCAGGAGCACAAACAAACGTCAACGCCGTCAATGGAACGCTGACACTTGCGGGAGGCGTAGGGTCTGACGACTACTTCGTGGGAATGTCCGGGCAGGGTCGCGCACATATCTATATCCAGGAAGACGACACTGCAGCATCGCTGACGGATATCGATGAACTGACGATTGAAGGCAGTCGGTTCAATGACCTGTTCCTGATTCGAAAGCAGTCCGTTTCGACCGTGGAGATGGACGAGCACGGTAACTTTGTCCCGAACGGGGGAGCAGTTCGTCTGGGATATGGGACGTTGCTGGAAGCCATGATGATCAATGGTAATGACGGCAATGACACGTTTGTCCTGGACGATACCGGATCGACGCTGACCATTAACGGCGACCGTGGTGACGACACCTTCCAGATTGGGCAGGTCTTCAAATCCAAACGTGATGCTGATGCCAGTATTCAGGACCCGCTGGACTATTTTGATACGATTCTGACGACTCAGGGCTTCCTCTCAAATGGTGTCAGCAAACCAGCCACGCTGAACGGTGGAGACGGAAACGACAACTTTACGGTCTACCGAAATCTGGCCGAACTGACCCTGAACGGAGATGCCGACAACGACAACTTCCTGGTTCGTGCATTTGTCCGAGTTGATCCTAACGATCCACTTGCCCCAAAGACCAACATTAATGGTGGTCAGGGAGCGGACTTCATTTCGTACACCGTCAACGCGCCGGTCAACATCAACGGCGGTGACGGGCTGGATACACTGACTGTCGTGGGTACCGAATATGGCGAAGATTTTGTCGTCACCGAGACGGGCGTGTTCGGGGGCGGACTGGCCATCACCTTCGACGGTATCGAGAATCTCGTTCTTGACGCGATGTCCGGAAATGACCGATTCTACATCGCCGGAACCCGGGAAGATGTCGCAGTCACACTGATCGGCGGTCAGGGCAGCGACACGTTTAACGTCGGGGGCGGCAATGTTGATGCGAACGGTGTGGAACAACCAATCGCCGTCGTCAGCAATGATCTTCGCGGCCACAGCGGTCTGATCGGACATACGGTTGCATCTCAGGGAGGCTCAAATCCTGAATACGTCGATGTGACTGCCCCGGAATTGTCTGTGAACGTCATGGACAATGAAGAAGCTGGCGTTCTGATCATGACCGGGAACGAAAACCTGCGTGTATTCGAAGACGTCACGATGGCATTGCAGGCCATTGGAATGGCGGCATACAGCGTTGTCCTGACGCGAGCTCCATCATCGCCGGTTCGCGTCATCGCAACACCAACGAAGAAGCGAGCTGGACATGAACAAGAGGGCATAACACTGAACGGCAGCCTGGATGGCGCCGTCCTGGTATTCGATCAGACCAACTGGTTTGTCCCACAGACCATTACGGTTGCCGCACTCAACGACACCGTGCCAGAAGGAACAGAGTTCTTCGACATTCGACACACCGTCGTCGAAGGCAACTTCGATGGAGATGGAGACGAATACGACAATGTGAAAGTCCGAAAAGTCGTCGTGGAAGCCATCGACAACGACAAGCCGGGCGTCGTTGTCATGAAGACGGGCGTCGGGACCCAGCTCATTGAAGGTGCTGACAGTTCTGTCGCTGGCATGATTGATTCCTACTATGTCGTGCTGTCGGGGCAACCAACCAGCAACGTCATTGTGACCATCAATTCTGATGATCAGGTCGCTGTCATGTCGGCAACGACCGGGTCGGTCGGAGTGACAGCCGGCACCGACGATCTGGCAACCAACGTCACAATCAACAGCACGATTCTGGCGGGAGAAACCTATCGTCTGGCAATCGACGGTCTGAAACCAGTCATTTACACCGTACAAAGCGGCGACACCTCAGACGCTGTGGCAACGGCTCTGGCAGGGCTGGCCAACGCCCTGACCGGGTACACCGCATCTGCCACCGGCAGTGTAATCACTGTCACCGGAAGCAGTCGCCCCTCCATCCAGCCAGACATCGTTCCGGCATCCATTGCTGAGAACGGGCGAACGCTGACGTTCACTTCCACCAACTGGAATACACCTCAACTGGTCACCCTCACGGCGAAACAGGACACCATCAAAGAAGGCAAGCATTACGGACGTGTCACTCAAACCGTCACCGGCGACGCCGAATTCGCGGGTATGTTTGCCGCACCCGTCGATGTCACGATTATCGACGACGACACCGCTGGCATCCTGATTACACAGTCTCAGGGCAGCACCGACGTGACTGAAAAGACGGAAACCGTCACCATTGGTGGCGGCCAGGTCACTCAGTCTCCAAGTGGAAACACCTTCCAGGGCACATTCGGAACGGGAGGTTCGGGAAGCTCAATTCTTCCGGAAGCTGAGGACAATGATTACTGGGGCAACGCGCAGGATCTGGACCTTGGCAAGTGGAGTAAATCGCTGAACTCCGATATCAGCGATTCGACCGCCATACCTCACATTACAGTGAAAGCCACGGGCGAAGGTCGATCTGATTACTTCAAGTTCACGGTCGATGAAGTGCCGGCAGGTGGTCTGAAGGTCAAGATTGATATCGATCAAACGGCACAGGATGTCTACTGGGCGGGGAGCCTGATTCTGGAGCGTATTGGCAGCGGCGACTACATGTACGCGCTTCCATCTTATCCGATCTGGGGCTGGAATCATGATTCCTGGAACAATGATTACGGAACGCTGAAATCGGCCGCAGTCACGTACAACCCGACTAACGGTTCACTTGTTGTTTCCCCCGGCACAACCTCGTATTATCTGATTCACTCGGGCTATTATCTGTACATGACGGCTTCGGCTACGCCCGAATCCATCCAGTCGGCGCTCGAAAGTTTGCCAAACATTGGTATCGGGAATGTGACCGTCACCGGAACATCCGGTAACTACACCGTGGCATTCCTCAACGGCGTCAGCTCCGCAATGACTGCCGGCTATATCTCCGGCTGGAGTGCAGACGCCGATGCCGATGCAACTCTTTACGCGGTCATTAATACTCCAGGAACATATACCATCCAGGTGTCCGACCGGTATTACTATGGTGTGCCAAACGGAGCCCAGTACAACCTGCATGTATCACTGGAAGATCACGCTGTGAACGGACTGACATTCAGTCCGACTCCGGTCACCGAAATCGAATCTCAGTCGTCCACGCCAACCGGACAGGACATCAATAATCCGAGCGGATGGTACACGCTTGCAAACGCAGAAATTGGCGACCAGCAGACGGATGGAATCGATTCCTCGGTCGCTTACACGATGATTCAGGGATTCGGTGATGGTTCAAGCGACTCCTACAGCTTTGCCATCACAGCTGCCGACCTCGTCAAGGCCAGCGGTGCGATCTCCAGCACCGCAATGAGCGACACGTTCTATCTGTCAGCGACCGTGACAATGAGCGGACCGGTGACGACAGGAGACATATGGACGATCGTATTAGACGGAACCAGTTACGGATATACGGTCCAGTCGACAGACACAACGCTGAAGAACGTGGCCGATGGTCTGAAAGCACTCATCCCATCGTTGTACACACCAACCACAGCGGACGACGGGACGACAGTCACCCTGTCGCTGGAGGATTCGACGGGATTCCGGCTGGTATCGCCAAAGATCACTCACATCAATCCTGTGAGTATCAATACTACAGCAGGCAGCAGCTCAACGCTGTTCAGGACGATGGCGTTTGATTTGTCCGGCAGTATCAACGGCAGCAGTGCCTGGCGCATTAAGCTGGGGGCAAACACCTACAGTGTCACGCCGACCACGAGCGTGAGTGCGACGGCTTCGTTACTGCAGGCCGCAATTCACAACCATGACGGTTACACGGCCACTGTACTGAATGGAAAGGTCACGGTTTCCCGATCAGATAACGCTGCGTTCTCCGGTCAGTTCCTGCAGACCGGTCTGTCACCGAAGGGCCGAGTGATCATCAGTGGTCTCCCCGATGACAGCACACGTGCATCCGCGACATGGACATCAGCCAACGTGACCTTCACAAGTGCAAACACGGGTGAAGTCATCACATTGACTGTTGACGGCAATCCATATACGACGCCAGGCAGTGAAACAGCGTCCGATATGGCGGCGGCGTTGAGGACAACATTGAGCAACGCGGGATACACTACAAGTGTGTCCGGAAGTGTGCTCACGATTTCCAGGTCAACAGGCTTCACATTTGACTATTCCGTAAGTCAGGCCGCTGCTACGGGTTCGATTACCGCAACCAGCGACACATGGACCGCGGCAAACCTGACACTCAACTACACCAACGGCCAGGCATTCAACACCACGGACACCTGGACGGTCACTGTCGACAGCACCTCGTTCACATCCACCGGAAAGGCATCTGTCGATGCAACCGGAGATGATTTGAAAACGCAGATCGGTGCGAACGGTACCTACGTTGTCACATACGACCCCGCGACGAATGCACTTGTCATCAGAAAACGAGGTGCGTCAGCACCTTCGATTTCGGCTTCTGTGATTGCGGCGACAACAGGGTCCACGACGGTTTCCAATGGTGCTGGCGGCAGCACAAAAGACCTGACTGTCGGTAGTTCGGTCAGGGTCGATGAGGTCTATCGAGTCACCGTCGACACACAACCAGCTGTCACCTACACGGTCCAGAGTGGTGATGATGCGGCAGCTGTTGCGGCCGGACTTCAGGCTGTGCTGGATGGCCTTACGGGCTACACGGCGACTGTTTCCGGTACAACGGTCAGTGTCAGCGGCAGCAGTCGTCCGACGATTGCCGTTCAAATCGTCCCGACGAACAGTGATAACGGCTCAGTATCTACAGGGTCCTCCACTACCGGGCAGGTTCGCCAGTTCGTACTGGGAGGCAGTGGCAAGAAGAATGAGATCTGGACGATCGGACTAACGGGGATCTCCGACGCCACTTACACCGTTCCCGGAGGAACAACCAGCGTCGACACAATTGGGGCAGATCTGCAGGGAGACATTAACGGAACAACATATCGGGCCGTCTACACAACCTCCAATGACACTCTGGTGGTCTGGCGTCTCGACACTGCTGCAGTCACTGCCACATCCAGTGTGGTTCTGCCCAAGTCATCACCGATGTCGACAACCTCCGGAACGCTGCATGAAGACTGGTCGCAGGCGGCCGGTTCACTCGATGCATACGAAATCGGAGATACGTTCACAATCACGGTTACACCGGACGGCGGAACGGCGACGACTGTCAATCACGTTGTGAACGCCCTGAATAACGATGCGGCCATTCTGGGTGCTTTCTCAACGGCTTTGACAACCGCGGGTTATACGACATCCGTCGCAAATGGTGTGTTGACGATTAGTCGAACAGACAGGAAGGAGACGACCGTTGTCATCACCCATGTGTCCGGTGAAAAAACAAGCTCCAAAACGACCGATAGCCGAGCACACTACGATACGGCGACAATCGACCTGAGCAACGAACCCGCGCCGCGCCGCGGCAAGGTTTACCAGCTGTTCATCGATGGCCGCGCGTACTCGTATCAGGCAAAGAAACGAGACACCATCAACGATGTTGCATCTGGTCTTCGGCTGGCCGTCAGCGCGGACAGTGCAACTTATGGCTGGACGGTTGGCGGAACGGGTGCTGAGATTTCTCTGTCCGCTCTGAACGGGAAACTCCTGTCGATGCAGGAAGGCAACGGACGGCTGCAGGGGTTGATTGACATCGACCACTTCCTGGATGCCATCACCGGCAATGCTCGAGCGGAACAACTGAAGCTCCTGCTGCTCGATCCAGCCGGCAATGCCGTCACGTTAACACCGGTTGTTGTAACTGAGAACGGAAATCCGGTTCCGGACAACGGCTCGCTGACCACGAACGATCCGCTGATGTCATTCGAGGTGACACAGGCTGGAACGTACAGAATCGTCGTTTACACCGGCACTGATCCCGCTGCGTCGGGTGTTCCGGCTGGGGCCAACTACCAGTTGAATCTGTCTCTGGTCGGCCGCGACGTGAGTGCCACACAGGTATCTCTGGTTGGGAAGAACATTACATTCACCTATCTCGACTCAAACAACGCACCTGCGACGTTCACCACCACAATTGCCGGATATGATCCGGAGAACAACACGTATACGGTGGCGAGTTCGCCAACGCTTCCCGCGCAAATCACGACGGGGACGAAGTTTACAATTGCTGTCGACATTGCCACGGCGTCTCCGTCGTACAGTCCGACGGGGCCGGGCCTGACCGACACCTATGAAATCGTACTGACGAAAGCTCCGGCCGCAGGAGAAACCGTGACGATTAGCCTCACGGACCTGGCAACCCGCACATACAACAGTGCGTTTGCCTTCGGCAATGGCGGTGGCGAACACAATGACGCCCAAACCGTTGCTGTCAATGCCGCGACCGGATTTGACACGCTGGTCTTCGATTCAACGAACTGGAACATTCCTCAGAAGGTTCTGGTGAAGGCCGTTTCGGACAACTACGCCGACGGACAGGACGCAGCCGTGTTTGTCAGCATGGATCAGCGAGTGAACCGCATCCGTGGTCCTGTGACGATCGAAGGTGGCAACCGACTTGGGGCCGAACAATTCCTGAATAACCCGGTAATGCTGCCCGGTGAAACCAACTTCCCACTGGAAGACGGAAGTGTAACCGCCCGGTTAGCCGGAGTTTTGTCGGGATTCACGGACGACGCCATCACACACTTCGACCCGCAAACCAAGTCAAGGGCTGATGGTTTCGATCCGCGAATGAACGATAATCCTTACAGCATCACGTTCCTGAACGGGGCTTTGAAGGGATACACATTCGACGTCGACCATGTTGATGGAGATACCGTCTACTTCAAACAGCCGTGGCCGCTGGATGAGAATAACGATCCTATTCTGCCGGAGATCACAGGAGCTGTCGAAGATGACCCAAACACCACTGATATCGATGAATCACAACCAGGTGCGAAGTACTTCATCACACCTGTCAACCTGAATCTGCGAGTCAACGAAGATCAGCAGGTTGACACGCTGAATCTCGTCGATGCACTCAGCCCGGTCGATGACTCACTGACGATCACTGACCACCGAATCAGCGGTCTGGGGATGGGACCAGATACGGTCATCGCGGGTGAATCCTTTAACGGAGGAATCACGTATTCCGGACTGGAAGCAATCAACATCCAGCTGGGAACGGGATCGCACACGGTCAATATCGAGTCGACGCATGCCGGAAGCACCAGCATTACGTCCCGTGCCGGAAACGACGTGTTCAACGTCAAAACCATAGCCGGACATACGGACATTGATACGGGCAGCGGAACAGATGTGGTTAACGTTACCGCTGACGATCAGTCGATCGACCGGATCACCGCGTTGCTGTCTGTGAGAGCAGACGGCACCGACGACACTCTGAACATCATCGACGCCGCTGACACGAACGACAACACCGGAACGCTGACAGACACAACTCTGACAGGACTGGACATGCCTTCGGTGGCCGAAGTTCAGACAATCTGGGTTCAGGGCACGGGTGGTTCGTTCCTGTTGTCAGCAGACAGTATCCTCGACACAGACGGCAATCCGCTGACGGTGTCTGTCAACTTCGCCGCATTGGAAAGCGAACTGACATCAGCGCTGGAAACACTGCTTGCTGATCTGAATCCGCAGACGGGTGACATTCGGGTGACTCGCACTTTTGATGGCGAGCACGCCTATGACTACCGAATCACGTTCGCAGGCACACTTGTTGGTCAGAACATTCCATCGCTCGTCTGGGGCGAAGATCCAACGGAGACGTCGCTCTCCGGCACAACGGAGATTTCTCGTGACGTTCGAATTGCCACTCAGGTTCAGGGAACAACCTCTCCTGTCGTTGACAACGTGCAGACGATCACAGTGTCCGCAACCGGCGGCCTGCTGACGTTCGATCTGCTCGACAGCACCGTCACGATCGACTACGACGACCAGGTGAAAACTCCGCTTCTGCAGTTGCGAGAACAACTGGAACAGATCCTGAATCCAAACAACAGCAATCCATCTCTGCCATACACCTACAATTTTGCGTTGCGACAGTTTGGCAATACGTTTGAAATCATTTTCCGAGGCGAACACTCGTCTGCAGGCATTGCGTCTCTGGACGATTCCGGTCTGACCGGATCCGCTGTACTTCAGACGCGCACATCCGGATTGAATTATTACGGTTTCAGCACCGTAAATCTGACGCTGGGTTCAGGCAGCGACATCCTGAATATTCAAAGCACAGCAGCAGGTTCGAACTACAACATCAACACGGCCGACGGCGACGATACCATTAACATCTCGTCTGACGCCGCACTGAATGCCGGGACCACGGATCTGGTTGCCGGACCGATCGACCTGAATGCGGGCGGCGGCCAGAATCGACTGGTCGTCAGCGATGTGGCCGACCAGACAGCGGACACCATCTCACTGACGCGTGAAGCGGGTGTGAATGAACAGCTGCGACTGGCCGGAATGGCTTCCGCCGACATCCTGTTCTCGGCTGTCGGAGGCGACTACAACAATGGACTGGTGATTTCTGCAGGCTCCGGTGGTAACCAGATTACACTGGGGGCAGTCTATGCCGATGCAAGTCTGATTCTGAATGCCGGGATGGGCAATGACGTGGTCACTGTCACATCTAATCTTCAGGGAACCGACGGAAACCTGATCATCAGCGGACAGGACGGCAACGACAGAATCGATGCAACGGTCGCCGATCAAACGGTTGTCCTGGATGGTGGACTGGGCGATGACAGCCTTGTTGGTGGTTCGGCCGCCGACACCCTGAACGGCGGTCTGGGCAGAGACCTGATCGACGGACGTGCTGGCAACGACACCATCAGCGGTGATCTTTCTGACTCATGGGATGTCGAAGGCGTCAAAACGGCGGGGACCTTTGACAATGCCGTCGGAGACTCCGATATCCTCATCGGTGGCCAGGGGGCCGACACGATTCGGGCGCAGGCCGGAAGCAACATCATCATTGGCGATGAAGGAAGCGTCAGTGACAGCACGATTGCCTCGCTGACGGGAACCGGAGACGGAATTGATACCATCACCGCAGGAGACGGCAACAACATTGTCATCGGCGGTCTTGGCAATGATTCGATAACAACGGGCACCGGCAACAACGTCATTGTCGGAGACCGAGCGTCGATGTCTCGCGATATTGGCGGTGTTTCCATCGCAGCGAACTTCGTGACTGAAAATCCAGGTGGCCAGATCCGGGCCGTGATTACATCCAATGCCAACGATGGCGATACTCAGTCGGTCGACGACACAATCGTTGTGGGAGCTGGCAACAATGTGATCATCGGAGGTGCGGGCCAGGACAACATCACGGTACCGAACGGAAACAATGTCATTATCGGTGACCATGGCGAAGTGGAATTTGCCGCCAACGGCACGCTGACTCGCGCAGCGTCCGCCTTCGAAACGGAAGGCAGCGGTGAAATTATTCAGGTCGGTGACGGCAACAACACGATCATCGGCGGCTTTGGTGAAGACGACATCACGACAGGTCATGGAACGAACGTTGTGATCGGCGACGGTGGCTCCGCGACATTTGCGGACAACGGAGATCGATTGACG
>JAGQQE010000769.1 GCA_020426345.1 Planctomycetaceae bacterium
TCAAGGACCTGATTCGTTTCTGGCAGCGATTGTCCCTGCGTGAAGCCCCCGGCGAAAACATTGCTCAGGCGCAGGCAAGGATATTCGAAGCCGACGCCCGCATTAAAGGGTCACTGGCCGATGTTCTGGACGCCGAAGCTCGCCTGAGACGCCTGATGGGACTGCCGCTGAACGATGGTGAATTCATCACCCCGGCCGACCATCCGTCCGAAGCCCGCATGAAAGTCGAATGGGAATCCACGCTGACTGAGGCTCTGGCTCATCGTTCAGAACTGCGTCGCCAGAAATGGCAGATCAAAAGTCTCGAGCTGCAGCTGACCGCAGCAAAGAACCTTTCCCGCCCGCGGCTGGATATGGTCTCACAATATCGCGTCAATGGTTTCGGAGATGGTCTGCTTGGACGGGAAGACGATGACGGAACAACCGACGCCGGTTACTCCAGCGCCTACGAATCACTGTCTCAGGGCAATAACACAACCTGGAATGTGGGCCTTTCCTTTTCAATGCCGCTGGGCCTGCGTCTTGCCCGGGCCCAGGTACGCAACTACGAACTGCG
>JAGQQE010000770.1 GCA_020426345.1 Planctomycetaceae bacterium
GGCAGCTCCACTTCAAAGACGCTGCCGTTCTGCCCGGTCCGGTTGACCACCGAAATGCGGCCTTTGAGCATGTGCACCAGCGTCCGCACAATGTACAGGCCGAGGCCGGTCCCCTTCTGCCTTCGCTCCAGCTCACTGCCGCCACGGTAGAACATTCTGAAGATCCGCTTGCGCAGCTGCGAGGGAACACCGTCCCCGTTATCGGCAATCCGCACGCGAACGCGGCCCGGTCCGGCCAGCCGGACTTCAATTTCCACGCGTGGCTCGGCACCGCCGTATTTGACGGCGTTGTCCAGCAGATTGCCGAAGATCATCTCCAGTACCAGCCGCCGGGCATGAATAATGACGGGATCGCAGTCGTACTGGAAGACCTCGGCTTCGACCAGTTTGTGATGCACGGTCGCCATCTCGGCGGCCCGGCGAATCAGCGGTTCCAGCGGCACATCTTCCGGTTCGGTTCCCAGGCCGACAGCGTCCAGCCGGCCGACTTCCAGCAGCTGGTTGATCAGCCGGTCCAGCCGGCGGAGTTCCGCACCCATTACCTGGTAGAAGTC
>JAGQQE010000771.1 GCA_020426345.1 Planctomycetaceae bacterium
TCAAGGCCGAGGAACCCACCGGTGAACAGGTTATTCCCCTGCACATCTTTCCGATTTACCCACCAGGTAAAATTAATGAGGAGCTTATGAAACACCCGTTCCAGGAAATCTCGATCCCGTTTTCCCTTCGGACCAGTCATCTTATAAACCCGCCAGCACGCCCAGGCATGCACCGGAGGATTTACATCAGAGAATGCAAATTCATAGGCCGGAATCTGTCCGTTGGGATGCATGTACCACTCACGCAAAAGCAGAAGGAGTTGCTCCTTTGCAAAGTCCGGATCCACACGCGCATAGCCAAGGGTATGAAAGGCGAGATCCCAGGCCGCATACCACGGGTATTCCCACTTATCCGGAACGGAGATGACATCCATATTATAGAGGTGAGTCCACTCACGATTTCGCTTTCCGAGCCGATCGGGTGAGGGCTTCGGCTGAGAAGGATCCCCCTTCATCCACTCATAGACAGAGTAATAATAGAACTGCTTCGTCCAGAGCAACCCACTGTATGCCTGCTCAGCGATAAGACGATCTTCTCCTGAAACATTGTCATT
>JAGQQE010000772.1 GCA_020426345.1 Planctomycetaceae bacterium
CATAACCCTGCGCCGTATAAATCTCACCATTCGCCATTTGATGAGCGAATCCGATCGCAGGAATTTGGGGCCGTTCCTTGAGATCATAGACGCAATGAAAAATCGGGTGCTCCAGCGGCAGGTCCTGCCATTGACGTTCCGGGAAAATCTGCGTCAATTCCCGTTCGAGTCCATCCCATTCTTCGTCGCCCCAGAAATCATCGACCATCAGAAAACCACCGTTGAGCAGATAGGTCCGAAGGGCTTTGCGTTCGTCCTCTTCGAGATATATGTACCCGGGCTCGATAAGATAGATAAATGGATAGTCGAACAGTCTCGGATCAGTCAGCTCAAGAATCACACCGTCAGGATCAGTGTGGATGGAGGTTAGCTGCTGCAGGCGATATGAAAAATTAAGATCCGCATCCGGGTAGTCAGTATCCCACGCCCAGCCGCGCATGGAACGGTAGCGAATCCGAGCGAATGTGAAGACGTCGCGTCGGAATTTTTCGTCGAGCTTCCAGTCGGGGACACCGTTTCGATGCACACGACCGTCGGCCCCCTGAAGAT
>JAGQQE010000773.1 GCA_020426345.1 Planctomycetaceae bacterium
TAAGTCCCTTCCGTCTGCCTTATCCCCGTTGAGACTGAGAATGCGTTACGAACACGTCTGCATTGAAGCTGTCGCCCACACGTTGCCGACGCATGTGGTCACTTCAGATGAGATCGAGAGTCGTCTCGCGCGTGTCTATGAACGCCTGTCATTACCTGCCGGGCGACTGGAACTCATGACAGGCATTCGCGAACGGCGATTTTTTGATCCGGGTACATTGCCAGGGACGATCAGCATAGAAACCGCGCGCGCGGCGATCGCGAAATCGGGGATCGATCGCCGCCATTTTGGAGCCCTGATTCATGGCTCTGTCTGTCGCGACCAGATGGAACCCGCGACCGCGGCCCGCGTGCATGATGGTGTGCAACTTCCTGCCGGCGCGCTGGTCATGGATGTGAGCAATGCGTGTCTGGGGCTGCTCAACGGAATGTTGATTATCGCCGATCAGATTGAATTGGGGCGAATTCGGGCGGGGGTCGTGGTGGGCACCGAAAGCGGCCGGGATCTGGTGGAAGGCACAATCGAGAGCCTTTTGAATGACACGACTTT
>JAGQQE010000774.1 GCA_020426345.1 Planctomycetaceae bacterium
TTACAGCTTTTATTGATGGGTCAGGGGTATACGGTTCCAACCAGGAGCGGGCGTACTGGTTGCGCTCCTTTGCCGGGGGGAAGCTTCGGGTGTCGGCTGGAAACCTGCCGCCATTTAACACGACGACGGGCGAATACGATGCCCCGATTGAAAGCACCGCACCGGAAATGGCTATGCCTTTACCTTATGTACAGAAATGGTTTGTACTGGGGGATGTGCGGGGCAACGAAAATCCCTTTCTGCTGGCAATGCATACGCTCTTCATCCGGGAACACAACCGCCTTTGCGAAGAACTGGCGGAAGCGAATCCCAGCTGGACGGATGAGCAACTGTACCAACACGCCCGCAAACTGGTTGGCGCGCTCATCCAGGCTATTGTTTATGAAGAATGGTTACCCACCCTGGGCATGAGCCTGGAGCCCTTCAACGGCTATAATCCCTATGTTGACCCGGGCATCATGAACGTATTCTCGGCGGCAGCCTACCGCTACGGGCACTCCACCATCAATAATATACTGGTCCGGATGGACGACGGCGGGCACGCCAT
>JAGQQE010000775.1 GCA_020426345.1 Planctomycetaceae bacterium
TGCGGCGGAGCCCCAGACAATGGAGGATTCTTCTGGTGTGGGAGCCTCTGGCAGACTGGGCGAGGTTGCCAGAGGGAATTGTCATCGTTGAGATCCGCTGGGTGGCCCGCGCTGCAATCGCAACAGGGATCCGTGTTGGTTAGAATCGCACGATCAGGTCCGGGAAATCCCATGGGATTGTTCGGCCGGTTGCGAACACAATTGCCACTCTATCTGACAGGTTTGAAATCGTGCAAAGACTTCTGTTCGGTGTCGGCGTCGCTGCGATATGGCTGGCTGGAACAACATGCCATTCCTCTTTTGCAGACAGACCCAACATTATTGTCATTCTGTCCGACGATATGGGATATTCGGATATTGGCTGCTATGGTGGTGAAGCGAAGACACCAACGCTGGATTCCCTGGCGTCGAATGGGCTTCGATTCACTCAGTTCTACAACACAGCACGATGCTGCCCTACAAGAGCGTCACTGCTGACGGGTCTGTATCCTCATCAGGCCGGTATTGGCTGGATGATGAATGACAATGGGCATGATGGTTATCGC
>JAGQQE010000776.1 GCA_020426345.1 Planctomycetaceae bacterium
AAATAGTTGAGAGTTGAATCGTATACCGTACAACTGCCATGTTGTTTAACGGATGGAACGAAAAATGAAATTCACCTTTGCACCAGAATCGAAACCTTTAGCAGGCTTTACGATCAAGCGCGCCATCGACCGGGGCGGATTTGGAGAGGTGTATTACGCGCTGAGTGATTCCGGTAAGGAAGTCGCATTAAAGCTGCTGCAGCAGAATATGGATGTTGAGTTGCGGGGAGTGACTCAGTGTCTGAATCTGAAGCATCCCAACCTGGTAACCATTTTCGATGTCAAAACAGATCGGGACGGCGATCACTGGGTGGTGATGGAATATGTTTCCGGCCAGGGGCTGGATAAAGCCCTGCATCAGTATCCACAGGGCATGCCGATGGAACAGGTCCGCTACTGGCTGTCGGGCATCTCAGAAGGACTATCGTATTTACACAGTCGGGGACTGGTGCACCGGGATCTGAAACCGTCCAATGTCTTCCGCGATGGAGAGACGATCAAAATTGGCGATGTCGGCTTATCCAAATTTATCACGCACAGCCGA
>JAGQQE010000777.1 GCA_020426345.1 Planctomycetaceae bacterium
TGCTTGAGGTTGTTCTTGCACTGCGAGCGGCGAGCCGCTTCACGAGCCTGTTGCACCGCTGGCAGCAATAGAGCGATGAGAATTGCAATGATCGCAATGACCACCAGCAATTCGATGAGAGTGAAACCACGTCGTGTCTTCATAAGAAAGTCGTCCTTAATTCAGTGGGAACAGAGGCCAAACAATCGTCCATCACAAAGTCGGTTTTCGACCAAGGATGCACCATTACTCGAAAAGAATAGTCGCAGCCGCTGATGCGATCAACTTCCAAAGTCTCCATCAATTGAATGTTTTGCACATTTGCAAGCGGAGATTGTTCGATCGCTCCACAGTGAATCTGGCCCACTCGCTACACCTGGGTTGGTGTTGTAAGTGTTCTTGTGGTAGGTGGTTGCGACCTGCTTGTTGCGTCGGTCATTCCGGTTTCCGCACCGGATCGGCCGTTTGCCGAAGGGCGGGGCAGAGGGAATGGGCTTCAGAGGGCGAAGTGCTCGCTCCTCCGTCCTCGATCCTGGGTCAGCGTGAGCGTGTCAGGACTTCTGGT
>JAGQQE010000778.1 GCA_020426345.1 Planctomycetaceae bacterium
CGAAGAAGTGCTGGCCCTGTTGCAGCAGGAAAAGGGTGCAGCCAATGGAGTAACTGATCTGGATCTGGTTTTGGATCCCGATTCTGTGCATGAGATGCGAGTCATTGTAATCGATGCTGCAACTCAGGCTGGCTTTCAGCGAATCAAAAATAAGATTCAGCCACTTTAGGCTGACAAACCTGATAAGAAAACTTACAGCATTAGCTTTTTCAGCAACGATGCAGTGTGATCAAATCAACGGTCAACTGCCCATCGTCGAACCGGATGGAAACAGCAAGTGGCAGCGGAAGAATACGACGACGAAGATTACGATGATGTGGAATCGGATGCAGGAGATGTCGAACAGGACATTCGCGCTCAGAGGGAACGTGGCCGTCGGCAACTGTCACGGGGACGCATGGCTCAGCTTGGCGACCGGATTGCTGGTGGAGCATCTCGCCCTGGAGAACAGCAGGTAACCAAATCTCCATTTGTTTTGATTTTGGTTGGCGCTGTGCTTGGGGTGGCCCTGCTTTCAGGCATCTTCTATTACATCATCGGG